>NZ_AJVM01000073.1:0-189989 GCF_000281735.1 Rhizobium sp. AP16 | reverse complement strand
ATCCTGTCGCTCTTCCGTTAAGAAGTAGGACTGGCGCTCCACGCCAGCCGAAATTCCTAAACAATGAGTTAACCGCGCCTGTCTAAGGCGCGGTTTTTTTTATATTTTTTGCTGTTTCATGGTTCAGATTTTCTTAACTATATTGCTGTTTTCTAGAGCCATTGAAACGGCGAGTTAACCATAACCAAATGGGGTTAACAGGCATGATGCTGAATGCCGTTACCGGTTTTTAGGTCCGGAATGTCCCTTATTTAACCACTGCCAAAGGGGCAAATACTATGACGAGCATTCTTACCAACAATGCAGCAACAGCCGCTCTCCAGACGCTGCGCGGCATCAACAGCAATCTCGAAAGCACGCAGAACGCCGTTTCGTCCGGCCTGCGCATCTCCAAGGCTTCCGACAACGCCGCCTATTGGTCGATCGCCACCTCGATGAAGTCCGACGATAGCGCCATCGGCGCCGTTTCCGACGCCCTCGGCCTCGGTGCTGCCAAGGTCGACACGGCAACCACTGCCGTCACCAGCGCTCTCGACATCGTCAGCCAGATCAAGTCCAAGCTTGTCACCGCCATGGAAGATTCGGTTGACAAGTCGTCCGTTCAGGAAGAAATCGGCCAGCTTCAGGCACAGCTCAAGAGCGTCGCTCAGTCCGCTTCGTTCAACGGCGAGAACTGGGTCATGGCTGCCAGCGGCGACTCCGCTTCGGTCGTTTCCTCGTTCATCCGCGGCACCAACGGCACCGTTTCGGTCAGCACCACGTCCTACGCGTTCGACTCCGGCGCAACCGGCAACGTTCTGTTCGGTGCGAACTCCGGCACGATCGACACTGCTTCGGGCATTCTCGGTACTGTCACCGGTTCCTACTCGGTGTTCAGCCTGGATATCACCGGCATGACCGGCGGCCAGATCTCCAGCGCTCTCGACATGGTTCAGACCGCTCTGAACTCCATGACCAGCATGGGTTCGCGCCTGGGCTCGATCTCGACCCGCATCGACCTGCAGACGAGCTTTGCTTCCTCGCTCTCCGACTCGATCGAATCGGGCGTTGGCAAGCTGGTCGATGCAGACATGGAAGAAGAATCCAGCAAGCTTTCCGCTCTGCAGACGCAGCAGCAGCTGGCCGTCCAGTCGCTCTCGATCGCCAACTCTTCGAGCCAGTCGATCCTGTCGCTCTTCCGTTAAGCGGAAGGACCGGCGCTCCGCGCCGGTGGCAACAGCCAAGCAAAAAGTTCACCGCGCCTTCCCTGGAGGCGCGGTTTTTCTTTTGGGGCAGGGGGCTTAACCTGCCGCCTTGTTCCGCAGTGCGGCGATGAAGGCATCGAACAGCTTGCGCATGGCCACCTGCTTATAGGGATAGGTGGTAACGCTATCCATGTTGTGGACGACCATTGCCACGTCGAGTTCGAACACCAGCAGACGCCCGTCGGCAAGTTCCGCGCAGTCGATGCCGAAGTAATCGAGCCCGATGCGACGGTAAAGTGCGTCGAAACCATCCTTGTGACGGATCGCGAAATCAGTGTCGAAATCCTCCATCCACGCCTGCTCGACCGCCCGTTTTGCCGGGCTTTCCGCCATGCCGGCGCTGAGATAGTGCACGATCCAATGCTCGGACAGCGCCATGTGGCTGGCGAAAGCCTTGCCCTGGATGAACACGATGCGCTGCTTGTTGTACAAGCCGTCCGTGCCGCGGAAATCGATGAAGGGCGCGACGTAGATCTCCGGAACCGGCTGCGTTTCGAGCCAGGCCGACAATCCCGAGGGGTCGGCAATGCGGTCCATTCCATGGCCGGCATGGGTGCTGATCGGCCGAACGACGAGCGGGAAGGTAAGCCCAGGGGCACATTTATAGAGCGGCTTCGTGCCTGCGCCGACGGCGACAAGATCCTCGCGCGACACGCGATAGGTGCTTGGCGACAGAATAGAGGGCTCGCCGGCCAGCATGGCGCTCACGCCATCGCGCGTCAGCCGGCTGACCAGCTCGGGGTCATCGTTCATGATAGGGCCGTCGAAATCGGCCAGCAACGTCCGCATCCGTTCAAGCACAGGGGCATTCTCGGTGGATTCGCCGATCGCCATGAAGGCGACGTCGTGTGCCGGCAAATCGCCAAGCTCAGTCGTCTCGGCATCCACATAATGCAGCCAGAGAACGCAGTCGCTGTCGACCAGGAGGAAATCCAGCGGTGTGTTCGCCATGAAATCGCCCGGCGTCACAAAGGCCAGCAATCGCGGCCCCTGTCCATTTCCGTGAACCACGCAAAAATCCTGCCTCAGATCCACCGCGCTCCGGAACATCTGGCGCGCTTCATCGGCGCGACCCATGGTTTGCAGGATCGTCGCCAGGTCGAACAAGGCGGCGGCATCGGTGGCGTCAGCGCGGATGCGCTGCGTCAGCTCGTTCCACATCGGCGCCACGTCGCCGCCGGCATAGATAAGCGAGACGATCTTCTGCATTCCGATGATTTGGCTGGAGTTTTCGGCGGTCTCGGGGGTGTGGTCGGCAGCAAGGCTGCGTGTCATCAGCATGGGAGCAAATCCTGTCGGGAACCGAGTTTCAAGACGCCCTGGATCAGCGCGTCGATATCCGTCTGCCGCGTGCGGTGGTTCACGATTGCCGCGCGGATAGCCGGTTGTCCGTTGATATGGGTCAGGGACGGGGCGACGCGTCCTTCGGCGTGGAGATGTTCGACGATCCGCGCGTTGATCTCCGCCGGCGCATCGCCGGTCGGGCCTACATAGGCGAAGCAGACGATGTTGAGGGCGACTGGGGCGAGCAGCCGCAGAGTGGGTTCCTGCTCGATCCTATGGGCGAGATTGCGCGCAAGAGTGCAGTTGGCGGCCATCGAATCCGCCAGCGCCTTGATGCCGTAGGTCTTCAGGGTGAACCAGGTCTTGAGCGCGCGAAACCCGCGCGACAGGTCGGGACCGTAGTCGCAGGGCCACCAGTCGCCGCCCGCCAGGCCCGTGGCCGCGCGGCTGAGATAGGCGGCCTCCGAGGCAAATGTCTGGCGCTGCCAGGCGCTGTCCCGCACGAGGAGGAAGCCGGCGTCATAGGGCACCTGGCCCCATTTGTGGAAATCGAATGCGAGCGAATCGCAGGACTCGATGCCCGTGAACAGATGCGCGAGATCGTCGCAGAGAATACCCAGCGCCCCCAATGCACCGTCGACGTGGAAATGCAGATCATGGGCGTCGGCGATGCGCCGCAGGGCGATAAGATCGTCGACGGCACCCGTATTCACCGTTCCCGCCGTTCCGACGAGCAGAAAGGGCGCATGTCCCTCTTGCTTGTCACGAATGATGGTGCGCTCGAGGGCTTCGATGTCGATCTGACCGGCGGCGTTGACCGGGATGCGCCTGAGATGATCGCTGCCGATGCCGGACATCTCGACCGCGCGGGGTACGCAGCCATGCACTTCACTCGAGGCGTAGGCCATGAGCCGCGGTTCGCCGGGAAGCCCTTTCGCGCGGACGCCGGTGCCGAGCTTTCTCGTTTTTGCGAGCAGCAGGGCGACAAAATTGGCCTGAGAGGCGCCGGTCAAAAAGACCCCGCCGGCGGTGTCCGGAAATGAGAATATCTGCTGCGTCCACCGGATGATCTGGCGCTCGACCTCGATCGGCATGTGGTCGCGTCCGCCGAGGTTGGCGTTCAATCCCCCGGCCAGCATCTCCGCCAGCATGCCGACAACCGTTCCGCCGCCCTGCACCCAGCCCATGAATCCCGAATGGATATTGCCGCTGCCATAGGGCAGGACATTATCGCGGAAGGTGGCGTGGACATCGGTGAGTTCTGTGGGCTCGATAGGCAGGGGAGCATTGAAGAGCGCGCGCGCCGACGGTGGCGCCGGTTGCCAGACGGGCTTTTCGGCAAGCGTTTCCAGATGGTCGAGCATGTCATCGAGCATCCGGTGGCCTTGCCGGCGCAGGGCCTGCCAGCCATCGGGGTCGAGGCTCGTCCGTTGGCGAGGGTCCTCCCCCGACAATCCGCCGCCTTGCAAATCTAACATCTCGACTCCGCGCCTTACTGACTATGCCTGTAATCTTACGCCGCCCAAGATGGCGCGAAGCTGACCTGAAGGGCTTGCCCGGCGGCCATCCGCTTGTTCGGCTTCCTGTCGGCAAGCCTATGCGCGGTAATGTTCGTTAACTTTTCGGGCGTGCATTAACTCTTTGTTAAGCCTGATGCTGTCATTTGCGACTAACGCAACGGTTGGTTAACCTCTCCTAAGAGCCGGTTAACAGGCATGACGCTGATTGCCGTTCCCGGCCGCAGACCGGAATGTCCCTTCCCATTTCAGCCATAAGGGGCACCCTTCGATGACAAGCATCCTGACCAATGACGCGGCAATGTCCGCCCTCCAGACTCTGCGCTCGATCAGCACCAACCTGGAAGATACACAGAACCGGGTTTCCTCCGGCTATCGTGTCGCCAAGGCTTCGGATAACGCCGCCTACTGGTCGATCGCGACCACGATGCGTTCCGACAACAGCGCGCTCTCGGCCGTCTCCGACGCGCTCGGCCTCGGCGCCGCCAAGGTCGATACCGCCTATACGGCCATGGACAATTCCATCACCATCGTCCAGCAGATCAAGGACAAGCTTGTCGCGGCAACGGAAAACAGTGTCGACAAGGCTGACGTCCAGGAAGAAATCTCGCAGCTTCAGCAGCAGCTCGAGAGCATTGCGCAGTCCGCATCCTTCTCCGGACAGAACTGGATGATCGCCGCCGACGGCGCGTCCGCATCGGTCGTATCGTCCTTTGTCCGCAACAATGACGGTTCGGTCGCGGTCAACAGCACCAGCTACTCGTTCGATACGGGATCGGCGGGCAACGTCATGTTCGGTGCCGACGCCAGCGGCACGATCGACACGACGTCTGGCATCCTCGGCACGAAGCAGGACATCAACGGCACATCATACTCCGTCTTCAGCCTCGATATCACCGACATGACGAGCGGTGATATCGCCCAGGCGATGAACCTGGTACAATCGGCTCTCAACACGATGACCAGCACGGCTTCGCAGCTCGGTTCTCTGTCGACCCGCATCGACCTGCAGACGAGCTTTGTCTCTGCGCTCAGCGACACAATCGATTCTGGCGTCGGCAAGCTTGTCGATGCCAATATGGAAGAGGAATCGAGCAAACTTACAGCATTGCAGACACAGCAGCAGTTGGCCATCCAGTCGCTGCAGATCGCCAATAGCAGCGCGCAGAACGTTCTCGCGCTCTTTAAGTAAGCCTTGACCGAAGCTTGCGTCGCGATCCGGCGGCGGCATTTCTTTCTTGCCGCCGCCCATAAGCTTTTGCTAACCCTGTTGGGTAACTGATTTGCAATATCTGCGCAGGGCTTGGCGTCCGACCGATTTGGTCGGAGCCGTTTCAAGGCCCTGCTTGAGCGACGGGCCGCGTGGGGATCATTCCCGCTGGCGGGCATGAGGCCGATCGTTGCTGCCGGTTTGGTCCGGTTTGCCAGTCCCAATGGAATTACGGGTTTTCAGATGAGCAATGTGACGACGAACCGCGCCACCTCGGCGGCGCTGACTGTGTTGCGTGGAGTCAACAAAGATCTTGGCGTCGTGCAGCAACAGGTGACATCCGGCTTTCGCGTGGGAAGCGCGAGTGATGACCCGACCTATTGGTCGATGGCGACGACCATGCGCTCGGACCAGAGCAGCCTTTCCACCATCACCGACGCACTTGGTCTTGGCGCCTCGAAGGTCGACACCGCTTCCACCGCCATGGACACGGTTGTCAGCATCGTAAGCCAGATCCGCGCCAAGCTCGTATCGGCGCAGGAAGCGGGCACGGACAAGAGCGCGGTCAACACCGATATTCAGCAGCTCAAGGATCAACTGCAATCGGTGACGCAATCCGCCGCCTTCTCCGGGGAAAACTGGCTCTATAATACCAGTACGCAGGCCGACACCCAGAAATCGGTGATCAGCAATTTCACGCGCGGTTCGAGTGGGCAGATCAGCCTGGTGTCGATCAACTACGACAGTTCGCAGACCCTGATGATCGATACCGCCGATGCGAGCCGCGGACTGCTGACGAAGAATATCGATGCCAACACGCTGGGCACTTCAGATGGCACGTCGACAGCCCGCAACTACTACCTCCTGGCCGCCGATTCCGGTACGGCTCCGACCGATGGCACTGAGATCTCTATTTCCGACAGCACCACGGATGCCGAACTGACCGACATGATCAATGTCACCAACTCGATTTTGACGTCGGTGACATCTGCGGATTCGACGCTGGGCGTGATGAAGTCGCGTATCGACGATCAGTCGGACTACATCTCGAAGCTTAGCGATGGCATCAAGACCAGCGTCGGCGATCTTGTCGATACCAATATGGAAGAGGCCTCGGCACGTCAAAGCGCGCTGCAGACGGCACAGCAGATGGGTATCCAGTCGCTGTCGATTGCCAATACCATGGCGAGCAAGGTGCTGATCCTCCTGCAGTCGAGCTGATTTTGCATTGGCGCGGCGAGGGTCGCCGCGCCTGCCGCATTCATCCTCGCACAAGTTTGACCCCCTACGGTCCCTCGCAATGGCAGGGTTGCACCTTATCCCGGAGACGGTCGGCGTCAGGCCGGGAGGGTGCGGCCGCAGGACGGAAACCGGAAGCGTGATGATCGACGTTTTGAGCATGGGAATTCAACGGGCCTGTCGAGGCATCCACTTGCGGCTTTCGGCCGGCAAAGGCGAGGGAATGTTCTCATGAGCCCGACGCTATCCCGCTATCTCAAGGATTTCAGTGCGGAATTGCCCCCGTCCGCCGCTCTCCCGGACTTGATTTTCGACGAGACGCCGGCCTTTCTCGACAGTCCCGTGGAACCGCCGATCGATATCGAAGCCGAGCGCCGTGACGCCTATGCGCAGGGCCATGAGGCTGCGACACAGGAATTGTTACTGAGGCAACAGCAGGCGCTCGAGGCGATGGCCGAAGCCCACCGAGGCGAGATGGACACGCTTCGCACTCGATACGAGGAACAGGCCGCCGAAAGGATCGCCGCTGATATGACGCAGATCGCCACCATACTTGGACAGACGGTCAGCATCGAAGCCGCCGCCGTGCTTGCGCCGATCATGACGGAAGCGCTGACGGCCAAGGCTGTCGCCGATCTTGCCGATCTGGTGGCCGCATCCATTCTCGATGGCGCCGTCGGCCCGGTGACCGTCAGCGGCCCCCGCCATCTCTTCGATATCCTCCATGCTCGTCTCGACGATCATGGCGCCCTGCTGCGCCATGTCGAGGCCGACGATGTCGATCTCTCCGTGACGATCGGCGAGAGCGTCCTCGTGACCCGCATGTCCGCCTGGGCCGCTAGCCTGAGAGAGATACTGAAATGAATGATGGCGATCAAAATCAAGGCAAGCACGAGATCATCATCGTCAAGCGGCATGGTGCCAACGAGCATGAAGGCGGCCATGGCGGCGCCTGGAAGATCGCATATGCCGACTTCATGACGGCGATGATGGCCTTCTTCCTGGTGATGTGGCTGGTGAATGCCGCAAACGAAGAGACCAAGGCCTCGGTCGCCTCCTATTTCAATCCGATCAAGCTCGCCGACGAAAAGCCGACTGAGAAGGGGCTGAAAAAGCCCGTCGATCAGGCCGATGGGAAGAAGAACGAGGCGAAGTCGCAGAACGAGGAAACCAATCCGAACAACGGCAAGTCGGCCAAGACCGGCGAGGATCAGACCTCGACCTCGGGCGACCAGACCAGCTATTCCGAAGCCGATTTCTTCGAAAATCCCTATTCGGTTCTGGCCGAGATCGCCCAGCAGGTCGGCCAGCAGGCCAATGTCAGCGCCAAGGGCGAGGGCGGAGCCGCCCAGTCGGGTCCGGCGACTGGCGCAGATGGCGGCCAAGCCTATCGCGATCCGTTCGATCCCGATTTCTGGACCAAGCAGGTTCAGGTTTCCAGCGCCTCGAAGAAGGCGAACGAAGAACAGGCTGCCAAATCCGATCAGTCGGCGAAGGGCGAAGTGATCGCTCTCTCCAAGGCCACAGCTGCCGATTCCGGTGAGCCGACCGACAAGCCCCAGACGCCGGAAGACCAGCCGACGCTGAGCGACCAGCGGCAGAAGGGGCAGGGCGCTGATGAAAAAATTTCCTCGGCGACGCAGAGCAAGGACATCGCACCACCCAAAGACCAGCAGCAGAGCGCCAAGGAGCTGCAGCAGGCGATCCAGGCCGAGATCAGCGGTGTTGCCGGCCAATTGGCCGAGGGCGTTCAGGTCGCATCGGCCGAGGGCGGTCTTCTCGTGACGATTTCCGACCAGTCCAATGATCCGATGTTCAACATCGGCTCGGCCGTGCCGCGCCGGGAAATGGTGCTGGCAATGGGGAAGATCGGCAAGATCCTGGCCAATCGCAAGGGCGTGATCCTGATCCGCGGCCATACCGACGGCCGGCCCTATATGGTCGGCGGTCACAACGACAATTGGCGTCTGTCGCTCGATCGTGCCCAGAGCGCCTATTACATGCTCACCAGTACCGGGCTGGACGAGAAGCGGATCGAGCAGGTTTCCGGCTTTGCGGATCGCCGCCTAAAGCTGCCCAACGATCCCTTCAACGACGCCAACCGCCGCATCGAGATTCTGATCGAGGATGCCAAGGACCAGTCAGGTGGCCAGGCCCCGACGACGCCGGGCGCCGGCAAGCCGGGCCAGGGCAAGCAAACCCAGGGCAAACAGGGATAGTTCATGGCGCGCATTCAGCATCGTCATCGCCTCGCGCTTGCGTTCACCCTCGGCATGCTCATGCCGGGGGGGCTTCGCGCCGAGAGCCAGGATGGCCTGCCGCCCTACAAGATATTGCGCTCGCTCGAATTCATCCAGGATTCCGTGGTGGCGGGCGACAGTTCGGCCGGCGAGATGCAGCGTTTCATGCTGTCGACCATCGACGAACGCCTGCGCAACGCGGACAAGTCCGTCTTCGACGATAGCCGCAACGTCGATGCCGCGCTGATCTACGCGATGAGCGGCGGCAATCCGGATACGCTGGAATATCTGATGTCGCGCGACGTCAACGGCAATTTCGACAATCGCGTTGCCGATGTCCTTCGGAAATATCTGAACGGCAAGGGACTGCTGGTGGTCAACACGCTTGCCGATATCGCCAGGGAATATCGCGACAAGAAGATCGGTCCCTATCTCTCGCTTGTCGCCGCCAATGTCATGTCCGCCAAGAATCCGAAGGAAGCCCTGAAGCTTTACGATTGGGCGCGTCTGGCGTCGCCGGGCACCATTGTCGAGGAATCGGCCCTGCGCCGCTCCCTGGCGCTGAGCGCCGATGCCGGCATGGTACCGCAGGGGCTTGGCTATGCGGCGCGCTACACGCGGCGTTTCCTGCACTCGCCCTATGCCAGCCAGTTCGCCGATCTCTTCGTCCAGCTCGTCGTCGATCATGATGCGGACGTCAAGCAGCAGGACATCATCGATATCCTGTCCTTCATGGACCCGCCACGGCAGCGGGAAGTCTATCTGCGCATGGCGCGCCGTGCCGCCATCGCCGGCAAGGCCGATCTTGCAGCGCTCGCCTCCGGCCGCGCCCAGGCCATCACCAATGACGGCAGCGATGCGTTCAGCGCGCTGGCGGGCTTCTATGGCGGCGTTGCCGGGGTATCGACACCCAATATGGGAACGGCGATCCGCAAAATTGATCAGATGCCCGCCGGTGAATTGAACCAGCAGGACCGCGCTTTGCGCGAAGCTGCCAGGTTGGTGGCGGATGAGATTCTGCGCGCGCCCGACCCGACAAGCCTGAAGCAAGGCTCGCCGCTTAATCTGCTTAATCAAGAACATACTGAACACGATGCTGCTGTGACGAACCAATCCGGGGCCCAATCCCCCGGCACGGCGGGTGTTGAGGCGGGAGCCGCGGTGAATGCGGCTCACACCCCGGAGGAAGGAAGGCAGGAGGCCGATCCTTCGTTCAACGCATTCGTCACGACGAGCCGCTCGAAGCTTGATGCCATCGACGGCCTGTTGAAAGCAGGAAAGTAATTGATCATGCAGGATATCGGTATCTCCAGTGCCCCGTCCGGGGCCGATCTCATTGCTGTCGCCAAGGGTGGACGTTCGGCAAAGCAGGATGACGGCGCCGGCAAGGGATTCCAGGATGCGCTGACCAGCTCGCTCGGCAACGGAAGCAAGTCCGGCGCGAATGCCAATGGCGATGCAGGCACGGTTGAGCCGGGTGCCGATGCTGATATCAACGCGGACGGCGCTGCTACCCAGCCCACTGATCTTGCTATGATCGCCTCCGCCACGGGGGATAGTATTGATACCGGCGCCGAGATGATCGACCCGTCCCTGGCGAACCTTACCAATCCCGCAACGCTGCCCAAGGGCGCCAAGCCACCGGTCGGCACCAAGTTTCCGCAAGAAGCGAGTGCGGCCAATCTCTCCAAATCGCTGATGGATCTCCAGCAGGCAGTCCCCGACGACACCGCAACAGCCGATGCGACCAAGACAGCCGGTGATGCGGATGCGGCGCAGCCCCAGGCTCTGGCTGCCGATCAGCTCGATGATCTCGCCGGGCAATTGGCGGCAGTTGTCGTTGACGATCCGTCTGCGGAGACCGACGGCGGCGGCAAAACGACGCCCGTCAAGGCCGGAAAAACTCCGGCGGTGACCGATGATGGTAAGTCATTGCCGACGCAGAGCGCTCAAACCGGCAGTGCCGTATCGGACGTGCTGTCGCTCTTGAATGCGCAGCAGACGGCGGTCGCGCCGCAGAACGCGGCGGCTGTCTTCACTGGAACTGACGTGAAAACGCAAGCAGCGCCCGATCAGTCCCTGCCGAAGGTTGCCAATGTGGCGACGAAGGATGCGTCGGCGGACGCCGAGGATACCATGGCAGCCCTTCCGAGCGCCGGCGACGATACGGCGGCGGCACAGACCTTCCGGCTGGTGCGTGCCGATGGGCGTGGTGGTTCGCTCGACATGTCGGTGATCAAGGGCAGCGATGACACGGCGCAGGCCGACATCACGCTATCGGGCGGCGGCAACGCGCAGACCGTCACGGTCCTCGATTCCCGCCGCTATCTCGGTCTTGCGGCCAATTCCAATTCGGCACTCGTCACCTCCGTCCTTGGCGGAAACAAGGATTGGTCAGGGGCCATGCAGCCGGGCTCGGCGCTCGCCAATGCGGCGAGCTGGACGAGCACCGGCAAGGTCGTCAACACATTGAAGATTCAGCTCAATCCCAACAACCTCGGCGAAGTCACCGCGACCATGCGGCTTTCGGGCGATCAGTTGAGCGTCGATCTGAAGGTGCAGACCGGAGAGGCTTACCGCCAGCTCCACGCCGATCAGAGCCACATGGTCGATGCCCTGCGCGCCCAAGGCTATCAGGTCGATAGCATCACCGTCACCATGGCCGCGAGCGGCGATCAGTCGTCGGACAGCAACCGGCAATCCGGTTTCCAGGGGCAGTCTCAACAGCAATCCTTGATGAATCAGGGACAGGGTGGGGACGCACGGCCAAAGGGACAGAACTATTCGGGGCAGCAGGCAAATGGCAATGACGGCAATCGCAGCACGGGCGAACGCGGCGTGGATGACAGTGCTGCGGGCTATGCTCAGCGTCTGCGCTCTGGCGACGTTTACCTCTGACGCCCTTGCGTCGGGAAATGCGGCGTCGCCGGATAATGGCGCGGCCGGCCTTTGCGAACGCGAGATCCAGTCGGCTGCGGCTAAGTACGGGATACCGGAAGGGATCCTCTATTCGGTCGGCCTGACGGAGACGGGACGCAAGGGGTCACTCTATCCTTACGCACTCAACATCGAAGGCAAACCGTATTTTCCGGCGTCTCAAAACGCTGCCTTGCTGACCTTCGCAGCCGCAAAACAGAACGGCGCAAAATTAATCGACATCGGCTGCATGCAGATCAATCAGTATTTTCACGGAGAGAATTTCGCATCCGTCGCCGCTATGTTCGATCCCCATAGCAATGTCGAATACGCCGCAAAGTTTCTCCGAGCCCTTCATGACAGGCATGAGACCTGGACGATGGCGGTAGCACGATACCATGCCGGGCCGAACAACGACCCCGCTCAGAAGGTCTATGTTTGCCGCGTCATCGCCAATCTGGTGGCCACCGGCTACGGAAAATGGACGCCCAACGCAGCAAACTTTTGTCACGATTGAGCAACCTATAGATTGCATGCCGTCATATTGTCGCCGCAGCTATCCGCCTTCGCATGGTTGACAGCGGCCGAATGAGATGAATAGCGTATATTCATAATGTGCTAATTAACAATTTTTTTTAGGTGGAAATTCAAGATTAGCCACTACATCTAGTGCAAATCGCACCCTAAATCTTAATCAATTATTAATTCCCGTCACTCATTTCCGACAGTTGTTCGTGATTCGCCCGATTCGTACCCATAGGTCATCGAAACACCACACTGATTCGGAGGCGGACGAATGATCGTAGTGGTTGATGAGCGCGAGCTCGTTAAGGACGGCTATACTTCACTTTTTGGACGGGAAGGTATCCCGTCGACGGGGTTTGATCCCCGGGAATTCGGCGAATGGGTTGTGACGGCCGCGGATGGCGATATTGCTGCGGTCGAGGCATTCCTGATCGGACAGGGCCAGCACGTGCACGAATTGCCTCGGGCGATTCGCGACCGTTCGGCTGCACCGGTCATCGCCGTCAGTGATCAACCATCGCTTGAATCGACGCTGGCACTCTTTGACTGCGGCGTCGACGATGTCGTGCGCAAGCCGGTGCATCCAAGAGAAATCCTGGCCCGTGCGGCAGCGATCCGTCGCAGGCTGAAGGCGATCTCCAACTACACCGATATCGGCCCCATCCGCGTTTTCTCGGATGGCCGTGATCCGGAGGTCAATGGCGAGGTCTTCGCTTTGCCACGGCGCGAGCGGCGTATCCTGGAATATCTGATTTCCAACCGCGGTCGGCGCGTGACCAAGACGCAGATCTTCAACGCGATCTATGGCATTTTCGACGAAGAGGTCGAAGAGAACGTCGTCGAAAGCCACATCTCCAAGCTGCGCAAGAAGTTGCGCAAGAGGCTCGGTTTCGATCCGGTCGATTCCAAGCGCTTCCTCGGCTACTGCATCGATTGGACTTGATGCGTCCACCGAGGCTTGGCGCGATGGCGCCTTGAGACGAATGAACGAGCCCGAGAATCTTCCGATTCTCGGGCTTTTTCACGACCTCGACCTCGGCTTAAAACGCGCCTGCCAGAATGTGCGTTAATGCTTACCATTCCCAGTTCTTCAGGCATTCCAGCGGGGTACGCGGCAAAATTCGAGACGCTGTTTCAGGACGATCGGCTTTTCCTCTTTTCAGACAGCTTCACGCAAGGCCCGGTCCCTACTCTCAGCCCTATAAGGAATAACGAGGATTCCAGATGAGCATTTTCGGCAGCATGAAAACCGCGATCTCAGGGATGAATGCCCAGGCGAACCGTCTGGCGACTGTTTCTGACAATATCGCCAACTCCAGCACGACTGGCTACAAACAAGCGTCGACGAGCTTCTCGTCCCTCGTGTTGCCGTCTTCCAGCGGCAACTACAATTCCGGTGGCGTCGAGACGACGGTTCGCTATGCGATCTCGCAGCAGGGCACTGTGTCCGCCACCACATCGAGCACCGACCTCGCCATCCAGGGCAACGGCTTCTTCGTCGTCCAGAGCGCCGCCGGGCAAACGTTCCTGACCCGCTCGGGCGACTTCTCGGCTGATGCTTCCGGCAACTTGGTCAATGCCGCCGGTTTCACGCTGATGGGTTATTCCAGTGCCTCCGGCGCCCCGTCGGTGGTCGTCAACGGTTTTAGCGGTATGGTGCCGATCAATGTCACGCCGAGTGGCACAAGCGTGGCTGCGACGACAGTCGGCAGCATGACGGGTAACCTCAATTCGAATGCTACAATCGCGACCAGCAGTTCGACCGGTTATCTGCCGTCTGAAAATACGTATCCGGTGACAACCGACACCAGCAAGAGTTCGATCACGGGTTACGACAGCCAGGGCAATGCCGTCACCTTCGACATCTACTATACCAAGACAGCTGATAACACCTGGGACGTGCAGGTCTACAATCAGGCTGATCTGGTCGCCAGCCCGACGTCTGGTGGTCCTCTTTATAGCAGCGCCGCCGTCGGCAGCACGGAAATGACGTTTGACGACGACGGCGCCCTGGTATCTGGCGGAACGTTCGACCTCAGCTTCACGAGCGGATCGACGACGCAGAGCATCGCGATGGATATGACAGGCTTCACCCAGGTTGCCACCGACTTCAGCGCCACGGGCAAGATGGACGGTCAGGCTCCCAATCCGGTGACAAGCGTCACGATCGCCAAGGACGGTACGGTCAGCGCGGTCTACAAGGACAGTTCGACCAAGGAACTCTACCGCATTCCACTGGCGACGGTGGCAAGCCCCGACAGCCTGACGCTGGAAAGCGGCAACGTCTATTCAGCCAATGGCGACTCCGGCGTCACGGTCACCGGTTGGCCGCAGAGTGGGGGGTTGGGCTACATTCAGTCCGGCGCGCTGGAAGAATCCAACGTCGACCTCGCCACCGAGCTGACAAACATGATCACTGCGCAGAAGAGCTACACCGCAAATTCCAAGGTGTTCCAGGCTGGTTCCGACCTTCTGGACGTTCTCGTCAACCTGCAGCGTTAAACACGATAGGGTACCGGGTCAGTCATGTCGCTCACTACAGCTCTCAACAACGCGCAAGCGATATTCAACAATAGCGGCACGCAAAGCAGTGTCGTGTCGAACAATATCGCCAATGCTGGCAATACGGATTATTCCCGTCGCCAAGCGATGCTGACGACCGACATGTCTGGCGCGCAGGTCGTGAAGATCGCCCGCGCCAATGAGCCGGCCCTGCAGAAGACGTTCCTCTCCAGCACGTCGAGCGATGCGGCACAGCAAAGTCTGCTGAAGGCCTATACCAGCCTTCAATCCGCAACGCTCGGCGGCAACGACAACGAGGTTGCGCCGGCCACCTACCTGTCGAATTTGCAGACGGCGATGCAGACCTATGCGAGCTCGCCGTCCAGCTCGACGGCGGCGCAATCCGCCGTCAATGCGGCGCAGAGCCTCGCAACCGCGCTGAATAACGCCACTACGGCGGTTCAGAGCGTTCGCACCGATGCCGACAAGCAGATCGCGTCGGATGTCGATACGCTGAACGGTTTGTTGAATCAGTTCCAGACGGCGAATGACGCGGTCAAGAGTGCGACCGCGGCTTCCAGTCCCACGTCGACGACCCTTTCCGATGCGCTCGACCAGCGCGATTCGATCCTGAAGCAGATTTCGCAGATCGTCGGCGTCACGACGGTAACCCGCGACAACAACGACGTGGCACTTTACACCACCGGCGGCGCGACGCTGTTCGAGACGATCCCGCGCTCGGTGACCTTCACTCCGACGACGTCCTATACGGCCAGTATATCCGGCAACAACGTCTATATAGACGGGGTCGCGCTCACGGCGGGGCAGGGTGCGAGCACGACGGCGCAGGGCAGCCTTCAGGCGTCGCTGCAGGTTCGCGACGACGTCGCTCCGACCTACCAGAAGCAGCTCGACGAGATCGCGCGCGGCCTGGTGACGACGTTTGCGGAAACCAACCAGACCGACTCCACCACGGCGCCCGGCCTGTTCACCTGGAGCGGCGGCACGGTTCCCGACAGCGCTACCGTGGTCACTGGCATGGCCGGCTCGATTGCGGTCAATCCGGCGCTGCTGACCACCTCGACCCAGACCGGCGACCCGACGCTCCTGCGCGATGGGGGTATCAACGGTTCCGACTATGTCGTCAATACCACCGGCGCCAGCGGCTATTCCGATCAGCTTGATGCCTACATCACCGGCATGAGCACGAAAATGGACTTCGATCCGACCGCTGGTTCCGACGCCAGTGCCAGCCTCATGGATTACGCGTCGTCTTCCATCGGTTGGCTTGAAGGCCAACGCAGCACTGCAACGACAGCGGCGGAAAATACCTCGGCGGCGCTTTCGCGCTCCTCGACCGCCTATTCGAACGAGACTGGCGTCAACCTCGACGAGGAGCTGACGCTGATGATGGATATCGAGCAGTCCTACAAGGCGGGAACCAAAATATTGAATGCCGTCAACGAGATGCTTCAATCGGTACTGGATATTGCGAGCTAAGCCATGAAACTATCCTTCATTTCGAGCACAGCCATTCAGAATTCAATGCGCCAGACGATCCGTCAGGCGCAGAATGAAATGACGGATGCCTCGACCGAAGCGACGACCGGCGTCTATGCCGACATTGGCGTCTCGCTCGGCAGCGGTACCGCAAGCAACGTCAATCTCACACGGGATGTGACGCGGATCGATTCCATCCTCAGCAGCAACTCGGTCGTCAACCAGCGAATGACCTCGTCGCAGACGGCGCTGAGCGACATGTCTTCCCAGGCCCAGAAGTTCATGGACCAGCTGGTGGCGCTGCGCGGCAACAGCGATGACAGCAGCATACAGCTGACCCAGCAGACGGCGACCGCGACGATGTCGAGCTTCGTTGCCGATGCCAACACCATGGTCAACGGCGAATATCTCTTCGCCGGCACCAATACCGATGTGCAGCCGATGACCGATAATTCCACGGCGGCGACCACGGCGATCCAGAGTGCCTTGAGCGACTATGCGACTGCGCAAGGGGTCGCAATCAGCGACCTGACGGGCGATCAGATGAAGGATTTCATCACGAACGTCGCCGAGCCGCTGGTCACGTCGGACAGCAGCTGGTCGGACTGGTCGAGCGCGTCGGATCAGAACATGTCGAGCCGCATCAGCAATTCCGAGGTCATCGAGTCCTCGACCAATGCCAATGCGACCGGCATGCGTTATCTGGCGCTTTCCACCACCGTCGCCAACGCGCTGATGGGGCAGGGTTTGAGCCAGGACGCGCTGAACGCGGTCACCGATCAGGCGACGAGCTATGCACGCCAGGCGATCGACGGGCTCAACAATCAGGCAAGCCAGCTCGGCCTGTCGCAGGCGCGCCTGACCGATGCCAACACCTCGCTGAATGCGCAGAAGACGATCATCAACACCAATATCAGCGATCTGACGGGGGTCGACGCTTACGAGGCTTCGACGAAGGTCAACAGTCTCCAGACTCAGCTCGAGACCGCTTACACCATCGTCTCCAAGATCCAGCAGCTAAGTCTTGTAAATTACCTTTGATGATCAAAGGGATGGAATGACCAGGAAGGATGCATGAATGTATCAGTTCTCATATGCGGAAGTCATGCAGGATGCAGTGGCCGACGCCAAGGAGCGAGAACGTCAGGTTCTGGACCGGTCGATTACTCTTCTCGCCGCGGCTCGTGACAAGGAGAAATACGGCCGCGAAGCCATCGAGGCGCTGTTCTACACGAGGCGCGTCTGGGTCAGCTTCATCGAGGATCTGAAAAGTCCGGACAACCAGCTTAACGTCGAGCTGCGCGCCAATCTCATCTCCATCGCACTTTGGATCCTGAAGGAATGCGACAGGATTCGGAGGCGCCAGTCGGAGAATTATCAAGGCATCATCGATGTCACCACCATCATCAGGGATGGACTTAAATGAAAAGTACGCTTCGCATATCGCTTAAAGCCGGGGAAAAGATCTTCATCAACGGGGCCGTGCTGCGCGTTGATCGCAAGGTTGCCCTGGAATTCCTGAATGATGTGACCTTCCTGCTTGAGAACCACGTTCTTCAGCCGGAGGAGGCGACAACGCCGCTGCGCCAGCTCTATTTTATCGCGCAGATGATCCTCATCAATCCGGAAGGCAAGGAACAATCGACGGCGATGTTCCGCAAGTCCATCGTCATGCTGCTCTCGTGCTTCCGTCACGAGGAAGTGCTCGCCGAGCTGAAGCGCATCGACGGCCTCGTCGCCACCGGCCGCGCCTTCGACGCGCTGAAGGCGATCCGCGGCCTCTACGCGATCGAGGACACTATCCTCAACAACCAGGAAATGCCGGCAGCAACGATCGAGCATATTCGTCGGGAGATCGCACCGTGGCGGTAGATGCAGTTACAAGCAGCACCAGTACCAGCAGCTCCTCGAGCAGCGCAGCGACGGCAGCGGCGAGCGCCAGCCTGAACTACAACGACTTTCTCAAGCTTCTCATCGCGCAGATGAAGACGCAGGATCCGACCGATCCGATGGATGCCACCCAGCAGATTTCGCAGCTCGCCAGCTTCTCGCAGGTCGAGCAGCAGATCCAGACGAACTCGCACCTGGAAACGGTGTTGCAGAACCAGTGGATCTCGCAGGCGTCGGATTACATCGGCAAGGAGATCATGAGCGCCGACGGCACGACCACCGGTACCATCAAGGAAGTAACCGTCTATTCGGACGGTATCATTGCGCAAACGGAAGCAGGGGATAAGATCCTGTTGCAGGCAGGCGTTACCGTCGCGCCGGCGGGAACGACGATTGTCGCGCCGACCACGACGAGCGATACTACCACCAGTGATTCGACGACCGAGTAGTATCGACACGACCAGCAGCTCATGAGGAGCCGGCTGAGCAGAGGATGATGAGGCCATGAACGAAGCCGATGCATTGGATATCTTCCAGGCAGCTATCTGGACGGTGCTTGTCGCCTCCGGCCCGGCCGTTCTCGCTGCCATGGTTGTCGGTCTGGTGATCGCCTTGATCCAGGCGCTGACCCAGGTGCAGGAGGCCACGTTGACCTTCGTGCCGAAGATTGTCGCCGTCATGGTGACGGTCGGGATCAGCGCGCCCTTCGTCGGTTCGCAGATCTCGATCTTCACCAATCTGGTCTTTTCCCGCATCCAATCGGGATTTTAGGGTCGATCCGAAAGCCTGAAATGGCTTCCGGATCCCGTGCCGGTGTGGGGTCAAGCCACTCTCGCGCAAGCTTCGCCTTCTATTGATCGGTTCGAATAGGGCAGACGGTTCAGCCGTTTGCCTCCTCTCATGAAGAGACGGAACCGGTCGATGGCACAACCACCCGCATTAGCGCTTCCCAAAGTCAATCCCAGCGTCCGTGATATCGGGTTTGCCCTCGGTATCATGGTCATCCTGTGTGTGCTGTTCCTGCCGATCCCGCCGTTCCTTATCGACATGGGCCTGGCTTTTTCGATCGCGCTCTCGGTATTGATCCTGATGGTGGCGCTGTGGATCAAGAAGCCGCTCGAATTCTCGTCCTTCCCGACCATCCTTCTGATCGCGACCATGATCCGTCTGTCGCTGAACATCGCGACGACGCGCGTCATTCTTTCGCATGGCTATGAAGGTCATGATGCGGCGGGCGGGGTCATTGCGGGCTTTGCCAGCCTAGTGATGTCCGGCGATTTCGTCATCGGTCTGATCGTCTTCCTGATCCTGATCACCATCAACTTCATCGTCATCACCAAGGGTGCGACGCGTATCGCCGAAGTCGGCGCGCGTTTCACCCTGGATGCCATTCCCGGCAAGCAGATGGCGATCGACGCCGATCTGTCGGCCGGCCTGATCGACGAGAAGGAAGCGCAGCGGCGGCGCAAGGAACTGGAGGAGGAAAGCTCCTTCTTCGGTGCCATGGACGGTGCCTCGAAATTCGTGCGTGGCGATGCCGTCGCCGGCTTGCTCATCACCTGCATCAACATCTTCGGCGGCATCATCATCGGTTATTTCCGCCACGGCATGCAGATCGGCCAGGCGGCGGATGTCTTCGTCAAGCTGTCCGTCGGCGACGGTCTGGTGTCGCAGATGCCGGCGCTCATCGTCTCGCTCGCCGCCGGCCTCCTCGTTTCGCGCGGCGGCACTGCCGGTTCCACCGATCAGGCTGTCATGGATCAGCTGAGCGGCTATCCGCGCGCGCTTGCGGTATCGGCGGTCCTCATGGGCATCCTGGCCGTCATGCCGGGTATGCCGTTCTTCCCCTTCATCACTCTCTGCGGCCTGTTGGCGTCGGGCGCATGGCTCATTCCGCGTCAGGTCGCAGCTGAAAACAAGCTTCTGCGCGACGCGGAAGAAAAGAAGGTGATGCAGACGAAGGAAATGGAAAAGGACTCGGTCAAGTCGGTCCTAAAAACCTCGGAAATCGAACTGGCGCTCGGCAAGATCGTTTCGACCCGCCTGCTCGGCGCCCATCAGGAGCTGGCCTTCCGCGTCGGCAAGATGCGCAAGAAATTCGCGACGCAATACGGTTTCGTCGTGCCGGAAATCAAGGTGACGGACGACATCGCCATTGCCGACAAGTCCTACCAGATCCGCATCCACGGTACGACGATCGCCTCCAATACTTTGCGTGTCGGCGAGGTGCTCGTCGTCACCGGCTCGGGCCGCAAGCCGACCGTTCCCGGCGACGAGATCCGCGAGCCCGCCTTCGGCATGCCCGCTGTCTCCGTCCTCGAAGCCTTCACCGACGATCTGAAGCGTGAAGGGTTCCAGCCGATCGACAATGTCTCCGTCGTGCTGACCCATATGAGCGAGGTTATCCGCAACAACCTGCCGGCGCTTCTCTCCTATAAGGACGTGAAGATCCTGATCGATCGCCTCGACCCCGAATACAAGAAGCTAGCCGACGAGATCTGCTCGTCGCACATGTCCTATTCCGGCCTGCAGGCGGTGCTCAAGCTCTTGCTCGCCGAGCGCGTCTCGATCCGCAACCTGCATCTCATTCTGGAAGCCGTGGCCGAACTCGCGCCGCATGTGCGCAAGACCGAACAGATCGTCGAGCATGTGCGCGTACGCATGGCGCAACAGCTCTGCGGCGATCTTGCGGATAATGGCGTGCTGCGCGTGCTGCGTCTCGGCAGCAAGTGGGACCTGATCTTCCATCAGGCGCTGAAGCGCGACCAGAAGGGCGAGATCGTCGAGTTCGACATCGATCCGCGCAGCCTGGAGGAGTTCAGCGAGCAGGCGGGCAAAGTTATCCGTGAATACATGGATCGCGGCATGCCCTTCGTCCTTGTCACGTCGCCGGAAACGCGCTCCTATGTGCGTATGATCATCGAACGCCTGTTCGCGACCCTTCCGGTCCTGTCGCATGTGGAACTGGCCAAGGGGATCGAGATCAAGATTCTAGGTTCCATTTCATGATATCCGATCCCCAGGGCACCATTCTGGCGTTGTTTCTCGCCTTCTGCCGCATCGGCGGCTGCGTCATGGTGCTTCCGGGGTTCTCGTCCGGCCGCGTGCCGCCACAGATCCGGCTATTGCTGGCAGCGGCGCTGTCGATGGCGATCCTGCCGCTGCTCTGGAACACGATCTATCCCGAGGTATCCAAGAGCAGCGCCACCTATATCAGCCTGATCTTCACCGAGACGGTGATCGGCCTGATGTACGGCATGATGGCGCGGCTCTACACACTCGGGCTGCAATTCGCCGGCACGGTCATTTCGATGTTGATCGGCTTCAACGCGCCGGGGGGCATGGACGTCATCGAGGATTCGAACGAGACGTCGCTCACCAGCCTGATCAGCTTCTGCGGGCTGATGATATTGTTCGTCCTGGATTTCCATCATTACGTGCTGCAGGCGCTGGTCGAGTCCTATTCGGTCATCCCCTTCGGTGGCCACGTCGATGTGCGCGCCTCGCTGATTTCGGTGACGGACACGCTGGCGACCACCACTTTCATCATGCTGCGGCTGGCGAGCCCCTTCCTGCTCTACGGCCTGATGTTCCAGATTTCGATCGGCTTCATCAACAAGCTCGCGCCGCAGATCCCGATCTACTTCATCTCCACGCCCTATCTGCTGATGGGCGGGCTTTTCATGCTTTATCTCAGTATCGCGGCCATGATCAGCCAGTTCTCCGGTGCTTTCCTCACCGTCTTCAACGGACATTAGCGAGATGGCGGAGAAGAGCCGGTCCGAAAAATTGAAGCGCCTTGTCGCTGTGCAGCGCCATCTGGAGCGGATCGCCGAAAACGAGCTCGCCGACACCACTCGCCAGCGCGCCGAGGTTAGCGATTCGATGGAAAGGGTGATCGGTGCGATCAGCTCGGCCGATCCGGTGCATGCGGTATTTTCGATGCAATATGCTCAGCGTTATGGACGCCTGACGCTCCGGGACCAGCAGCTCCAGGGCATCCAGGAACTGATCGAAATGAAGGTCCTGCAGGAGCGCACTAAGGCGGAGCGGCTGGAAGAGCATATGAAGGATGCCCGCGAGCTCGAAACGCGCGAGACGGACGACAATGCCGTCTACGACATCATCGATCAGCGCTTTGCGGATATTACGCCAGCCTCCAGCAAGGTTCAAAAACCATAATCATTAGGATCTTGGAGGAAATGGCGCGTCGTCGAGTCGCCCGCTTCCTCCAACCGTTCGATTCGGCATGATCCCGCTTGGAGGCTGCTTTGCGCGTCCAGGGATCAGGCGACAGTGAAAGGAAACGAGACGTGGCTATTTCGCCTCCGAGTGATTTGGTGCTGGATGTCGTCCAGGCCGCCAGTCCGACCGACGTTCAGGCCGCTCAGGAAAAGCTCGCGGCCAACAGGGCTGCCTTCGCCGCCACCAGCCTGGCGGAAAACGGCAATGGCTTCGGCTCGACCGTGGACGCGCTCAACAGCGCCGCGACCCAGGCTGGCCTCGCCAATGCCAGCACTCATACGGGGCCGACAAAAGTGCCGCAGGTCTATCGCAAGTTCGAGGCCATGGTGCTGCAGAACTTCGTGAAGAACATGCTGCCGAATAGCGAGACGCTCTACGGCAAGGGCTCCGCCGGCGAAATCTGGAAGGGCATGATGGCCGAGCAGATGGGCAATACGCTCGCAAAGAACGGCGGCGTCGGCATCGCCGAGAAAATGTATCAGGATGAGGTCTCCAAGATGCGCAACACCGGCGCCATCAACTCGGCGACCAACGAGAATGACAAGAAGATGGCGCTGAGCGCTGTCGCCGATTTTCAGCGCAAGACGCTCGCTGCGTCCGAGACCGATGGTGACGGCGATACCACCGTCACCAATCAAGACGCGTTGACATCCAAGAAAGCATGAGTTGGGGGAAGACATGGAAGTAATTTCGAACGACTACCGGATCAAGTCGGTCCTCGGACGCCTGGAAATGATCATCGACAACGAGAATAACCGGATCGGCAGCGATCCGGAATTCGATCTTAAGGTATCGAACGCTCACAAGAGCCGCTGCCTTTACGAACTGACGATGCTGTTTCGCGATACCAATCCGGCAGAGCTTGCCGTCACCCATATCGAGCAGCTGCATGGGCTCAAGAAGAAGCTGACCTTGAACGCGCGTCGCGTTGAAGCCCATCTCGAGGCTGTCCGCGCTGTCGCGGATATCCTGAAGAATGCCGTGCAGAACGCCGATGCGGACGGCACCTATTCGCAGGAGCAATTTCGTGTCCGCGAGGCCGGATGATCAAGCTCGTCCTCACCGGCCTATGGGTCTGCGTCGTGACATTGGCTTCGGTCTATTTCTCGGTGCAGACGGCGACGGCGCCCGCGACCAGTCCTGATGATGCCAAGAAGGCGCAGCAGGAATTCGTCAAGGGCGAAGCGATCAACGTGCCCGTCATCGCCAACGGCCAGGTGACCGGCTATTTTCTCACCCGCATCTCCTTTATGATGGATAAGGGTAAGGCGAGTGCGCTGCAGCCGCCGCTGGCGGCGCTGACGACCGACGAGCTTTATTCGCTGCTGGTGGGCAACAAGGCGATTGACATCGCCCATGTCGAAACCTTCAACGTCGCCGCCTTTCGCGACGAGATCAAAAAGAGCATGAACGAGCGGCTCGGCGGCGACTATGTCGGCGATGTACTGGTCGAACAGCTCGATTATCTCTCGAAGAACGAAATCGGTAACGGCGAGGGTTCCGGCAAGAGAACCGCCAAGCCCGTGAAGATCGTCCAGGGCGATTCAGCATCGGACGCACCGCCGAAGCCGGCGCATTAGCTTTATTCGAGGCCATTGATCCGGTCGCTCCATTTCAGGGGCGGCTGTACTCATCGTCCGGCCGAAACAGCATTAATGAAACCTTGCTTTTCCTCCGCAATTGCAATCGATTTCTCTAACGGAAGCTTGGGGCGGCCTTGTTATAAGCTCCTCTAGCGACGTTTCTGATGTCTTCCAACCGGCAGGTAGGCGAGATCTGCGTCGCAAATTTTGCCGGCGCCGGGTCCGTCGAGCGTTCGAGGCAGGAGGTCCTGGGTGAATCTGGTCGCAAATTTTGCCGTGCACGCATCGCGTCGAATGATTTTCGACCTGCCGGTCTGCGATCTCGGTTGGGAAGATACGCTCGCCTTTATCAACGAACTGGCCTCCCATCCCACCGGCCAGACCGTGATCTCCTTCGTCAATGCCCACAACATGCTGATGATGCTGCGCGACGACGACTATCGTGACGTCCTGGCGCAAAATCTGGTTCTGCCCGATGGCGTCGGCCTGGATATCGCCTCGCGGATTGCCCATGGCGATCCCTTTCCCGCCAATCTGAACGGCACCGATTTCGTACCGGCGCTATTGACCTTCATGGATCGGCCGAAGCGCATCGGCCTCGTCGGCGGCCGCCGCCATGTCATCGAGAAGGCTGCTGAAAATTTCCGCAAGCACGCGCCCTGGCATGAATTCATCGTCATCGCCGACGGCTTTTTCGGCGAGGCGGGGAACGATCTGGTGACAGCGGAGATCAGCCGCCGACAGATCGACGTGCTGATCGTCGGCATGGGAACGCCGCTGCAGGAAAAATGGGTTGCCGAGCATATCAAGCCGCAGCATGCCCGGCTGGTGATGACGGTCGGTGCCCTGTTCGATTTCGTCTCCGGTACCGTGCCGCGCGCGCCTGCCCTGGTGCGCGCCACGCGCTTCGAATGGGCCTATCGTCTGGCACAGGAGCCGGGCCGGCTGTGGCGGCGCTACATGCTCGGCGTGCCGCTCTTCCTCTATCAGGTCGTCCGGCACCAGTTCGGCCGCAAGCAGCGCATCCTGCGTGCCGGTGAGCCGGCTGATCCCCTTTCGGGCGGTTGTTAACCTTTTCTTCGCTATGAAAATTTAGAATGGGTTAACCATCTGCATCGGTTGCTGACCGTGCGCGCGAGATAACCCGCCATGTTCGAAAACAAGGCCAGGACCAGACCTCATCGTGTCGAGACGGAAGCCCTGGAGGCTTCCGGCGAAGCGGTCCGTCATGCCTATCTCGACCGTGGCGAGGATGGCTATCTGATTGCGGCCAATCTCCAGCCCGCCGATCGCCATGCGATGAGCGATGCTCAGCTGCTGACGATCATCCAGAAGATGCTGGACGGCGACCCCTATCCGGTCTCGGGGCAGGCCAAATCCCTGGCTGTGGAAGCCGAACAGCCGCAGCCGTTGCCCGACCGCATTCGCGATATCCTGAGAAACCGCCCGGCCGTCGATGAAGCAATCGCGGACGGCGAGCCGGCGCCGGCTGCCTATGACCCTCCTCTCGCCCTTCATGTGGATGACGCAGCGGTTCCTCTGTCTTCTCCCATGGCCATTCCGGCAGTCGCGCCTGCGCCGCCGCGCCGCCGGGCATTCGGGCTCGGTTCCATCGCTTTTGTCGTCGCCGCTTCGCTGGTCGGTGCTTTCGTTCCGACGATGCTGGCCTCGCCGCCACGCTATGCCTCGCAGGCTGTCCTGCGGGTGGAGGGGCAGGGGTTCCTGGACGTAGCCACCAAACGTATCGTCGCTCCGTCCCTGCTTTCCGATCTCGTCGCCAGATTGAAGCTGGACCGTGATCCGGAGTTTACCGGCGGCCATGCAGGTGCTTTCGGTGTTGCCATGGACTTGCTGTCCGGCAATGGCAACGCCTCCGACGCGCCGTCTCGCGCGCAGGCCACTCTTCGCAACGACATCGCCGTCACCGCCGATGCGCAGAGCGGTACCTTGCATCTCACGGTCACCACCGGCAATCCAACGAGGGCGGCCGAGATCGCCAATCGTCTGGCCGATGCGACAATCTATGATGCCATGGTTGCACAAGGCGTGGGTCTCACCGGCAAAAGCAATACCCCGGCAGATCGGAGCCTCAAAAACCTCGAGCAGGCAAAGGCCGCGCTGGCCGATTTTAAGGCGCAATACGGCGACGACAAGATCGCGGCGGCTTTGGATCTCCAAGCACAGCGGCAGCGGCTGGATGGCGAGATCAAAGCCTCCGAGACCGCAGTGTTGAGCGCCAAAGGCCGTGCATCGGCCGCCAGATCCGCGACCCCCGCCACTGTCATGAGTGGCGCGCTTCCGGGCGATCTGTCGTCCGCCGGTCTCGATGATCTGCGCAGCCGCTACAGCGCCGCAAAGATCGTCCTGTCTCAGCTTTCCACGCAGCTCGGCCCACGGCATCCCCGCTTGCTGGCGCAGCAGGCAACGGTCGATAGTCTTGCCGGCGACATCCGCAATCAATTGCAGCGTCTGGTCGCCAGCAGCGATGCGGCCCTGAAGACGGCGCTTGAGGATCAAGCAAAGCTTACCGCGCGGATGAGTGCCCTCGGTCAAAAGACCGTCGACGTCGATATGGCGCGGCTCGCCCAACTGCAGGACGATGTGGTGGCGGCACAAAGCCGCTATGATGCCGACCTGCAAAGCGTCGATGCTACTCCACCCGAGGTCGCGCCGCCGGTCACCGTCCTTGCCCCGGCCACGGCCGCAAAGGCGCCGCTCGATGACGATCTTGCCGGCAGCCAGATCGCGGGTTTCCTGATCGGTCTCGGCGTAGCACTTTGCCTGGTTTTCCTCAGGAAATGGGTCGGCGGGGAGCTGCTTTTCGATCCCGAAGCCGATTCGGTCTCAGACTTCCCGGAACCGCACCTCGACGAGGCCATTCCCGTAGCCGATGATTATCCCATCGTCACCGACGAACTCACGCAGATCCAGCGGGAATTGGCGCTGCTGCGTGCGAAGGTGCAAACTTATGCCGCACACCGGCGGACCGGGCGCGGCTGATTTCTCCTTGCAATTACCGCTTTCAGATATCATAGGGCGTTCGTAGGCAAATCTGCCGGGCCGACGGCTTGTAGATTGCCGCCGAACTATATCGGGAGAGACGCGTGACGACTGTGATCGACGGCAAGCAGGTGGCGGCTTCGGTGATCGAGGCGGTGAAGACGGCAACGTCTGCGCTGGAAAGAGATACCGGAACGAAGGCCGGTCTTGCGGTGGTGATCGTCGGGGATGATCCAGCCAGCCACAGCTATGTGACTTCGAAGAGC
This sequence comes from Rhizobium sp. AP16, assembly GCF_000281735.1. NCBI lineage: Bacteria > Pseudomonadati > Pseudomonadota > Alphaproteobacteria > Hyphomicrobiales > Rhizobiaceae > Rhizobium > Rhizobium sp. AP16. Next base: position 162,828 of record NZ_AJVM01000073.1, on the reverse strand, counting down.
AGGATGGCCAAGGAGTGCGGCTTCAAGTCCATCCAGCACACGCTGCCGGCCGAGACGACGCAAGAGGAACTGGCAAAGCTGGTGCAGTCGCTGAATGAAGACCCATCCATCCATGGCATCCTGGTGCAGCTGCCTTTGCCGAAGCATCTGAACTCGGAGCCGATCATCCAGTCGATCCGGCCGGAAAAGGATGTCGACGGACTGCATGTGGTCAATGCCGGCAAGCTTGCCACCGGCGATCTGGCAACCGGTCTGATCTCCTGCACGCCGGCCGGTGCCATGCTTTTGGTCCGCCGCATCCACGGTGAGGACCTGTCGGGTCTGAACGCCGTGGTCATCGGCCGTTCCAACCTGTTCGGCAAGCCGATGGCGCAGCTTCTCCTCAACGCTAATGCGACGGTGACGACGGCACACTCAAGGACGAGGGATCTGCCGACCATCGCCCGCACGGCCGATATTCTGGTGGCGGCTGTCGGCCAGCCGCAGATGGTGAAGGCGGACTGGATCAAGCCGGGCGCGACGGTGATCGATGTCGGCGTCAACCGCATTGCGGCTCCTGAGCGCGGCGAGGGCAAGACGCGGCTGGTTGGCGATGTCGCCTTTACTGAAGCCTCCGACGTTGCTGCTGTGATCACACCGGTTCCGGGCGGTGTCGGGCCGATGACCATCGCCATGCTGATGGCCAATACCGTCATTGCCGCGTATCGGGCAGCCGGCAAGAGTGCGCCGAAATTCTGATTTGAACTATTCGGCCGGCGCCACGCCGGTCGAGGCTCGAACGATCAGTTCGGTCTTCCAAAGCTCCTGTTCGGGGAATGTCTCCGTATGCTTGATCCCGGCGATCAGCCGCTCGGCAATGCGTACGCCGGCGGCGCGCAGCGACGAGCGCGTGGTCGTCAGCGGCACGGTGAAATTCTCTGGTTTCAGAAGCGTCAGCACGTCGTCATGGGCAATCAGCGAGATATCCTCGCCGAGCTTCAGTTTTGCCTGGTTGATGGCGCGCACCGCGCCCAGCGCCAGCACGGTACTGGAGCAAAGAATGGCGGTCGGCCGCTTGTCGAGTTGCAGAATGCGCTCCATGACGAGCAGGCCCTGCTCATCGGTCATTGCCGTATGGCTGATACAGGCTTCGTCCAGCGCCAGCCCGCGCTCGGCAAGGGCGGCGTCCACGCCGCTTTTACGCCGGATCGCAAAATCGAGATACATGGGGCCGTTCAGCAGCGCGAAACGCCTGTGACCAAGCTGTAGCAGCAGCTTGGTGGCGTCGTAGAAGGCCGCTTCGTTATCGATGTCGAGAAAGGGGTAGTCCGGTTCCGAGCCGATGGATCGTCCATGCACGAGAAAGGGCATGGAGAGCGATTTCAGCATGTCGAGGCGAGGATCGTGGCCGCGCATATAGTTGACGAACAGGGCGTCGACATTGCCGCTGACGGCAAGCCGCTTCAATGCGCCGACCTCGTCGTTCGGATCGGCGGGCGTCACGACGAAATGGAAATCGTGCCGCAGCGCCTCTTCGCCAAGCCCGGTCAGGAACTCGCCGAAATGCAGGTCGGTGGGGTTGCCTGGTGCGGTTGGCATGACCAGGCCGATCGAGCCGGCCTTGCCGGTTGCCAGCCGTTGCGCTGCCTTGTTGGGCCGATAACCCGTTTCCTGAACCGCCTTGAGCACGCGCTCACGGGTCTCGCGGTTGACTTCCGGATACCCATTCAGCGCGCGGCTGACCGTGGTCTGCGACAGGCCGAGCATTTGCGATAGCTGCTTCAGATTCACTTGATTTGGCTCCTCCATCTCCCCCGCCGCGATGACGCCCAAATCCCTCCCGCCAGGCGACCGGCTTCCAAAGCGCTTTTAACTATGTAGCAAGACACGCATTTGAAACAAGACAAATAGCAAAATATTGCCATCCATTTCATGCTGCAACGCGAGATATGCTGTGCATTGCGGCCAAATACGCAAAATCGCTTGACTCCGCGTCGGCTGCAATGGGATGAGTGAGTAGCCAAAGCGCTTTGAGAAAATGAGCGCACAGCACGCGGGATGTGCTCGGCTCGTAAGATTTGTATTTGGGAGGACAACCACATGAAGAAGTTGTTTTTGATGACAGTTGCCGCTGCCGCCCTGGCGGCCGGAACGGCGATGTCGGCCGATCTGAAATTCCAGCCCGGTCAGGATGCGAAGTTCAACTGGAAGAGCTATGACGACTTCAAGTCCGCCCACGCGGATCTGAAGGGCGAGACGCTGACCATCTTCGGTCCTTGGCGTGGCGAGGATGAAGCACTCTTCACCAGCGTTCTGAATTATTTCACCGAGGCGACCGGCGCGAACGTAAAATATTCATCTTCGGAAAACTATGAGCAGCAGATCGTCATCGACACCCAGGCCGGCTCGCCGCCGAACGTCGCGATCCTGCCGCAGCCGGGTTTGCTCGCCAACCTCGCCAGCAAGGGTTATCTGGCGCCGCTCGGTGACGATCTGGCCTCCTGGGTCAAGACAAACTACGGCGCCGGCGATAGCTGGGTCGGTTATGGCACCTATAAGGGCAAGGATGGCAAGGATGCCTTCTATGCCTTCCCGTACAAGGCCGACTTGAAGTCGCTCGTCTGGTACGTGCCGGAAAACTTCGAGGAAGCCGGTTACAAGGTCCCCACCACCATGGAAGACCTGTTCAAGCTCTCCGACCAGATCGTCAAGGACGGCGGCACCCCCTGGTGCATCGGCCTCGGTTCGGGCGGCGCCACCGGCTGGCCGGCGACCGACTGGGTCGAAGACCTGATGCTGCGTACCGTATCGCCGCAGGATTATGACGGCTGGGTCGATAACAGCCTGAAGTTCAACGATCCGAAGGTGGTCAACGCCATCGACGAATTCGGCAAGTTTGCCAAGAATGCCAAATACGTGAACGGTGGTGTCGCCGCCGTCGCCTCGACCGACTTCCGCGATAGCCCGAAGGGCCTCTTCGCGGTTCCGCCGAAGTGCTATCTGCATAAGCAGGCCTCCTTCATTCCGTCCTTCTTCCCGGAGGGCACGAAGCTCGGCCAGGATGCGGACTTCTTCTACTTCCCGCCCTATGCAGCGCATCCGGAGCTCGGCAAGCCGGTTCTCGGTGCCGGCACGCTGGCGGCGATCACCAAGGACTCGAAGGCTGCGCGCGCCTTCATCCAGTTCCTGCAGACGCCGATCGCCCAGGAAGTCTGGATGGCGCAGTCCGGCTTCCTGACTCCGTATAAGGGCGTCAACACGGCCACCTACGCCAACGATACGATGAAGAAGGAAGGCGAACTGCTGACGACCGCCACGACCTTCCGCTTCGACGGTTCCGACCTGATGCCGGGCAAGATCGGTGCGGGCGCGTTCTGGACCGGCATGGTGGACTTCGTCGGCGGCAAGTCGGCGCAGGACTCGGCTGACGCGATCCAGAAGGCTTGGGACGGCATCAAGTAGTCTGACATTGCGCAAAGGCATCGCCGGTATCTCTCGGCGATGCCGATCTGCCTTGCGACGATCGGTGCCCTGGAGAGCGCCGACGATGCCGGGCGGATGGCTTCGAGCAAGCAAAAAAATCGGGAGGGAAAGATGATTTCGCAGATCCTGTCGGCGGTCGGAGCCATGATATTCGGCGTTGCCGTCTGTGCCGCGTATTTTCTGTTTTCCAACAAGTTGCTGGACCTGATTTTCCCGGCAAAAGAGGGTGACGATGTCCACCGGGTCGCAGTCAATCTGCGTCGTCGCGGACTGATCCGTCCCTGGCTTTTCCTCGGGCCGGCACTCCTGCTGCTTGCCGTCTATCTGGTCTATCCGGTGGTCGCGACCTTCATCCTGTCCTTCTATGGTCCTGACGGCAGTAAGTTCGTCGGTGCAGCCAACTATGTCTGGGCCTTCAACGACACGGAATTCCGCCAGTCGATCTTCAACAACATCCTGTGGCTTGCCGTCGTGCCGGCTGCCTGCACCTTCTTCGGCCTGGTGATCGCCGTGATGACCGACCGCATCTGGTGGGGCAACATCGCCAAGGCGGTCATCTTCATGCCGATGGCGATCTCCTTTGTCGGCGCGTCGGTCATCTGGAAATTCATCTACGAGTATCGCGGCGGCACCGACACGCAGATCGGCCTCCTGAACGCGGTCGTGCAGCTTTTCGGCGGCACGCCGGAAGTCTGGATCACCATCCCCTTCTGGAACAATTTCTTCCTGATGGTCATGCTGATCTGGATCCAGACCGGCTTTGCCATGGTCATTCTGTCGGCGGCGTTGCGCGGCATTTCCGAGGAAACCATCGAAGCGGCCGTCATCGATGGCGCCAATGGCTGGCAGATCTTCTGGAAGATCATGGTGCCGCAGGTCTGGGGCACGATCGCCACCGTCTGGACCACGATCACCATCCTCGTCCTCAAGGTGTTCGACATCGTGCTGACCATGACCAACGGCCAGTGGAACACGATGGTTCTGGCAAATCTGATGTTCAACTGGATGTTCCGCGGCGGCGGCGATTCCGGCCGCAGTGCCGTGATCGCGCTTGTCATTATGGCGGCGGTGACGCCGATTATGATCTGGAACATCCGTCGTGCGAACGCCGAAACGAAGGGGCGCTGACATGATTGGAAACCTCGGCCGCATCGGCCCCGCCCGCCTCTTCGTTCACTTCTGTGTTCTGGTCATCGTCCTTCTCTGGCTGCTGCCGACGCTCGGCATCTTCGTCACCGCGCTCCGCGACAAGGACCAGATCGTCGTCTCCGGCTGGTGGACGGGTTTCTCTGGCTCATCGCAGACGGCGGCAGTGCGCCTGGCCGGCCCCGACAAGGCGGTGCAGGATGGCCCCAATTACGTCATCGCCGGTACGGTTGCCGGCGAAGGCAATAGCGGTAACGGCAGGATCGAAGCCTTCGGTATGCGCGTACAGGAACCGGCGGCTTACAAGGTCGGCTCGGCCGCCGACCTCGGCAATGGCGAGACGCTCATCGTCAATGCCGACGGCAGCTACCGCTACCAGAAGAACGGGGCTTTCGAGGCGGATGCGCGCGCCAAGCGCATCTATCTGACCATCGCCACACCGCCGCAATTCACCCTGGAGAATTATCGCAACGTTCTGACGGGCGAGGGCGTCGGCCAGTCCTTCATCAATTCGCTGACGGTTACCATTCCGGCGACGGTTATCCCGATCCTGATCGCGGCTTTCGCGGCCTATGCGCTCGCCTGGATGGAGTTTCCCGGCCGCGCGCTGCTGATCGCACTTGTGGTCGGCCTCATCGTCGTGCCGTTGCAGATGTCGCTGATCCCGTTGCTGCGCATCTATAACGAGATCGGCCAGATGTTCGGCGTGCCGTCGAAGACCTATCCCGGCATCTGGATGGCGCATACGGCCTTCGGTCTGCCGCTCGCCATCTATCTTCTGCGCAATTATATCGCCGGCCTGCCGAAGGAGATCATCGAATCCGCCCGCGTCGACGGCGCCAGCGACTTCGACATCTTCGTCAAGATCATCCTGCCGCTATCCTTCCCGGCGCTCGCCTCCTTCGCGATCTTCCAGTTCCTCTGGGTCTGGAACGACCTTCTGATCGCCATGGTGTTCCTCGGCACCGACAAGGATCACCTGGTTCTCACTGCCGCCTTGAACGCGCTGCTCGGCTCGCGCGGCGGCAATTGGGAGATCCTGACGGCCTCGGCCTTCGTCACCATTCTGATCCCGCTCCTCGTCTTCTTCGGTCTGCAGCGCTACCTCGTGCGTGGTCTGCTCTCCGGGTCGGTGAAGGGGGGCTGATCAAAGACCTCAGCTTAAGTATTCATACAGGACCTATACAGAATGAGCATTGCCTCTCAATCGATTGCGACCGTGGACAAGGACTGGTGGCGGGGAGCCGTGATCTATCAGATCTATCCGCGCTCCTATCAGGACTCCAATGGCGACGGTATCGGCGACCTCAAGGGCATTGCCGCCCGTCTGCCGCATGTCGCGGCCCTCGGCGTCGACGCAATCTGGATTTCGCCGTTCTTCACCTCGCCGATGCGCGATTTCGGCTACGATGTTTCCGATTACGAGGATGTCGATCCGATCTTCGGCACGCTTGCCGATTTCGATGTGATGATGAGCGAGGCGCATCGTCTCGGTATCAAGGTGATGATCGACCTGGTGCTGTCGCACAGCTCCGACCGCCACCCCTGGTTCGTCGAGAGCCGTTCCAGCAAGGACAATCCCAAGGCCGACTGGTATGTCTGGACCGATGCCAAGCCGGACGGTACGCCGCCCAACAACTGGCTGTCGATCTTCGGCGGCTCGGCATGGGCGTGGGATCCGACCCGTATGCAGTACTATATGCATAACTTCCTGACTTCGCAGCCGGACATGAACCTGCATAATCCTGAAGTGCAGGATCGTCTGCTCAATGTCGTGCGCTTCTGGCTGGATCGCGGCGTCGACGGTTTCCGCCTCGACACCATCAATTTCTATTTCCACGACAGGGAACTGCGCGACAACCCGGCGCTCGAGCCGGCGCGCCGCAACGCTTCGACCGCACCGGCGGTCAATCCGTATAATTTCCAGGAGCATCTCTACGACAAGAACCGTCCGGAGAACCTGGCATTCCTGAAGCGCTTCCGCGCCGTGCTCGATGAATACCCGGCAATCGCCGCTGTCGGCGAAGTCGGCGACAGTCAGCGCGGCCTTGAGATCGTCGGCGAATATACCGCCGGCGATGATAAGATGCATATGTGCTACGCCTTCGAGTTCCTGTCGCCGGATGCGCTGTCGCCGGACCGTGTCGAAGAGGTCATGGACGATTTCGGCGCGGCTGCGCCGGACGGCTGGGCATGCTGGGCGTTCTCGAACCATGATGTGGTGCGCCATGTCAGCCGCTGGGGCAACTTGGTTGCCGACCGCGATGCCTTCGCCAAGCAATATGCGGCCCTGCTTCTGACGTTGCGCGGCTCGGTCTGCATCTATCAGGGCGAGGAACTCGGCCTGACGGAAGCCGAGCTCTCCTATCAAGATCTGCAGGATCCCTACGGTATCCAGTTCTGGCCGGAATTCAAGGGCCGTGACGGTTGCCGCACGCCGATGGTCTGGGACAGCCAGATGGCGCAGGGCGGCTTCTCGACGGTGAAGCCCTGGCTGCCGGTGCCGGTGGAACACATTCTGCGCGCCGTCAGCGTGCAGCAGGGCGACGAGAATTCGGTGCTGGAGCAGTACCGCCGTTTCCTGGCCTTCCGAAAGCAGCATCCGGCCTTTGCCAAGGGCGAGATTGCTTTCGTCGAGCCGCAGGACGACGTGCTGATCTATACGCGCCGCCATGACGACGAGACCATTCTCTGCGTCTTCAACATGAGCGCCACGGAGGCGGCCGCGGCCCTGCCCGAGGGGAACTGGCAGGCCCTGACCGGCCATGGTTTTGCAAGCAACAATTACGGCAACAAGATCGATATTCCGGCCTGGGGCGCTTATTTCGCGCGTCTGGCCTGAGTGCCTGGGAGGAGGGCAGAGATGACGGGACTGGTTCTAAAGGACATCCGTAAGTCATACGGAAGCGTGCACGTCCTGCACGGCATCGATCTGGAGATCCAGCAAGGCGAGTTCATCGTCTTCGTTGGACCCTCCGGATGCGGCAAATCCACCTTGTTGCGCATGATCGCCGGTCTGGAGAGCATCACCGCCGGCGACATGCTCATCGCGGGGCAGAAGGTCAACGAAGTGCCGCCCTCCAGGCGCGGCATCGCGATGGTCTTCCAGTCCTATGCCCTCTATCCGCATATGACGGTCTACGACAACATGGCCTTCGGCATGCGGATCGCCAAGGAAAACAAGAAGGAGATCGACCGCCGCGTTCGCGCTGCGGCGGCGAGCCTTCAGCTGACGCAATATCTCGAGCGCCTGCCCAAGGCACTTTCGGGCGGCCAGCGCCAGCGCGTTGCCATTGGCCGCGCCATCTGCCGCAACCCGAAGGTCTTCCTCTTCGACGAGCCGTTGTCGAACCTCGATGCGGCCTTGCGCGTCGCGACCCGCATCGAAATCGCCAAGCTCAGCGAATCCATGCCCGAGACCACGATGATTTACGTCACCCACGACCAGGTCGAAGCCATGACGCTTGCCGATCGCATCGTCGTGCTGTCGGCCGGCCGGGTCGAGCAGGTGGGCGCACCGCTTGAGCTTTACGAGCATCCGGCCAACCTCTTCGTCGCAAAGTTCATCGGCTCGCCGGCCATGAACATCATCCCGGCGACGATGACCGAGGCTGGCGAAAAGACGACGGTGAGGCTGACGGGCGGCAAGTCGGTGACCCTCGATATCTCGACGGTAGCCTCCGAGCGCGGCAAGACCGCGAGCTTCGGTGTTCGCCCGGAAGACCTGCGGGTCGCCACCGACGACAACTACCTCTTCGAAGGTGAGGTCTCTATCGTCGAAGCGCTTGGGGAAGTCACGCAGCTCTATATCGAGGGCCTGGTGGATGGCGAGCCGATCATCGTTAAGATCCCTGGTATCGCGGACGTCAAGCGCGGGCAGAAGATGCGCTTTGCGGCCGACCGGCAGAAGCTGCATCTCTTCGATGCCGAAGGCCATACCTATCGTAAGCAATAAGGCACCTTGCCAAGGGTGCAGCTGCGCTAGCCCGATCAAATTCATAAAATAAACGCAACTTGGGCTAGCGCTTCCAAACCTTCTGTTAAATACCCGCTGGTAGCGTGTGATCCGTAAGCTACTCTAGGGATTTACGGCAATGGCAGCTCGCGGCGCAGCGAATTCAGGCCAGCATTTTCTCAATAAGGAAGAGTCCTTCATGTACGACCGTGAGGTGCGGTACAGGATGCAGGACACGATGAACGCGGCACGGATCGAGTACACCCAAAAAGGCGTCATGAATCTGGCCTCGCGCCGTTGCGACATTATTCGCATCTCGCAGACCAGCGCGATTCTGGCGATCCTCACGCAGTTCAATCTGCCGAAGCAATTTTATCTCGACATCCCCGATGCCCGCATCAGCAAGATTGGCTGCGTGCTGATGAAGATCTTTTCCAACAATACGGTGGAGGTCCGCTTCCTACGGCTGCTGTCGGAGAAGGAGATGAACAAGATCTTCGTCTACAGCACGCATCCGGCGCATCGCGACCGCGTGCTCGATATCCGCGCCTGATCAAAGTCAGCTAGAGGCGTCCAAGCGGTATTCGGTCGGTCAGACCGCCGTCCGGAATTTTCTGAGCGCGTCCTCAAGATAACCCATCAGTGGGTGTTGGCCATCCTCCTGAAGCCATTTGTTGACGGCAAGGCGAAGGGGGCTCACCGATATCATGGAAATCAGCCGTAGTTCGTCACGATCCATAGCTGGAAACAGCTCGCATAGGCTCTCGTAGACGGCCTGTTCAAGTCCCAGATAGTCGCTACGCGTGCGGACACGCAACGCATCGCTTTGTCGCAGCAGTCGGGCAACTGCGAGGAGCTGGGAGGTCTGGACACGTTCAATGAGCTTGCGCAGCGCCTGATGCACGATCTCAAGCGGTCGCCCGGCCGATGCGCTCTCCAAGACCGACGTCTTGAGGGCTTCTATATAGCCGCGCTGATGCGCCAGAAGAATCTCGTTCTTGCTTTTGAAATAATAAAAGAAGGTCCGCCGGGAAATGCCGGCTGCGGCCGCGATCTCGTCGAGGGTCGTCTCCTGATAGCCTTTTGCAAGAAAGGATTTCATTCCGACATCCGCGATGCGTTGAAACGTCAAGCGGCGTTTTCGCTCGCGCAGGCCTTCCGGTTTTGAGGGGGCGTCATGCATTGAAATATTTTGTCATAAGTTGTCGCGACACACAAACCTGTCGGGACTTGCTCCCGGCTTTTTGCCACTTTCATTCCAGGTGAAATAATTCGTCCGTCTCGCTCGATGGTTGCCGCAAAGTTGCCAACATTAATTTTTACACCAAGTGTAATAATTAATGTTAACTCGAGATGCCTGAAGCAGGCAAAGGAGAACCGGTACGCCATGCCAGTCAACCCGATTTCCAATTGCGATACGACAGCAGTGCATGGTCCGATCCCCTCCAGAGCACGTCGAGCGGGACTGCTCGCCGTCTGGCCGACGGTCGCGTCTCTCAGTTTTATGGTTGCCGGCTGTGCGTCGGCACCCCTGGACCGCGCGGGTTCCCTGCGATCCTATGATGGACTGAAACAATCGGACGGGATGGTAACCCGCTCGCTTCTCAAGGTGAACAAGGATGAGATCCTTGCGGCGAAGACCGTAAAGATCATTCCGACCGCCTTTTCCATGCGGGCTGAAAGCGCTGCTTTCACGCCCGCGCAGCGAAACCTCGTCACCAATGCTGTTGATAGAACGCTTTGCTCGGGATTGAGCGAGCGCTTCGTCATCGTCGGCCTGTCGGAGCCGGCGGATTTGACCGTTCGTGCCGTGGTCACGCAGGTCAAGCCGACCAACACGACGGCGGTCGGCGCGTCGAAAGTGGCGTCGGTGGCGAAAAGCGTGCTGCTGCCGGGCGTGCCCGTTCCTGTTCCCCGGATCCCGATCGGAATGGGCAACCTGTCACTCGAGGCCGAGGCGATCGACGGTCAAGGCGCGCAGAAGGCGGTGATGATCTGGGGGCGCGGTGCGAACGCGTTTTTCGATTCGGGAACCGTCGCCAAGGAGGGGGATGCCTATAGCCTCGCCGCGAAGTTCGGCAGCGATTTTAGCAAGATGCTCGTCAAGGGCAGGACGCCGTTCGGAACAATGCCTTTTCCATCCCGGGCGAAGCTGGCAGGCCTCGTCGGGCGCGCGCCGAAATACGAGGCGTGCAAGGTGTTCGGAAAGTCGCCGGGCGTTGCCGGCTTCATCGGGGAACGGATAGGGCTTCCGCCAAAATGGACGGACAAAACTGCGCCGAACGCCTCGTAAGCATTTTACCCGCTTTCAGGCGATAGCGCCTGAAAGCGGGTAGGTTTTAGTGATGGAACAGGACGCTGGCGCCCTGATCGGCCGGGCCGGCGGCACGGCGGAAGGGGGCGAAGAGTTCGCGGCCCATGCCGAACTCGTTCTCGGAGAGGTCGGCGACAACAGGTTGGCGTTCGGCCATGGTGGCGGCGTCGACCAGCACTTCCAGCGTGCCGGCAATCGCGTCGATACGGATGATGTCACCCTCCTGGATGCGGGCGATCGGGCCGCCGTCGATGGCCTCCGGCGTGACGTGGATTGCGGCCGGAACCTTGCCCGACGCGCCAGACATGCGCCCGTCGGTCAGAAGCGCCACGCGGAAGCCGCGGTCCTGCAGCACGCCGAGGGCAGGTGTCAGCTTGTGCAGTTCCGGCATGCCGTTGGCCTTTGGCCCCTGGAAGCGGACGACGGCGACGAAATCGCGGTTCAGCTTGCCGTCCTTGAAAGCCTGCTGCATCTCCAGCTGGTCGTGGAAGATGACGGCGGGCGCTTCGATGATATGACGCTCCGGCTTGACGGCGGAGATCTTGATTACCGCCTTGCCGATATTGCCGCGCAGCATCTTCAGCCCGCCATTGCCCTGGAACGGCGCGTCGATGGTCGACAAGACCTTCGGGTCGCCGCTCTTTTCCGGTGCCGGTTCGCGAACCACGCCGCCATCGGCGCCGATCTTCACCTCGATCGAATAGGCGGAAAGCCCCTGGCCGGCGACGGTGCGGACGTCGTCGTGCAGCATTCCCTTCTTCAGGAGCTCCTTGATCAGGAAGCCCATGCCGCCGGCGGCATGGAAATGGTTCACATCGGCAAGACCGTTCGGATAGACGCGGGCGAGCAGCGGAATGATGTCCGACAGCTCTGAAATATCCTGCCAGGTGAGGGCGATGCCGGCCGCGCGCGCCATGGCGACCAGATGCATCGTGTGGTTGGTCGAGCCACCGGTTGCATGCAGGCCGACGACGCCGTTGACGATCGAGCGCTCGTCGATCATCTCGCCGGCGGGCGTGAATTCATTGCCCATGGCGGTGATGGCAAGCGCCCGCTTCGTCGCCTCGCGGGTCAGCGCTTCGCGCAGTGGCGTGCCGGGATTGACGAAGGAAGCGCCGGGCATATGGAAGCCCATAATCTCCATCAGCATCTGGTTGGAATTGGCCGTGCCGTAGAAGGTGCAGGTGCCGGGGCCGTGATAGGACTTCGATTCCGCCTCCAGCAGCTCGGCGCGGCCGACCTTGCCTTCGGCGAAGAGCTGACGCACCCGCGACTTCTCGTCGTTCGGCAGGCCCGTGGTCATCGGTCCCGCCGGAATGAAGACGGCCGGCAGATGGCCGAAGGAGAGGGCAGCAATCACAAGACCGGGCACGATCTTGTCGCAGACGCCGAGGAAGACGGCCGCGTCGAACATGTTGTGCGACAGGCCGACGCCGGCCGACATGGCGATCAGGTCGCGAGAGAACAGCGACAGCTCCATGCCCGGCTGGCCCTGGGTGACGCCGTCGCACATGGCGGGCACGCCGCCGGCGACCTGCGCGATGCCACCGGCCTGCGCCGCCGCCTCGCGGATGATCGCGGGATAGGTCTCGAAGGGCTGATGCGCCGAGAGCATGTCGTTATAGGAGGTGATGATTCCGAGATTGGGCACGCGGTCGCCCGCCAGTGCCTCCTTCTCGGAGGGGGAACAGACTGCGAAGCCGTGGGCAAGGTTGGCGCAACCGAGCACGGAGCGCTGCGCGCCCTTGGTTGCGGCGTTGCGCAGGCGCTCCAGATAGAGCTCGCGCGTTGGTTTCGAACGTTCGACGATACGTGCGGTAATCGCGGATATGCGGGCGTCAGCGGCCATGGTCGATCTGCCTCCGGCTGTTCTTGCGCTTGGTCCCGAAAGATCACCTTCGATCTTGTCTAGGGAAAGGATCAAGCGCAGGCTTGAAATGTCACTGCTATGCCGGCACGCCCTTTCGGGCGCGTGGCGCAGCAGCCGTTGCTGTGTCATTCAGGGTCCGATGACGACCGTTCGGTCGTGTCAGGGAGCCCAGTAAATCTCGACCGGAGAAGCGGCCCGGCGCAGCATGGCGCGGATCGGCATTTCGGTCTCTTCTCCCGGTGCCTCGGCCTTGGCGAGAACGTCCTTCTTGCCCTCTCCCTCGATATGGAGCACCAGCAATCGGGCATCCTGAAGGCTGGAGAAGGTGAAGGTCAGCCGTGGCTCGCCGGCCCCCTCGGCTTCCATCGTGATGATGCCGCGCGGGGTCTTCGGATCAAGGGCGGTCGCAAGATTGCTGCCGCCCGGAAAGAACGAGGCCGTGTGTCCGTCATTGCCCATGCCGAGGATGACGACATCGAAGGGATGGCCGACGCCCCTGGTTTTTTCCGTGGCGATGACGGTGGCTTCCTCAGCGGACGCCGCGGCCTGGTAGAGCGGAAGGAACTGCGCCGATGCGGCCTTGTCCTTCAGCAGGTTTTCCTGGACGAGCAGGTGGTTCGAGCGCGGATTGTCCGCCGGCACGAACCGTTCGTCGACGAGGGTGATCGTCACCTTGCCCCAGTCGAGCGGACGCGATGACAGCGCCTGGAAGAAGGCCTTCGGCGTCGAGCCGCCGGAGACCGCGATGCTTGCGGAGCCGCGGGCGCTGATGGCGGCCGAGAGAACCTCGACCACCTTGTCCGCGAGCTTGCCGGCGAGTTCGGCGCCATTGGCGAAAGCATGCATGTTCGCTGTCATCGTCACCGTCCTAGATATCGTCATGCCAGGTGCGGCCGTCGCGCTCGATCAGAGCGATGGCCTGGCTCGGACCCCAGGTGCCGGCGGTATAGCCCTGCACCTGCTGGCCGGCTTCTTCCCAACCCTTGAGGATCGGGTCGACCCAATCCCATGCGGCTTCGACTTCGTCGCGGCGCATGAACAGCGTCTGGTTCGAGCGGATAACGTCCATCAGCAGGCGTTCATAGGCGTCCGGATTGCGGACGTTGAAGGCCGAGGCGAAGCTCATGTCGAGCGAGACGTTGCGCAGGCGCATGCCGCCCGGACCCGGATCCTTGATCATCAGCGACTGCTTGACGCCTTCGTCCGGCTGCAGGCGGATGATTAGCTGGTTGGCGACGGTACGGCCGGCGGCCTGGTCGAAAATATTGTGTGGGATCGGCTTGAAGGTGATGACGATCTCCGACATGCGGCCGGCAAGACGCTTGCCGGTGCGGATGTAGAAGGGAACGCCGGCCCAGCGCCAGTTGCCGATCTCGGCCTTGATGGCGACGAAGGTTTCCGTGTTGGAAACGCCGCCTTCGAGTTCATCGAGGTAGCCCTTGACCGGACCACCCGAGGATGCGCCGGCGCGGTACTGGCCGCGAACCGTCGCCTGCTCGACATTGGAGGCGTTGATCGGCTTCAGTGCGCGCAGCACCTTCAGCTTCTCGTCGCGGACGGCTTCGGAATCCATCGAGGAGGGGATTTCCATCGCGGTCAGGCAAAGGAGCTGCAGGATGTGGTTCTGCACCATGTCGCGCAGCGCGCCGGCGGTGTCGTAATAGCCGGCACGGCCTTCGAGGCCGACCGATTCCGCAACCGTGATCTGGACGTGGTCGATGTGATTGGCGTTCCACAGCGGCTCGTAGAGGGCATTGGCGAAGCGCAGCGCCATCAGGTTCTGCACCGTCTCCTTGCCGAGATAGTGGTCGATGCGGAAGATCTGTTCTTCCTTGAAGACCTTGCCGATCGTGTCGTTGAGCTGCAGGGCCGAGGCGAGATCGCGGCCGATCGGCTTTTCAACGACGATGCGGGTCTGCTTGGTGATCAGCTTGTGGTCGTGGATCTTCTGCGAGATGTCGCCGAAAATGCCGGGAGCGACGGCGAGATAGAAGGCGCGCACGCGGTCCTTGCCTTCGTCGAGGATCTTCTTCAGCTGATCCCAGCCGGCGTCGCTGCGGGCATCGACCGGAACATAGAATAGGCGGGCGAGGAACTTCTTGACTTCCGCCTCGTCATATTCGCCCTTCTTCAGGTGTTCCTTGAGGGCGGCGTCGGCGAATTTGCGGTATTCTTCATTCGACAGCGCGCTGCGCGATGCGCCGATAATACGGGTTGGCTCGGAGAACTGGCCTTCGATCTGGCGATGATAAAGAGCGGGCAGGAGCTTGCGCTCGGCAAGGTCGCCGCTGCCGCCGAAAACGACATAGTCAAAAGGTTCAACGGGAATGATTTGGCTGCTCATGAGGTATCTCTCAATCGGTCTTGGTTGAGGCCCCTTTTAATCTAATCGATTTAAAAAGGCCAGTGTGCATCGCAAAATTCAGACTCGGTTTTTAGAGCGGATTGCCGAAAGAGGAAATCCGTTCCGTATCTAAAACCTGTCGCGCAACGCAAACCACGAGAGCGCCAGGAACAGCAGAGGCGCCCGCATGCGGGCACCGCCGGGAAACGGCGGGATGTTCAGCGCCCTGAAAAGCGCGAGATCGTCGGCGTTCCCGAGGACCGTTTTCGCATAGAGTTTACCGCAATAGTTTGACAGCATGACGCCGTGTCCGGAATAGCCGCCGATAGAGGTCACGCCGGGCATGACGTCGCGCACGAAAGGCTGGCGTGGCATGGTGATGCCGACCGACCCGCCCCAGGCATGGGTGATGTCGATCTTGTCGAGTGCGGGATAGATCTCGGCGATCTGGCGGCGGATATGCTCCGTTATGTCGCGCGGATTGTCGGCCGTGTAGGCCTCGCGGCCGCCGAACAGCAGCCGCCCGTCCTTCGATTTGCGGAAATAACGCACCACGAATCGTGAATCCGCCACCGCCTCGCCGCCGGGCAGCACATCGGGAAATTTATCCAGCGGCTCCGTCGCGCCGATGAAGGAGCGGATCGGCATGACGTGGCTTGCGGTCACCGGCTCCAGATTGCCGATATAGCCGTTGCAGGCGATCAGCACGCGATCGGTGGTGATCACACCGCCATCGGTCTCGATCAGCGTCTTGCCGCCCGATTGTCTGATCGCCTTTGCCGGCGTCATCTCAAAGAGGGAAGCGCCGGCGGCCGCAGCCACACGCGCCAAGCCGATAAGCAGCTTCAGCGGGTGGATATGGCCGGTGCCCATGTCTCTGACGCCATAGAGATAGCGCTTCGAGCCCAGCCGCTCCTGGGTCTCCGCCGTGTCCATGAAGCTGACATGCGGATAGTCGTAGCGCGTCGCGGCGATGTCCGCGTTCTCCATATAGGCGCGCTTGTAGCTCGGCTTGTGCGTGACATTCATCTGGCCCGGCATGAAGTCGATGTCGATGCCATGCTCGGTGGCGAAATCGAGCAGATGCCGCTTGGCATCCTCGGCAAGGTCGAAGAGCGCCTTCGAGCGTTCATAGCCGATCTTCTCTTCCAGCTCCTCCGGCCACCAGCGCTGGCCGGTGCCGAGCTGGCCGCCATTGCGTCCGGAGGCGCCGTCGCCGAAGCGGTTGGCGTCGATCAGCACGACATCGACACCGCCCTTGGCGAGATTATAGGCGGCCTGCAGGCCGGTATAGCCGCCGCCAATGATGGCGACGTCGGCGCGGCGCGAGCCGTCGAGCTTGGGATAGGCCGGGCGAGGCCCGACGGTTGCCTGATACCAGGAAAGCCCCGGCGCAATCGGGCTCTGCCATGCGTCCTGCGATGTCATGGGTGGTCCTCCCTCACACGTTGAGCAGAAGGAATTCCCGCTCCCAGGGACTGATCACCTGCATGAAGGTCTCGAACTCGCCGCGCTTGACGCCGGCGTAGATGTCGATGAAGTCCTTGCCGAGGACTTCATGGAAGGCCGGCTCGCCCTCCAGCAGCGCAATTGCTTCAAGAAGGCCGCGCGGCAGGTCGATCGAGCCTTCGTTGGCCGAATCCTCGGTCGGCGCCGTCGGCTCCACCTTCTTCATGATGCCGAGCAGGCCGGAGGCGAGCGAGGCGGCAAGCGCGAGATACGGATTGGCGTCGGAACTCGGCAGCCGGTTCTCGACGCGGCGGGCCTGCGGATCGGAGACCGGCACGCGGAAGGCCGTGGTGCGGTTGTCATAGCCCCAGGCATTGTTGACCGGGCAGGACATGTTCGGCGCCAGACGCCGATAGGAATTCACGTAAGGTGCCAGCATCGCCAGCGCATTCGGGACATAGCGCTGCATGCCGCCGATGAAGTGGAAGAATTCCTGCGACGGACTGCCGTCCGGATTGGTGAAGACGTTCTTGCCGGTTTCGATGTCGACCACCGACTGGTGGATATGCATCGCCGAGCCCGCCTGACTCTGCATCGGTTTGGCCATGAAGGTGGCATAGATGCCGTGCTTCAGCGCCGCTTCGCGGATGGTGCGCTTGAACATGAAGACCTGGTCGGCAAGCTCGATCGGATCGCCATGGCGCAGGTTGATTTCAAGCTGTGCCGGACCCTCTTCATGGATCAGCGTGTCGATCTCCAGGCCCTGCTTTTCCGAGAAGTGATAGATATCGTCGATCAGCTCGTCGAATTCGTTGATGCCGGCGATCGAATAGCCCTGGCCACCGAGGATCGAACGGCCGGAGCGGCCTTTCGGCGGATGAAGCGGATAGTCCGGGTCGTCATTCTTGGCGACGAGATAGAATTCGATCTCCGGCGCCACCACTGCTTTCCAGCCGCGCTCCTTGTAGAGATTCATGATCTGCTTCAGCAGGTTGCGCGGCGTGTAGGACACCGCCTCGCCCTCGGAATTGACGATGTCGCAGATCACCTGCGCCGTCGGATCGGTTTCCCAGGGCACAACGGAGAGCGTCGAGAGATCGGGCACCAGCTTCAGGTCGCTGTCGCGCGGCTCATAGCGGAAGTTTTCGGTTTCTTCGGGATATTCGCCCGAGATCGTGTGGCGATAGATCGCCGAGGGCAAGGCAAGCGAGGTGTTGGAGGTGAATTTCGAGGTCGGCATCATCTTGCCGCGCGGAACGCCTGCAAGGTCCGGCGTGATGCATTCAATATCTTCGATGCCACGCGCCCGCAGCCACTGGGTTGCTTCCTTCCAATTTGCCACGCCGCGTGCCGATCGTAGACTGCGGGGAACTGTAGCGACTTTCGAGACCGGCTTAGAAGCTTTCAGCGGGGTCTTTTTCGAAGGCATAAAACACCGTATTTGCGTGGATCGGAGATTGCATCATAACGGCAGTTTGCCAATTGGCGAGGGGGGACCGCTCCGGCTTTCGCCATATGATGGAAAAATAGTCACGCAGCGCGATAATCGATGAAGGAATGAAACTTGGCCGGCAAATATGATGTGATCGTTCTCGGCGCGGGCGCCGCGGGCATGATGTGCGCCATTCGTGCCGGCCAACGCGGGCGCTCCGTGCTGGTGCTCGACCATGCCGCCGCACCGGGCGACAAGATCCGCATTTCCGGCGGCGGGCGCTGCAATTTCACCAACATCCATGCCGGCCCGAAGAATTTCCTCTCCGCCAATCCGCATTTCGCCAAGTCGGCTCTGGCGCGCTTCACGCCGAGGGATTTTCTCGCCATGGTCGAGAGCCATGGCATTGCCTGGCATGAAAAGACGCTCGGCCAGCTTTTCTGCGATAACAGCGCCAAGGACATCATCCGCATGCTGACCGACGAGATGCGATCGGCCGGCGCGGATTTGCGGCTGCGCACCGAAATCAATACGATCGAGCCTGTCGCTGGCGGAGGCTATCGCGTCGTGACCTCGGAAGGCACCTTCGAAGCGGCTTCGCTGGTCATCGCCACCGGTGGCAAGTCGATCCCGAAGATGGGGGCCACCGGCTTTGCCTATCGTATCGCCGAACAATTCGGCCTGCCGCTCATCGAGACGCGTCCTGGCCTGGTGCCGCTGACCCTCGATCCCCAGCTTCTCCTGCGCCTGGCGCCGCTCTCCGGTATCGCCGCGCCCGTCGAAATCCGCCATGGCAAGACGGCGTTCCGTGAAGCTCTGCTCTTTACCCATCGGGGCCTCAGCGGTCCGGCGATCCTGCAGATTTCCTCCTATTGGCGGGAAGGGGATGAGATCACGGTGGCGATCGAGCCCGATGTGGATGTTTTTGTCATGCTGAAGGCGGCGCGGCAGGCCAATGGCCGCCAATCGGCGCAGACCGCTCTGGCGGAAATCCTGCCGAAGCGGCTGGCGCAGCATTTCGCCGAGGGAGAGGGCATGTCGGGCAATATGGCCGACCAGGGCGACAAGCGGCTGCAGCAGCTTGCCGCTGCCGTCCAGGCCTGGCCGGTCAAGCCCTCAGGCTCGGAAGGCTATCGAACGGCCGAGGTCACGCTCGGCGGTATCGACACGACCTGCCTCGATTCCAAGACGATGCAGGTGAAAACCATCCCCGGCCTCTTCTTCATCGGCGAATGCGTTGATGTCACCGGCTGGCTCGGCGGCTATAATTTCCAATGGGCCTGGGCCACCGGCCATGTTGCCGGCGAGGCGGCCTGACGTGGCCTTGCCAATGGATCCGGAAGCAGGCAAGGAGCGTCTCCAGCGACGAACATATTCGATGGAGGCGATAATGACGTTCAAGACCCGGACATTCCGATCCGCAACTCTTCCTGGCGTGGCGGCAGCCTTGATGCTGTCCCTCGGCTTCATCGCCGTCACGGCGCCGGACGCTGGCGCTGCGTCTGCGGCATGCAAGAAGCTGGATCCGAACGGCCAGGACGCGGGCGGCGACACCAATTTCGCGCTGGCGATCCGCGACAAGAAGGGCGATATCGTCAAGAAGATGCTCGCCTGCGGCGCCAAGCTGGACATGAAGACCACCGAAGGCTGGTATCCGCTTCACACAGCCGCCTATTACGGCCCGGCCAGCATGGTGGATCTGCTGGTCTCCAAGGGCGCCGACGTCAATGTGCGCGGTGACTATGATGGCTGGACGCCGCTGCATATGGCGGCACAGCAGGAAGATCCGACCATCGTCAAGGCGCTCTTGAAGGATGGAGCCGACAAGACCATCAAGTCCTCTTCCGGCAAGACCGCTGCTGAAATGGCGACCGATCCCACGATTGCGGCGTTGCTGAAGTAGAATTACACCCCACGGAGGTCCGCACTTTTCGGGCAAATGTTCGAAAGGTGCGGCAATTGTGACTAACCTCTGGTTTTGGCGTTTTCTTTTCCTACATCTTTATTTTCTACATTGCCTGTTGCCGGAACGGCCTGTTGCCGGTTATCGTGTCAGTGCGAAAATGGGATATAGGCTCATGAACAGAACACAACGTCGCGCTCGCGCCATTGCAATTGCTCAAACCCGTGACAACGCCAAGCTGGTGGCCGTCAGGCTGCTGATGCTCGCAACAGGCGCCACGGCGGCCTGCATCGCTTACCTCGCGGTGCGCGGCTTCTGATATCATCGGCCCGATCGGCTGATTTCGCCGTTTCCCCCGGCGAACGACTTGCGCAAACGCGCCACGTCTTGTTTCGGCTGACCCGTCGCATCAGCTGTTTTCTTGTGCTCTTCCTCGTGCCAAGGGCTGCCATCGCCCCTTATCCGAAAATTAATCTATCAAACTCACAATCTGCGCAGATTTTCTGGGGCCGCTTCCACAACGTGAAGCAGAAGCAATGATTGCCGCCTGACATCGTTCAGGACCCCGTCTGCGAACATCTCAAGATTGAAGATTATGCATCCGGTCAGCGCTGTGAAGGCGCCGGCAAGGGGGGAGCAGTTGTGAGAGGCCCGAGCTACGATGTTCATTGACAAGATCCTGTCCCGTTTCAAGATCAAGACGAAGGTTCTCCTCTTCGTCCTGCCATTCGTCATCAGCATTTCCGCCGTCGGCCTCACCGGGCTCTATGCTTCCGGCCTGTTACAGGGGCGCATGGAAATCTCCAACAGCGTGCTGCAATCGCTGACGGGCTTCAAGAATCTCTATGGTTCGATGGATGACTTCCTGCGCATCACCAACGAGCAGCAGCGTGACAAGCTATATGATGACATCAAATCGCAGCAGGGTGTCCTGGCCTCGACGCTCGATCAGCTCGGCAAAGATGCGGATGGCCGTGACAATCTGACCGATGCGACGACCAAGACCGCCGCCATGGCGAATGAGGTCGCCAAGCTCTGGACGCTGCACGAACAGGAAGTCGATTTCCGCAAGGCGATCGACGATGCTCAGAAGGCGCTGATCAAGGCTCGCTTCAACGTCGATTTCAACGGTCAGCAATTGGAAGACCAGATGCGCCAGGACCAGGCGGCCGCGACATCGACGCTGCGGTCGGCCGACCGCCTACTGAAGGGCGGCGATCAGCTCGTTGCCGTTGCCGAGGATTTCAATAAGGCTGCAACTCCTGTCGATAAGGTCAAGCTGCTCAAGGACCGGCTGCCTGATCTGAACAAGGCGCAACGCTCGATCAATCTCGCTCTTCCGCAAAACCAGAAGAGCGTCGTGCAATCCCTTGTCGGCACGATCAAGGATCTGACCGCCTTCACTGAAAGCACGGATGTTCCGACCGACGATACGATTGCCGGCATCACCCGGCTTCTCTCCCGTTTCCGCCAGACCTCGACCTATACGCAGTTGGCCGCGACGCAAATGATGCGCCAGGCGACGACGACCTTCGTGGATATGGACGCCAAGGTTGTTCAAACCAACTCCGTTCTTCAGGATACCCGCCGCCTCCAGGGTTCGATCTATTCGTTGCAGCTCGTGCTTGGCGAATTCCTGGCCAATACCAGCAAGGATAATCTCACTCGTCTGCGCCAGGAGGTCTTCAAGCTTCGCGGCGCCATGGACACGATGAAGCAAAGCGCCAAGGGCATGGATTTCATCGATGGCATCGATGCGGCTATCCGGCCCGCCCTCAAGGCGATCGAGGACGGCGGCGACCAGCTGGTCAACACGTCGACCCAGCGCGTTGCGGAATATGCCGCCGCGCGCCAGCAGCTCGATCAGGTCTGGGGCCAGCTCACAGCCTTCGCCGAAACGCAGAAGCAGAGCGCCGGCACCGAGCGCGAGCAGGCAAATTACATCTCGATCCTTGCCACCATTCTGGGCATCATTCTTTCCGTCGCCGGCGGCATCGCTCTGGTGCTGACCTTGCAGCGTCCCATCGGCCAGATCACCGCCGCCATGCGCCGCATTGCCGATGGCATGCTGGAGACCACGATCTCCGGCGAAAAGCGCCATGACGAAATCGGCGACATGGCCCGCGCGCTCGGCATCTTCAAGGAAAATGCGATCTCGAAAATCCGCATCGAGGAACAAAGCGATGAGGAGCGCGCCGCCGCCGAGCACGAACGCCAGCGCAACGACGCCGAAAAGCGCGAACTTGATCGTCAGATCGACTTTGCCGTCAGCGAACTTGCCGCCGGTCTCGAGCGTCTGGCGCAGGGCGACATTTCCTCGACGATCGAGAAACCCTTCATCGGTCGTCTCGAGCAGCTCCGCCAGGATTTCAACAGCTCGCTGTCACGCCTGCAGCAGACGATCAGCCAGGTGCGCGACAATGTCGAGATGATTCAGTCCAACGGCAACCAGATGGCCGCCTCCGCCGAGGACCTGTCAAAACGCACCGAACAGCAGGCCGCCTCGCTGGAACAGACTGCCGCCGCCGTCGACGAAATCACCGTTACGGTTCGCTCATCCGCCGAGCGTGCCAAGGACGCGGATGCGATCGTGCGCGAAGCCAAGCGCAGCGCCGATGACAGCTCCGTCGTCGTCGGCAACGCCATCGACGCCATGACGCGCATTGAGGATGCGTCGCGCAAGATCGAGCAGATCATCGGCGTCATCGACGAGATCGCCTTCCAGACCAACCTTCTGGCGCTGAATGCCGGCATCGAAGCCGCCCGCGCCGGCGACGCCGGCAAGGGCTTTGCGGTCGTTGCCATGGAAGTGCGCGAGCTGGCTCAGCGCTCTGCCGCCGCGGCCAAGGAGATCAAGGGGCTGATCAACAAATCGACCCAGGAGGTCAATTCCGGCTCGCAATTCGTGCAGCAGGCCGGCTCGGTCCTGGCGCAGATCAGCGGCCAGATCGTCACCATCAGCCAGCATGTGGAGATGATCGCCCGCGCCAGCCACGATCAGGCAAGCGCGCTGCAGGAGGTCAACGCCTCTGTCAATCATATGGACCAGATGACCCAGAAGAACGCCGGCATGGTCGAGGAAACCACGGCAGCCAGCCGGGAACTGGCCTCCGAGGCGGACGCGCTGCTCTATCTCATCCAGCAGTTCAAGATCGAAAGTGGCCAGGTCGTCCATAGCTATCAGCGGGCGGACGCTGCCTGACCGCAGCAAGCGTCACTATCACAGGCGGATCGGTCCACATTGGGCCGGTCCGCCTTTTTCGTTTTGAGCCATGCATAGGTGCGGTCGAGGATGTTTCCGAACCAGGTGAACGCGACGTAGGAGTTGTGACCATGCTCCTCGTAGAACTCGTCCTCGCTAGGGCTCGACCGCCCAAGACGGTATTGGTCCCGAAGTTGGATGACGTTGGCAATAATGATGCTGTCGAGCATGGGAAGTCTCCACGTTGAAAGGCATCCCTTCAATTACGCATAAAAAATTGCTTTATATACAGTTATTTTCAGCTTATGTTTTTCAATTATGAAAAATTCGACCTGGGATGCCTATCAGCTTTTCCTCGATGTTGCCCGTGGCGGCGGGCTGACAGGCGCCGTTTCGTCGAGCGGATTGAGCCCAGCGACGATCGGCCGGCGCATGCTGGAACTGGAAAGCCAGGTCGGCCGCCCGCTCTTCCAGCGCAGCCAGACCGGCTATGCGCTGACCGGCGACGGCCAGGAGCTGTTCGATCAACTGCTCGACATGGAGGCGGCCGCCCGCAAGGTGGATAGCTGGCAGCGCGAGGCGCAGGGCGCGGCCATCGTCCGGATTACCGCAGGCACCTGGGTTGCCTGGGTGCTCAGCCAGAACATGCCGTCGATCTGCTCCGAGCGGGACGGCTTCCGCATCGATCTGCAAATCGCCGAACGCCGCGCCAGTCTTGCCCATCGCGAAAGCGATATCGGCATCCGCGCTTTCGAACCGGAAGAAGCCAATCTTGCGGCCATCAAGACCGGCGATGTCGCCTATGCCGCCTATCAGGCGCGCAACATGCGCTTCGCCGGGCCTAAGCGCTGGATCGCGGTTGCGGAAGAAGAGGCGATCTCCGCCTATCTGCGCTGGCCGCATCAGAACGAGCGCGAGGCGATCGCGGTGACGGTCACCCGCCCGCGCTCGCTCCATGATCTGGTTCTTTCAGGGACGGGCATCGCCGTTCTTCCCTGTTTCGTCGGCGACCTGGAGCCTCGGTTGGAGCGGGTGGGGGAGGAAATCGCTTCCCTGCGCCACGGGCAATGGATCGTCATGAACGACACCGACCGCCATCGCCGCGAGATCCGCACTGTGGTCGACCGCATGGCCCGGCTGCTGAAGAGCCATGCCGATCTCTTCGCGGGCAACCGTCCGACCTATGTTTGAAAACCGCAAGCCGAGGACGGTGTGGTCCGTCTCCGGTCGGTGAGCCGCATCATCCCCCGATTTCGCGTAAATCCGTGAAAGCTCATGGGGCTTGCTTTTCCCCCTTGTGGCCTTCGGGATTCCTTTCTAGTCTGGCGGGAAAAACAGAGGGTTGGGTGTCGCGAGGATGCCCTTGAACAAAACAGGAGAGACCATGAAGTCCATGTTCGCACGGCTCGCGGCAACCGCCTTTGCGGCTGTTTCGCTGGTGACGGCTGCCCAGGCGGAAGACAAGGTTGTCAACGTCTATAACTGGTCGGATTACATCGATGATTCGATCCTGGCCGATTTCACCAAGGAAACCGGTATCAAAGTCGTCTACGACACCTTCGACGCCAACGAAACACTGGAGACCAAGCTGCTCGCGGGCAAGACCGGCTATGACGTCGTCGTGCCGACCGCCTATTTCCTGCAGCGCCAGATCAAGGCCGGCGTCTTCCAGAAGCTCGACAAGTCGAAGCTGCCGAATATCTCCAACATGTGGGACACGGTGCAGCAGCGGATCGCGGCCTATGACCCCGGCAACCAATATGCCGTCGACTATATGTGGGGCACCAGCGGTGTCGGCTACAATGTCGATAAGGTGAAGCAGATCCTCGGCACCGACGAGGCGCCGGATATCAACGTGATCTTCGATCCGGCGCTTGCCGCCAAGTTCAAGGATTGCGGCATCTACGTGCTCGACTCTCCGACCGACGTCATCCCGGCGGCGCTGCGCTATCTCGGCCTCGATCCGAACTCCACCAAGCCGGAAGACTTCAAGAAGGCCGAGGAGCTGCTGACGGCAGTCCGCCCCAATATCCGCAAATTCCATTCGTCGGAATATATCAACGCGCTCGCCAATGGCGACATTTGCCTGACCTTCGGCTACTCCGGCGACGTGCTGCAGGCGCGCAACCGCGCGGCGGAAGCCAAGAATGGCATCAATATCAGCTATTCGATCCCGAAAAAGGGTGCGCAGATGTGGTTCGACGTGATGGCGATCCCGGCCGATGCGCCGCATGTCGCCGAAGCGCATGCCTTCATCAACTACATGATGAGGCCGGAAGTCATCGCCAAGGCCAGCAATTTCACGACTTACGCGAATGGCAACAAGGCGTCGCAGCAGTTCGTGAGCAAGGAAGTGCTGGAGGATCCATCCGTCTATCCGACGGAAGAGGTTACGAAGAGCCTTTATACCTTGAAGCCTTGGGACCCGAAAACGCAGCGCGTGGCGACGCGCTTGTGGACGAAGGTCACCACTGGCCAATAATTTCAAAGCAGGCCCGGACGGCAACGTCCGGGCCTTTTTCTGACGGCATAGCGTAAAGATCAGGACCGCGCCGGAATGGGGAAGAGCCGGCGCAACATCCTTTCATTTGGGGATAAATGATGAAGTCTCTCGGGAATATCCGGCGTTCCTTTGCTCCGTGGACCGACCCTTCGGCAAAGCCTTACATTTCCTTCAAGAACGTCACGAAGAAGTTCGGCGATTTCGTCGCCGTCGACAATCTTTCGCTGGATATCTACAACCGTGAATTCTTCGCCCTGCTCGGCGCCTCCGGCTGCGGCAAGTCCACGTTGCTGCGCATGCTGGCGGGCTTCGAGGAGCCAACGACGGGCGAGATCATCCTCGACGGCCAGAGCCTTGCCGGCACGCCGCCCTATCGCCGTCCCGTCAACATGATGTTCCAGTCCTATGCGCTCTTCCCGCATATGAGTGTCGAAAAGAACATTGCCTTCGGGCTGCGCCAGGACGGTATGCCGAAGGCGGAGATTGCCGAGCGCGTCGCGCAGATGCTGAAGCTGGTCAAGCTGGAGCAATTCGCCAAGCGCAAGCCGCATCAGCTTTCCGGCGGCCAGCGTCAGCGCGTGGCGCTTGCCCGCTCGCTTGCCAAGCGCCCGAAGGTGCTGCTGCTCGACGAGCCGCTTGGCGCGCTCGACAAGAAGCTGCGCGAGGAAACCCAGTTCGAGCTGATGGACCTGCAGCAGAGCCTCGGCCTCACCTTCGTCGTCGTCACCCACGACCAGGAAGAGGCGATGACCATGGCCGACCGCATCGCCGTAATGAGCCATGGCAAGGTGGCGCAGATAGCGACGCCCGCGGAAATCTATGAGGCTCCCAATTCGCGCTTCGTCGCCGACTTCATCGGCGATGTGAATATTCTCGAGGGTAATGTCACCTCGGTCCGTTCGGGGATCATAGAGATCTCCATCGATCCCGCCATCATGCTGCGCATCGCATCCAGCGACACGCCGGTGGAGGGGAGCCGCGCCAGTCTCGCCATTCGGCCGGAGAAACTCAGGATCACCCCGCGTCCGCCGGCCAATGCCTCGGTCAACGCCGCCGAGGGCGAGATCTGGGATATCGCCTATCTCGGCGACATGACCGTCTTTCACGTCAAGCTGAAGAACGGCCAGGTGGTCAAGGCCTCGTCGCTGAACGCGGTCCGCGCGGTGGAAGAGCCTTTCGCCTACGACCAGAATGTCTGGGTTTCCTTCGACGAAAACGCCGGCGTACTGCTGAAGGATTGATGATGAAAACGCTAGGTTCCTCCCTCTACCAGCGCCTTGTCATCATCATCCCCTATGTCTGGTTGCTGCTCTTCTTCCTCGTGCCGTTCCTGATCGTCTTCCGCATCTCGCTGTCGACGAAGGCGCTTTCCATCCCGCCCTATGATCCGTCCTTCAACTGGTCGGACAGTTTCGGCGACTGGTGGGACAAGCTGCAGACCATGTCGTTCGACAACTACACATGGTTGGCAGGCGACCCGCTTTACATGAACGCCTATATTGGCAGCCTGAAGATCGCCGGCATCTCGACGCTGCTGACGCTGCTCATTGCCTATCCGATCGCCTACGGCATGGCGCAGGCGCCGCGCACCATCCGTCCGACACTGCTGATGTTGGTCATCCTGCCGTTCTGGACGAGCTTTCTGATCCGCGTCTATTCCTGGATGTCGATCCTCAGCACCACCGGTCTCTTGAACCAGCTGCTGATGGGGCTCGGTATCATCCACGAGCCGCTGGTGATCCTCAACACGAACACTGCCGTCTATATCGGCATGGTCTATTCCTACCTACCCTTCATGGTGCTGCCGCTCTATTCCGCGCTGGAGAAGATGGATGGCACGCTGATCGAGGCGGCGCAGGATCTCGGCTGCACGGCGATCGGCGCTTTCTGGCGCGTCACGTTCCCGCTGTCGATCCCCGGCGTGATCGCCGGCTGCATGCTGGTCTTCATTCCGGCCGTCGGCGAATTCGTGATCCCGGATCTGCTCGGCGGTTCTGAAACGCTGATGATCGGCAAGGTGCTGTGGAGTGAGTTCTACGGCAACACCGACTGGCCGCTGGCCTCCGCCGTAGCGACGATCTTGCTGCTTGTGCTGGTGGTGCCCATCGTCTTCTTCCAGCATTTCCAGGCGAAAGCCGAAGAGAGAGGGAGATAGGCCATGACCCGCTGGTCCCGTTTCAACATCGTCTCGGTCACGCTCGGCCTGGCGTTCCTCTACCTGCCGATCCTATTGCTGGTCATCTATTCCTTCAACGCCTCGCGCCTGGTCACGGTCTGGGGCGGCTTCTCGACGCAATGGTATGTGCATCTCTTCAGCAACGATACCATGCTGAATGCCGCCTGGCTGACGGTGCGTATCGCGCTCCTGTCGGCGACGGTCGCCACCGTGCTCGGCACGCTGGCGGCGCTGACGCTAGTGCGCTACACGCGCTTTCGCGGTCGCATCCTGTTTTCCGGTATGATCTACGCGCCGTTGGTCATGCCTGATGTCATCACCGGCCTGTCGCTGTTGCTGTTCTTCGTCACTGCTGGCATCGACCGTGGTTTCTGGACGATCGTCTTGGCGCATACGACGCTGACCATGTGCTTCGTCGCCGTCGTCGTGCAATCCAGGCTTCTGACCTTCGACCGTTCGATCGAGGAGGCGGCGCTGGATCTTGGTGCGCCGCCGCTGCGCACCTTCTTCGAGATCACATTGCCGATCATTGCGCCGGCAGTGTTTTCCGGTTGGGTGCTGGCGCTGACGCTGTCGCTCGATGATCTGGTGATCGCCACCTTTGCCTCGGGCGCCGGCGCCAAGACCTTGCCGATGCTGATCTACAGTCAGGTCAAGCTTGGCGTGACCCCCGAAATCAATGCGATCTGCACCATCCTGGTCGGCGTCGTCGCCATCGGCGTCATCTGCGCTTCCATCGCCACCAAGCGCCGCGAGGTGCAGCGGCAGAGGGACGAGCACGCTGCGGCGGCTGGCTGAGGGCTTTATTGCTGCGGCTGGTCGGGCTTCTGCAGCAGTGTCGTCACAGGCGAGATCACCGGGTCCGGCCAGGTGCCGCCGATGAAGAAGGGCAGCATCGGCAGGTCCGACGTGTCGGCGGGGCTGCTCGCCTCTATGGCGCCTGAAAGCGCCAGCCCGTTGCTGCGGAAGGGAACGACGCCGTTCAGCGTCACCGTCTCGTTGCGCCCTGTGATCTTGGCGCTGTGAACCTCGGCCGATCCCTTGGCGAAGCTTGCATCGACATTGAGACTGTCGAAATCGAAGGCCGTGTCGGCAATATCACTCATCCGGAAGAAAGTCTTGTCGGCGGCAAGCGCGCGGAAGGCGGAGATGTTGAATTGCCGGAAGGAGCCCGCTTGCGCGGAAAAACTCATCTTGCCGGCGACATCACCGAGATTGGCGGCCCAGATCGGCTTCGACGTGCTGAGCGCGAGATCCAGCGATCCCGTAGTCATCGGCAGCGGACCAACGAGCTTAAGACGAGAGAAAAGTCCGCCGAAATCGGCGTTGCGGATGGATATCTGCAATTTGCCGCCACCATCGAAGTCGCCTTGCGTGACCTCCAGATGCGCGGTCAGATCCCCGCCCTCGAAGCCACTGTCGCCGATGTCGAATTTCGCCTTGCCACCGGCCACCAGTAGGCTGGCGCCGATATTGTCGAACTGGAAGGGACCGAGCCAGGCCTTGTTCGACGAGAGCCGCATATCCAGGTCGAGGCGCTGCAACGGGTTGCCGTTGAGCAGCGCGTCGATGGCGGTATCGGCCGCCAGCCGCATGGAGAATGCCGTCAGGAACGGATTGAGATTCATCTGGTCGAAGGCGAGCGTGCCGGAAATCTTTGGCTTGCCGGCTGCCGTGTAGTTGAGGTCCATGACGCCGGACGCGGCGGAATCATTGACCTTGAAGTTCAGATTGTTGAAACGCAGGCCATTCTGGATCGCGACGATATCGGCGTTGAGCGAGACGTTCTGCAGCGTATTGGCAACCGGCAGATGCTCCCCGCTCCAGGCAAGGAATGACGGCACGTTCGGCACGCTCAGATCCAGATTTCCGGCGAGCGTCGAGAAATCGGAGATACTGCTGACGCCGGAATACGTCCAGCTGATCAGCGGCGAGGAGAAGCTCGTCCTTGCATCCACGCTCTTGCCGGCAAACAGCAGCAGCGGCTGGGTGGAATTGAAATCAATCTTGACGTCCTGGCCGTTGAGCCGCGCCAGGATGACGGCCGTCATCGGACGCGACAGCCGTGGCCAGGTAATGTCCGCATTAATGCCGTTCATCTTGTAGATGTTGCCGGTGCGCTCATCGGCCATCTCCACAGTGCCGTCCTCGATGGTCAGGGTGCCGATATCCGCATCCTGCTCCCGCCGCATCGGCATGCCCTGGTTGGCGGATGTTTCCACCCGCTCGATCGCCTTGGACAGCAGTCCTTCGTTCGTCCAGTCGATCAGGCCGGTCTCGTCGCGGCGGATATAGATCGTCGGCCGCAGGAAATGGAACTCATGGAAATGCGCGCGTCCACGCAGCGCTGCAAACAGCGAGAAGTCCGCCGAGAGGCTGTCGATATGGCCGAGCACCTTGCCGTTCTTCGTTGGCTCGCGGATGTTGACCTGATTGAGTGTCACGCGCGGCGTCGGCCAGAATTCCAGGGTCGGGTCCCCCTCGATCTGAGCGCGATATCCGGTCCAGTCCGACAGCGCTTTCTCGATGCCGGAGCGCACCAGCCCGCTGGAGATCAGGAACGGGGCGGTCGCCCTGAAGACGGCGAAGACGATGAGGATGGTCAAGAGCACGATGCCGGAAGTGCGCGCGACAGTCGGCAGCCAGCGCGAGGCCGATCGCATCGTCAATCGCCACTTCCTATTCCTCGACGTGCTCATGATCTCACGGAGACTTTCATACTCATAGCGCTGATATGCCTGTGTTTGCCGGATATAGGAAATGATCGGCGGATGCAAACGTTGTACAGCGGGAGGACCGGCGACTCTGTGACTTTATAATGCGCTGCAGCATGGTATATAAGCCGAAAGTAGGGGGAGATCATATGCAAGACATTCAACCGCTCTGGACCCCGTCGGACGAGTTTCGCCGACACAGCCCGATGTTTGCCTTCATGCAGGAATGCAACCGGAGCTTCGGCTTGTCGCTCTCCGATTTCGGCAGCCTGCACGCCTGGTCGATCACCGAGCGTGAGACCTTCTGGACAGCAGTGTGGGATTTCTGTGGCATCAAGGGAAAACGCGGCGAAAGGGCGCTGATCAATGGCGATCAGATGCTGGAGGCGCGTTTCTTTCCCGACGCCGAACTGAACTTCGCCGAGAATCTGCTGTCGAACAGCGGCGAGGGCGATGCCTTGGTCTTCTGGGGGGAGGACAAGGTGCGCGATCGCTGGTCCTGGGATCGGCTTTCGGCCACGGTGTCACGCCTGCAACAGGCCTATATCGCCCTTGGTATAGGGAAGGGTGACCGTGTCGCCGCGATGATGCCGAACATGCCGGAAACCATTGCCTGCATGCTGGCCGCCGCCTCGATCGGTGCCATCTGGTCCTCCTGTTCCCCCGATTTCGGCGAGCAGGGCGTGCTTGACCGCTTTGGCCAGATCGAACCGAAACTCTTCATTGCCTGCGCAGGCTATTGGTATGGCGGCAAATTGCAGGATGTGACGACAAAGGTTGGCGCCATCGCGCAGCGCCTCGGCGCTCCCTCGGTTATCGTGCCATACGCCGGCGATGCCGATGCGGTCGCAGCGGCGACCCCAGGTGCAAAGACGCTGTCCGCCTTCATCGCGCCCTTCGAAGCAAAGGCCATCGAATTTGCGCCCCTGCCATTTGCGCATCCGCTGTTCATCCTGTTTTCTTCGGGCACGACCGGCGTGCCGAAATGCATCGTTCATTCCACCGGCGGTGCGCTGTTGCAGCTCATCAAGGAGCATCGCCTGCATTGCGGCGTCGTTCCCGGCGAAAAAGTCTTCTATTTCACCACCTGCGGCTGGATGATGTGGAACTGGCTGGTAACGGGGCTTGCCGCCGGCGCCACCCTCTGCCTCTATGACGGCTCGCCCTTTGCGCCCGATGGCAACATTCTCTTCGATTATGCGCAGGAGGAGTGTTTCGCCGTATTCGGCACCTCGGCCAAATATATCGATGCGGTGCGCAAGAGCGGCCTGACGCCGAAGACCTCGCATGATCTCACCAGCCTGCGACTAATGACCTCCACCGGATCGCCGCTGTCGCCGGAAGGCTTCACCTTCGTCTATGAGGGCATCAAGGACGATATCCAGCTGGCCTCCATCTCAGGGGGCACCGACATCGTCTCCTGCTTCGTGCTCGGCAACCCCCTGCAGCCGGTCTGGCGCGGCGAGATCCAGGGAGCGGGCCTCGGTCTTGCCGTCGATGTCTGGAACGAGGATGGCCATCCGGTGCGCGGCGAAAAGGGCGAGCTGGTCTGCGCCAAGGCATTCCCCTCGATGCCGGTGATGTTCTGGAACGATCCCGACCGCGCCAAATACCATGCCGCCTATTTCGAGCGTTTCGACAATGTCTGGTGCCACGGTGATTTTGCCGAATGGACCGAGCATGGCGGCCTGATCATCCATGGCCGCTCGGACGCGACGCTGAACCCCGGCGGCGTGCGTATCGGCACGGCGGAGATCTACAATCAGGTCGAGCAGATGCCCGAGGTTCTGGAAGCGCTCTGTATCGGCCAGGATTGGGATGACGACGTGCGCGTCGTGCTCTTCGTGCGCCTGGCAGCGGGTGCCGCTCTGACGGAGGACCTCGTCAAGGCGATGAAGACCCGCATCCGCACCGGCGCTTCGCCGCGGCATGTGCCGGCTAAGATCATCGCGGTCACGGACATCCCGCGCACCAAATCCGGCAAGATCGTCGAGCTTGCCGTCCGCGATGTCGTTCATGGCCGGACAGTGAAGAACAAGGAAGCGCTCGCCAATCCGGAAGCGCTGGATCTCTTTGCAGGGCTGGAGGAGCTTAAGAGCTGATCGCTCCCCTAAAACTCACGGGCGAACGATCACCTCGGAATGGTAACCCGGCGTTAAGAGAGGTTGGTCAAAGGTAAATCCAACTTGGGGCCGCTCGCATGAACTCGGAGCGGCTTGGAGCCGTGAGGCTCCCGTAACATGACGTTGATCGACTCGAGCTTTTGTTAGGCAGCATCAACTCCAAAGGCAGCACGATTCGCTGCCTTTTTTTCGTTCGCGCTGCACAAATACGCGCCCGCTCTGTACATTGCCGCGCCGACCAAGTATGTGCACGCTTGAAGAAGAGGCCTGCGACGTGCGGGCCACGATGATCCGTGCCTCCTGGCGCGTGAAGAATTCCGAAAGACAAGACATGACCGAATTCGAAGGCATCGTTCCTGCGATTGCCCAGGCTTTGGCAAAGCGTGGTTACGAAACGCTGACGCCGGTACAAAAGTCGATGCTCGATCCCGACCTTGCTGGCAAGGACGCGTTGGTTTCGGCCCAGACCGGCTCCGGCAAGACGGTTGCCTTCGGCCTGGCGCTGGCCCCGACCCTTTTGGACGGCGCCGAACGCTTCGGCCGCGCCGGCACGCCGCTGGCGCTGGCGATCGCGCCGACCCGCGAACTCGCACTGCAGGTCCAGCGCGAACTGGAATGGCTCTATGAGCTGACCGGCGCCACCATCGTCTCCTGCGTCGGCGGCATGGACATGCGGACCGAAAAGCGGGCGTTGGAGCGCGGCGCGCACATCGTCGTCGGCACGCCGGGCCGTCTTTGCGACCATATCCGCCGCAACTCGCTCGATATTTCCAAGCTGAAGGCGGTCGTGCTGGACGAGGCTGACGAGATGCTTGATCTCGGCTTCCGTGAGGATCTCGAATTCATCCTCGAGACATCGCCGACCGAACGGCGGACGCTGATGTTCTCGGCGACCGTGCCGCGTTCGATCGCCAAGCTTGCCGAAAACTACCAGCGTGATGCCGTCCGCATTGCCAGCGCCACAGAAGCCAAGCAACATGTCGATATCGACTATCGCGCGCTGACGGTCGTGCCGAGCGACAGGGA
Source organism: Rhizobium sp. AP16 (assembly GCF_000281735.1). Classification (NCBI taxonomy): domain Bacteria; kingdom Pseudomonadati; phylum Pseudomonadota; class Alphaproteobacteria; order Hyphomicrobiales; family Rhizobiaceae; genus Rhizobium; species Rhizobium sp. AP16. Next base: position 129,209 of record NZ_AJVM01000073.1, on the reverse strand, counting down.
AAACGCCATCATCAACGTTCTGCGCTATTACGAAGCGCAGAACGCGATCGTCTTCTGCTCGACTCGCGCCGCGGTCAACCATCTGACGGCACGCTTCAACAATCGCGGTTTCTCCGTCGTTGCCCTCTCCGGCGAGCTTAGCCAGAGCGAGCGTACGCATGCGCTCCAGGCCATGCGCGATGGTCGCGCCCGCGTCTGCATCGCCACCGACGTCGCCGCCCGCGGCATCGACTTGCCGGGCCTCGATCTGGTGATCCACGCTGACATACCGACCAATCCGGAAACGCTGCTGCATCGCAGCGGTCGCACCGGTCGTGCTGGTCGCAAGGGCGTCAGCGCCCTGATCGTGCCGCTCAGCGGCCGTCGCCGCACGGAACGCCTGCTGGAAGCCGCCCGCATTCGCGCCACCTGGGCAAAGCCGCCATCGGCCGATGAGGTCGGCCAGCGTGACGACGAGCGTCTTCTCGCCGATCCGATCTTCTCCGCGCCGTTGGGCGAGGACGAACAGTCGCTGGTGCAGCAGCTGTTGCGGACCCATGGCGCCGAACAGGTCGCCGCCGCTTTCCTGCGTCAATACCGCGCCGGTCATTCCGCGCCGGAAGACCTGCAGGATGTACCGGCCGAAGGCGAGCGCAAGAAGCCTCGCCGCGACGATTTTCCGGTCACGCGGTATGACGAAGCGCCCGCCGGCGCTGGCCGCAACGATTTCACCGATGGTGTCTGGGTATCGCTCTCGGTAGGCCGCAAGCAGAATGCCGAGCCGCGCTGGCTGATCCCGATGCTGTGCCGCAACGGCAACCTCACCAAGCGCGACATCGGCGCGATCAAGATGCAGCCGGAAGAAACCTTCGTCGAGTTCTCCGCCGAAGGCGCCGAGCGCTTCCTGACAGCCATCGGCCCGGACAAGACCCTGGAGCGCGGAATCCGCGTCAAGCCGCTCGACGGCATCCCTGATTTTTCGCAGGCCAAGCGCGAGGGAGGCTACGGCAAAAAGCCCTTCGCCGAGAAGAGCGCTCGCCCATACGACGACAGCAAGCCGAAATGGAAATCCGACCGCAAGCCGGAACGGGCACAGGCCGGCGAGGGCGCTTCCGACAAGAAGCCCTGGGCGAAGAAGCCGGGCAAGCCGAACTTCGCCAAGAGCGATGCGGGTTCGCCGGCCGGCAAGCCGAATTCGCGGGCCAAGCGCAAGGCTGAGAAAGCTCGCGGCGAATAGTCTCGAACTGCTGAGCTCGCTGAGAGTGCAGCACCCCTCTGCCACTTCGTGACATCTCCCCCACAAGGGGGGGAGATCGTTGGGAGCCTGCCGAGGCTCTTGCGAGAGCAATAGGTTCAATCCCAGCAGATGCGATATTTGTTTTGTGAGAGAGTGTGCCACGCGTTCCCAATCTCCCCCCTCGTGGGGGAGATGTCAGCGTAGCTGACAGAGGGGGGTGACGCGGGCTCAATCGGCATTTGCCTCAGCCACGCCGAGCGGCTTCGATCGCCCCGACGTCGATTTTCTTCATGGTTAGCATCGCATCGAAAGCTCGTTTTGCTTGATCACCGCCTGCCGCCAGCGCTTCGGTCATCACGCGCGGTGTGATCTGCCAGGAGATGCCCCATTTGTCCTCGCACCAGCCACAAGCCTTTTCCCGGCCGCCATTGCCCACAATGGCGTTCCAGTAGCGGTCCGTCTCTTCCTGGTCGTCAGTTGCGATTTGAAATGAGAAGGCTTCGCTGTGCTTGATTGCGGGACCGCCATTGAGGCCTATGCAAGCAATGCCCGCAACGGTGAATTCAACAACCAGCACGTCTCCCTGCTTGCCCTCGGGATAGTTTCCGGGTGCACGAATGACGGCGCCCACTGCGCTGTCGGGAAAGGTCTTGGCGTAGAAGTGGGCGGCGGCCTCGGCGTCTTTGTCATACCATACGCAGATTGTGTTCTTTGCCATTGGGTAATCCTCCTTTTGCTCCTGTGTCCCATTCCCTCCTGAAATGAAATAAGAGGCAAGCCGTCTTTCTCCAGCCTAACCAAGCTATTTTGCGCGCCTGAATGGTCGACGTGTCCGCTTCGGGCAGAAAATTGCCGTTGGTCGTATTTGCAGCAGCCGTCAGCTAATTTCACAGATCAAAAATCAATTCGCCAGCACGCGGGGGGACGGGAAGGTGACTTCCACCAGCGTCCCCTCGTTCGGCGAGGAATTGATCGCGAAGGTCGCGCGATTGGCGTCGACCATGGCTTTGGTCAGCGGCAAGCCGAGGCCGGTGCCATCTCCGCGTTTGCGGGAGTTGGTCGAGACCTGGCGGAAGGGCTTCATTGCCTGTTCCAGCTCCGAACGCGTCATGCCGACGCCGGTGTCGCGGATACGCATGACGACGCTGCCATTCCCCTCATAGGAGGTGGAAACCACGATCTGGCCGCCGGACGGCGTGAAGCGGATGGCGTTCGACAGGATATTCAGCGCGATCTGCTTGATCGAGCGCAGGTCGGCGACGACGTTCGGTACGGCTTGTGACAGCGCGGTGCGAATGATGACGCGCTGGCTGTTGGCCTGCGGCTGCACCAGCGACACGGCCTCGGCGATTGCCTCGTTGAGGCCGACGGAGGCAAATTCCAGGTCCATCTCACCGGCTTCGATCTTGGAAATATCCAGGAGATCGTTGACGATATCGAGCACATGCCGGCCGGAGCGTCCGATGTCGGTCGCGTACTCGACATAACGGGAATGGCCGATCGGCCCGAAGCGCTCGCCGGCCATCATGTCGGAGAAGCCGATGATGGCGTTGAGCGGCGTGCGGATTTCATGGCTGACGCGGGCGAGGAAATCCGTCTTGTGGGCATTGGCGGTTTCCGCCGCGCGCTTGGCGTTGCGCAGCTCTTCCTCGGTGCGCTTCCATTGCGTGATGTCGCGAATGACGGCGCAATAGCCGTTGGAGGAATTCAGTCGCCCCATGGTCATGAACAGCGGCACGAAGCCGCCCGATGCTTCACGGCCCATGACTTCGCGGCCATCGTTCAGCACGCTTGCCACGCCATGGCCTGAAAGCCCGCTGAGGTAGTCGAGCACGGCCTTCTGGCTCTCATGTGCAAACAGCATGACGAAGGGTTTGCCGCGGGTTTCCTGGTCGTCAAAATTGAAGAGGGCGCTCGCCGAGCGGTTCATCGAGCGGATGTCGCCATCCTGGCCGATGATGACGACGCCGTCCGTCGCCGTTTCCAGCGTCGACTGCAATTCCTCGATTTCGACCTGAAGCTTGGCAAGCTTTTCGATCATGCGCTCCGGCCGCGCTTCCTCGGGCACGGGCTCCGCCGGCGTCGAGACGTCACTCTTCTCGAGCGGCATCAGCGCCAGCATCAAGGCGGTGCCGTCTTCCCAGCGGATCGACTGCAGCCGTGCGGTGACCGGCACCAGCGTGTCGTCGGCGCGCACCACCATCATCGTGCCCGGCTGCTCGGTCTTGCCTTCGAGATCATGACGCTGCAACAGCGCATCGAGGCCGCCGACATGGTCGAGGTCCGCAAGGCTCTCATAGCCCGTCAGCCGCAGGAATTCCGGATTGCCATGGATCAGCCGGTCGCCGGCGTGGATGAGAATGGCAAGCGGCAGTTGATCGACGATCTCGTCCGACAGGCCATTGCGCATTTTCACGCGCGACGGAATGGCGGTGTTCAAGACGCCCAGCGGATCGAGATGCTCTTCCGGCTTGGATAGTTCTGCGTCGGGAGCAGCTTCTTCCACCGGCTGGTCTTCGGTTGCCCCAGACAGGATCTCGTCCGCCGCATTCGGCTTCGGAGAGGTATCGGCATCTTCTTCGGTCTGCGTGCCCTCTTCGGGCGTCTCGGTGCGCTTGCCGAAAGGTTCGAGCTGGCGGGCGATCTCGCGGAAGGCTGCCTGTTCGCTTAGCGACAGGCCGCCCGGCATCGCCGAACGGCGCTCGTGGAGCTGAATGATCTTGTCGGTTTCGCGGCGGTTCGGCGTCTCGGCAATCGTCAGCGCCGGCGGTTCTTCATTCGCGGGTGCGGGTTCATCCGCCGTCTCGGGAATAGTGTTCTCTTCTTCGGCAATATGCTCTTCCGCTGCGGACTGCAACGTTTCCTCGGCAATTGCCGGATCCGTCGCATCCGTCTCGGTCGCCGCTGGTTCTTCCGTAGCGTCCGGCGTCCGAGCGGACTGATCTTCCTCCGCGCCCAGCGTCAATCCGAGCTTCATCGGATCTTCGATGGCGTCGGAAAGGCGGACGACGCCAAAGCCTCTGAAGCCGTCGAAGTCGCGGCTGCGCGTATAGGTCGGCAAGGCGGCGAGGTCGACCGGCACGATCAGGCTGGTGTTTTCCACCGGCCAGTAGATCGTCCGGCCGGACCATGTGTCGCGCCGCGCGAGAAGCTCCGCGATCTTGCCATCGGGATCGAGATTGAAATGTGCGGCAACATCGGTAAAGGCCGTGCCGGTCACCTTGGCGGCATGCGGGCCGACGGCTTCGGCGAATTCTCGCGAAACCTCGCTGAAGCGGCCCTCGGCATCGATCTTCCAGACGAAACGGGTGGCGCGGCCGTTGCGCTTGAAGGTGAATTCTCCCGGTTGGCCGTCCGCGACTGCATCGTGTTCGGGAGCAGCCGGCTCGGGGCTGATTTCCTCATGCTCCACCGGACTTTCGACGACGGCTGGTGCAACCATGTCATCGGCTTCATCTGTCAGTTCGTCGACATACGCAGCCGCGTCGATCTGTTCCTCGCTCGCGCCATCCATGGTCGCCAGTTGGCCGAGATCTTCGCTCGCGGCATCGGATTGTACGGAGATCGCCTCACGGATGGCGGCGTCGTCTTCCGGTGTGTCTTCAACTTCCTCGATACCCGCCACGGCATCGAGAACGTCTGCGGAAGGAGAGGCGGCATTCGCGACAGGGGCGGTGTCGGGAGCGAATGTCGGCTCGACCACTGCGGCCTCAAGCTCGTTGCGGGCTTCTTCCGCCTCCGGCTCGACCTTGGTTATTGCCGCCGGCGGGGCGGGCGCGTCAGGGCTTTCGGTCGGATCAAGATGGCCGAGCACGGTCTCGACGACGAAGAGCAGGTGCAGGGCGGGGATTTCCGATAGCTTGCCGACGGCGGCGGGCAGATAGCCACGGCCGGTCGGGATCGGCCGCTTGATCAGCCGTTCCGGCAGCGCTCCAGCCATGGTCGTCAACATTTTCGCGGTGTGCGGCGTCACGCCAAGAGCCTCGAAACCGGTGGAGGCAGCGATGACGTCGCCGTCGCGGCCGATCACAGCCATATGCGTATCGGGATCATCGAAGCCGTCGATCATCCGCTTGGCGCTTTCGGCCGCGGCCATCGGCTTGACCGAGACCGGCGAGGAAAACAGGATCGCCTCTTCGCCCGCCTGGACGCGGATGATTTCGACAGCGGCGTTAACCACGGCACGCTGGAAACCGGAGGCCATGCGGATCAGGAAGGTGCGCTGGTCGCCGACGGCGCCAAGGCCGCGTGCCGTCGCTTCGATCTGGCGGAAAGAGACATCGCCGGCCTTAGGCCCCTGATCGAGAAAATCATAAATAATGTCATAGCCAAAGAGATTGGCCCCGGCGCCGTTGGCCCAGAGAACGCGATCCATGCCTGCCGAAAACATCACCATCGCCTCGCCGCGCGCAAAGCGTTCCCGAACGCGGGGGTGCACGGCGATGTCGATGAATGGATACTGGACTGCGGGCATGTTCCAACCTGCTTTGCGGGCGTGACCGCCTCTCTTGCTTTAACGCTTTATTAATACCGGCACCCCGGTTTCAGGTCCAGCGAACGACCAGTTTTTCGGCTGGCAGGGTTAACGCGTTGTGCGTCGCACAATTATGTTGCACTGCACAATAATCTATATTATATAAGCCTCACTCACATTCACGAAGGGCGCTCGGAGGAGGGCCCACACTAGGAGCGTTATCATGGCTACTGTAAAGAAAGACGACGTTTTTTCAACGGCTGCATTCGACCCTTCCAAGCTCTCCGAATCCTTCCGCGACTTCGCGGAAAAGGGCGCGGCCCAGTCCAAGGAAGCCTTCGCCAAGATGAAGACTGCCGCTGAAGAAGCCGGCAAGACCGTTGAAGCAACCGTGCAGACCGCCCAGGCTGGCTCCGTCGAGATCGGCCTCAAGGCCATCGACGCGCTGCGCACCAATGCCGAGAGCTCGCTGGCGCACATGGAAGCCCTGCTTCGTGTCAAGTCCGTTGCCGAACTCTTCGAACTGCAGACCTCCTTCATCCGCAAGCAGGCTGAAGTGACCGTCGAGCAGGCCAAATCCATTCAGGAAACCACCAAGCAGGTTGCCGAAAAGCTGGCAAAGCCGGCCAAGGACGCGGCTGAAAAGGCCATGTCCACCTTCAAGGCAGCCTAATCCCAAAATGCCTCCCAAGGCCAAGACGTCCCGTTTTCAGGTGAAAGCTCTGAAGGCGGGACGTTTCTGATTCAAGGGAAAGCGGCCCTCGTGCCTTCATCCGAAGGTGCTGTGCCTCAAGAACTGGGTATCAAGCCCAGCTTTTTCATATTGCGGGGAGATAGGACTTGAAATAATTTCAAAGTCCTCGTATGTCACCCCCGTTCGCGGCGACGCGAGCATGTGCGGTTGTAGCTCAGTTGGTTAGAGCGCAGGTTTGTGGCACCTGAGGTCGGAGGTTCGAGACCCCCCAACCGTACCATTTCCACTCTTTAGATAGATCAGACATCATAGCTCTCCCGGCTCGGGCCGTGGGCTATTTCTTGTCTTCGGGCTTCTTGACGACATGCCCCGGCGAGATCGGATCGCTGGCGGGAAAGGTTTCCTCGAGCGCCTCTTCGAGATAGTCGTCCTGCTCCTTGTGCTCTTTCTCGGCTTGCTTCGTTTTCTTTTTCTCAGCCATCATTTTCGCTCCTTGAGATCTCCCTAAGATACTAGGCCTTGGCTGCCCCTTGTCCAGTTTCGTTCGGCCTGCCTGCGGCATTTTTCCGGGAACCCTGCCTGCTCCCGACCGTTAGCCAGTATCAGCAACAAGACGGAAGGAACTGGCATGTCCGTGCCACACGAGCCGATTCCCGAGACACCACCGACGCCCGATCCAGGCTGGATACCCAAGCCGCCGATAGAGGAGCCGGATCCCGACAGATTGCCGGATGAAATTCCCGTTCCCAATCCCGATGAGAACGAGGAGCCGCCGAAGCATGCGTAGGGCCGGGGGCAGCGTTACAAAAACATCCGCCGTTCCTCGCTCACCAGCTCCTGCAGAAAGTCCGCGACAGTGCGCACCCGCACCAGATCGCGGGCGCTTTCGTGGTAGGTGGTCCAATAGGCGCGCTTGATCGAGATATCGGGCAGGATGCGGGTCAGTTCCGGGTATTGCCGGGCGATGTAGTCATGCAGGATGCCGATGCCGGCGCCGGAGCGCACGGCTTCGGTCTGGCCGATGGAGGTGGAGATTTCGAAGGACGCGTCCCAGCTGCGCATGATCTCACCGGAGAAGTTCAGCGAGGCGGTGAAGAGCAGGTCTTCGACATAGCCGATGCGCGGATGCAGCTTCAGCGCCTCGACGCTGTCGGGCAGGCCGGCCTTGTCGAGATAGGCTTTCGAGGCATAGAGGCCGAGCGTATAGTCCGTAAGCTTCGAGGAGACCAGCCGGCCCTGTTCCGGGCGCTCCAGCGTAATGGCGATATCGGCCTCGCGCTGCGACAGCGAGAAGGAGCGGGGGACGGGCACCAACTGAATGCGCAGTTCCGGATAGCGCGCGATCAGCCGCCCCAGGCGCGGCGCGAGGAAGGATACGCCGAAACCGTCCGGCGCGCCGATACGCACCGTGCCGGTAATGGCGCTGTCGAGATGACCGACACTCGCCTGCGCCCGCAGCATCTCGGTTTCCATGCGTTCGGCCGCGTGCAGGAAGATTTCGCCCTCGGCCGTCAGCTCGCAGCCATTGGTGCGGCGCACCAGCAGCCGCGTCTTCAGCCGTTCCTCCAGTGTCGTCACCCGCCGCGACAGGGTCGCATGGTTGACCCCAAGCCGCTTCGAGGCCGCCAGGATCTGCCCCGTACGGGCCACGGCGAGGAACATGCGGACGTCATCCCAATCCATATGCACACCCCGGACTTCAATTTTTGCACAACGGTTGCTTATAACAGCTCATTGATTTGTGCAAATTGAAGTGCGATCCTGCAGTCATCCAAGAAAACGAGGAGGCACACCCATGCATGAGATTGGTCATTTTATCGGCGGCAAGCACGTCGCCGGCACCAGCGGACGCACCGCCAACGTTTATAATCCGGCAACCGGCGAAGTCCAGTCGACGGTCGCGCTCGCCAGCGTCGAGGAAATCCGCGCCGCCGTCGAAAACGCCAAGGCAGCGCAGCCGAAGTGGGCGGCCACCAATCCACAGCGCCGCGCCCGCGTCTTCTTCAAGTTCGTCGAGCTTCTGAACAAGCACATGGACGAGCTGGCGACCATGCTCTCCAAGGAGCACGGCAAGACGGTTGAAGACTCCAAGGGCGATGTCATTCGCGGCCTGGAAGTCTGCGAATTCGTCTGCGGCATTCCGCACCTCGCCAAGGGTGAGTTCACCGAAGGCGCCGGCCCGGCGATCGACATGTATTCCATCCGCCAGCCGGTCGGTATCGGCGCCGGCATCACGCCGTTCAACTTCCCGGGCATGATCCCGATGTGGATGTTTGCGCCGGCTATCGCCTGCGGCAATGCCTTCATCCTGAAGCCGTCCGAGCGTGATCCCTCCCTGCCGATCCGCCTTGCCGAGCTGATGATCGAAGCCGGCCTGCCGGCGGGCATCCTTAACGTCGTCAACGGCGACAAGGCTGCGGTCGACGCCATCCTGACGGATCCGGATATCGGCGCCGTCTCCTTCGTCGGCTCGACGCCGATCGCCCGCTATGTCTATGGCACGGCGGCGGCGAACGGCAAGCGCGCTCAGTGCTTCGGCGGCGCCAAGAACCACATGATCATCATGCCGGACGCCGATCTGGACCAGGCCGTCAACGCCCTCATGGGTGCTGGCTATGGCTCGGCCGGTGAGCGCTGCATGGCGATCTCCGTCGCTGTTCCCGTCGGCGAAGACACGGCGAACCGCCTGGTCGAAAAGCTGATCCCGAAGATCGAATCGCTGCGCATCGGCCCCTATACCGACGACAAGGCCGACATGGGTCCGGTCATCACCAAGGATGCCTATAACCGTATCAATGGCCTGATCGATCGCGGTGTCGAAGAGGGCGCCAAGCTCCTCGTCGACGGTCGCGGCTTCAAGCTGCAGGGCTATGAGGACGGCTATTTCGTCGGCGGCAGCCTGTTCGATAACGTCACGGCGGACATGGATATCTACAAGGCCGAGATTTTCGGACCGGTTCTCTCGGTCGTCCGCGCCAAGAACTATGAAGACGCGCTCGAACTGCCGATGAAGCACGAATATGGCAACGGCGTTGCCATCTACACCCGTGACGGCGACGCAGCCCGCGATTTCGCCTCGCGCATCAACATCGGCATGATCGGCATCAACGTTCCGATCCCGGTTCCGCTCGCCTACCATTCCTTCGGCGGCTGGAAGGCCTCGAGCTTCGGCGACCTCAACCAGCACGGCACGGACTCGATCAAGTTCTGGACCCGCACCAAGACGATCACCGCTCGCTGGCCGTCCGGCATCAAGGATGGTGCTGAATTCGTCATGCCGACGATGAAGTGATCTTCGTCGTTCTTGCTTGAAATCCGCCGCCGCCCGATGTTGAGTTGGGCGGCGGTTTTTTGTTGCGGTTATTTCCCGCTCCGTCGTCTTGCCGGAGATCTTGTTTTGTATTAGAACAAAACAAGAACAATTGGAGGGCAGCACAATGCCTGCGACCTATCAGATCGACTATCTCGAATTCCCATCGACCGATGCGTTGAAGACCCGCCGTTTTTTCGCGGAGGCTTTCGACTGGAGCTTCGTCAGCTACGGGCCGACCTATCACGTCATCGAGGCGGCCGGGATCGACGCCGGGATTGATGGCGATGCCGGGGACGCCGCCGGCGCCCCGCTGCCGGTCGTGCGCGCGACCGATCTGGAAGCGGCGCAGCGTGCGGTCGAGCTTGCCGGCGGTGTGGTGACCCGCCCCGCCTTCGACTTTCCAGGCGGCCGACGCTTTCACTTCCGCGAGCCGGGCGGTTGCGAGATGGCGGTCTGGGTTTCGGTGCCGTGAGGCCGGCACGCTTCTATTCGGGCGCTTATAAATTGCGCCGGATGGGATCGACTTTCCTGCGTCTCGCGGTAGATTAACGCGTCGGATGGTTTCGCGCGCTGATTGGGGATGATCGGCACCATCCGCAACACTGGTCTACCAAGGGGGATGGTTGGATATGGCTCTGGCAGAAAATTTGCGCCCGTTCGACGGCGGACAGACGTTTCAACGTGCGTCGTTCACCGGCAACGCCAAGGAATATTTCGGTATCTGGATCGTCAATGTTTTGCTGACGATCATCACCCTGGGCATCTACTCCGCCTGGGCGAAGGTTCGGCGCAACCGCTATTTCTGTGGCAATACAGCGTTGCTCGGGCATACATTCGAATATCACGCCAAGGGCAAGCAGATTTTCATTGGCCGCCTGATCGTCTTCGGGTTTCTGATTATCTCGCAGATCGTCACGACTGTCGCGCCGCTCGCGGCGCTGATCGTCACGCCGCTGCTGATCCTCGCTTTCCCCTGGTTTCTCATGCGCGGTCTGCGCTTCAACGCCCGCGTGACGAGTTATCGCAACGTGCGGTTCGATTTCGTCGGCACCTACGGCGGCGCTTTCAAGGCTATCTTTCTAGGCGGCCTCGTTACGATCGTCTCGGTCGGAATTCTTGCGCCCGTCGCTGCCCGCTGGTTCTATCGGTATGTTTTCGACAATCTGCGTTACGGCGACCGGCCATTTTCGACCAACCTGACATTGGGCGGATTCTACAAGGCGCTCGGTATTGCCATTGCGGTCGCTCTGATTGGCCTCGTTGTTCTCGCCGGCTTGGCTTTCGCGATCTCAGGGACATCGCCCGAGGCTGCCATGTCCGGATCGATGGGTACGGTAAGTGTCTGGCATTGGGCCATCATTGGATTTGTGCTCGTCTATGCCATCGCCGGGCTTTTCTATCGGGCCATGGTGCGCAACATCGTGTGGTCGGCGACCATGATCGACCGCCGTCACAGTCTCCTTAGCGATCTTGGTCGCCGGCGTTATGCATGGATTGCGATCTCCAATGTGATCGTCACATTTGCAACCCTCGGCCTGATGCGCCCCTGGGCGGCGGTGCGCCTGCAACGTTATCTCGCAGAGCATACCGCCATCCATGTCGACGGTGACATCGGCGTGGTGATCGATCAGGTCCGCTCGAGCGGCAACGCCATCAGCGCGGAATATCTCGATGTCGATGGTTTCGACTTTGGCTTCTGATGGACCAGTGATCGCGGCGGGCCTCTGGCATCCGCCGCATTCCAGCCGCGCCATTCCGGCGCGGTTGGTTGATATGGGCGGTTCGCTGACCGTCTTGTCGGACGAGGAGGATGAGAAGGACAAGCGTCTCGCCTGGGGCATCCGCTCCGACATTGAGATCAGCCCGCGCGTCGGCTCGATTCCCCGCCGTATCGTGTTCGGTAACGAATCCGTTTTCGAAACGCGCGACAATGACGCGATCGACGTCTATCTCCAGGGTCGAGGCGAGAAGCGCAGCGGTTTCGTGCATCGGCTGGAGATTGTCCGTCCGCGGATGATCGCTTTTGCCGTCGCGACGATCGTGCTTGCATCGACGATCTATCACTATGCCTTGCCGGCGCTGGTGGAGGTCGCGGTGCTGGTGACGCCGCCGGTGGTGCCGGAAATCATGTCGGCGGGCACGCTGAAGACGCTGGACCAGACGGCTCTCAGCCCGAGCAAGCTTTCCGAGGACAGGCGCAAGGACATCTCGGATCGGTTCGAAAAGATTGCGGCCCAGGCCGAGGGCGGCGCCGGTCGCTACAAGCTGAACTTCCGCGATGGCGGTATCATTGGCCCGAACGCCTTCGCGCTGCCGGACGGAAATCTCGTCCTCACCGATCAGTTGGTCGATCTTGCCGGCAGCGATACCGAAATGATCACCGCCGTTCTCGGCCACGAGATCGGCCATGTCGAATACAAGCACAGTCTCCGCCAGCTGTATCGCGCCGCCGGCGTTGCCGGCCTGGTGATGCTGATTGCCGGCGATGTCGGCTCCGGCGTTCAGGATGTGCTGACCCAGGGCGGTGGTCTCTTGGCGCTTTCCTATTCCCGTTCGGCAGAAGCCCAGGCCGACCGTCGTTCGGTCGAGTTGATGCAGGCGGCCGGCATGGATCCAACAGCTCTGTCGCGTTTCTTCGATTTCCTGGAGACCAAACTCAACGATCACTCCGACACCAGCATGCTGTCGACCCATCCGGGCACGCCGGAACGTAAACAGGCTATCCTCGACTATGCCAGGGAGCTCAACGACAAAAAAGTGCAGTCCTGAAAACCGGTCTTGATCTGGTTGGCAGCATCAGAATAACGTGAATGTAAATTTCATATTTTGGAATTGTTCCAAACTAAGAAACGCACTATATAGCTCTCGACCCGCACTTTGCGGCTTCGATTCCAGGAGATCGGCATGCGCCTGACCAAGCAGACCAACTACGCAGTGCGTATGCTCATGTATTGCGCCGCCAACGAAGGCTACTTGAGCCGCATCCCGGAAATTGCCAAGGCCTATGGTGTTTCCGAGCTGTTTTTGTTCAAGATTCTGCAGCCGCTGACCAAGGCGGGCCTTGTGGAAACCGTGCGTGGCCGCAATGGCGGCGTGCGCTTGGGCAAGCCACCGACCGATATCAGCCTGTTCGACGTCGTCCGGGTGACCGAAGACAGCTTCGCCATGGCGGAATGCTTCGAAGACGGTGCCGTCGAGTGCCCGCTGGTCGATAGCTGCGGCTTGAATTCGGCGCTGCGCAAGGCGCTCAACGCCTTTTTCGACGTGCTGACGGAATATTCCATCGACGACCTCGTCAAGGCCCGCCCGCAGATCAACTTCCTGCTCGGCCTGGACGAGCTGGATCACAGGGGCATCGCCAAGAAGATGCCGATCACGGCACCGGCCGCCTGATCCCGCTTTTTAAGTCGCGTGTATTTTCAATCCGCGGTTGCCTGAGGCAGCCGCGGATTTTCCTTTGTATAGTTGCACAATATTGTAACGAGCCGTTGGTAATCTCGAAGAGGAAAACGTGAGATTCTTCGAAAAAGTATCCCAGATACGCGCGTAATATCCAGATTGTTGCCTATGCAGGGCATTTTTTGTGCAAAAATTTCCAAACTCCACGATTTGGAAAAATTTTAGGCGGCCCATGTTGCTTTCATACATTAAATAGCGTTCCATCGGCCCGATCCGGATAGGAACCTCTGGGAACCACGGCTTCAAAAGAAGAACAAACCTGGGAAACGACATCATGAAAAAGATCTCTGTCCTCTTGGCAGTGACCGCCTTGGCTTCCGTCATGGCGACGTCCGCCTGGTCGAAAACGCTTGTTTACTGCTCGGAAAGCTCGCCGGAGGGTTTTGACCCGGGAATTTACACTGGCGGCAACACTTTCGATGCCTCTTCGCGTACGGTCTATAGCCGTCTCGTCGAATTCAAGCATGGCAGCACCGAAGTTGAGCCGGGCCTGGCCGAAAGCTGGACGGTTTCCCCCGACGGCAAGGAATACACCTTCAAGCTCCGCAAGGGCGTGAAGTTCCAGGTGACCGACTTCTTCACCCCGACGCGCGATCTTACTGCCGACGACGTCATCTTCTCCTTCGAGCGCCAGCTCAAGGAAGACAGCCCGTGGGCCAAGTATGTCGCCGGTGGTTCCTACGAATATGCAGACGGCATGGGCTTCCCCAAGCTGATCAAGTCGATCGACAAGGTTGACGACCTCACTGTCAAGTTCGTGCTGAACCGTCCGGAAGCACCGTTCATCGCCGACCTCGCGATGGATTTCAGCTCGATCCTGTCGAAGGAATATGCGGACAAGCTCCAGGCCGACGGCAAGATGGCGCAGATGAACCAGCAACCGCTCGGCACTGGCCCGTTCACCTTCGTCGCCTACCAGCCCGACGCCGTCATCCGCTACAAGGCGAATGAAACCTATTTCAAGGGCAAGGAAAAGATCGACGATCTCGTCTTCGCGATCACGCCCGATGCTTCCGTCCGCGCGCAGAAGCTGAAGTCCGGCGAATGCAACATCATGCCTTACCCGAACGCCGCCGACATCAAGGACCTGAAGGCCGATCCGAACCTCAAGGTTCTCGAGCAGGCCGGCCTGAACGTCTCGTACCTCGCCTACAACACGCTGGTTGCACCGTTCGATAAGGTCGAAGTACGCAAGGCCATCAACATGGCCGTCAACAAGCAGGCGATCGTCGACGCCGTCTTCCAGGGCTCGGGCACGGTTGCAACCAACCCGATCCCGCCGACCATGTGGTCCTATAACAAGGACGTCAAGGACGACGCCTACAGCCCAGACGAAGCTAAGAAGCTGCTTGAAAAGGCCGGTGTCAAGGATCTCAGCATGAAGATCTGGGCGATGCCGGTATCGCGTCCCTACATGCTCAACGCGCGCCGCGCCGCCGAGCTGATGCAGGCGGACCTTGCCAAGATCGGCGTCAAGGTCGAGATCGTCACCTATGACTGGGCTCAGTACCTGAAGCTCTCCTCCGCCAAGGACCGCGATGGTGCGGCTATCCTCGGCTGGACCGGTGATAACGGCGACCCGGACAACTTCCTTGATACGCTGCTCGGCTGCGACGCCGTCGGCGGCAACAACCGCGCTCAGTGGTGCAACAAGGAATTTGACGATCTGGTAAAGAAGGCCAAGCAGACCGCTGACGTCAAGGAGCGCACCAAGCTCTATGAAGAAGCCCAGGTCATCTTCAAGCGCGAAGCACCGTGGATGACCATCGACCATTCGGAAGAATTCATCCCGATGACGAAGAATGTCTCCGGTTACGTTCAGGACCCGGTCGGCGTTCACCGCTTTGACGGCGTCGATATCGCCGAATAACAAAAAATCTGTGAGAATGCCCGGCTAAGACCGGGCGACCCGGCGGTCAGGCACTTTGCCTGACCGCCGGAAAAATTTGGACACCTGTCATGTTGCGATTTCTTTTCAGCCGCCTTGCGGTGCTGATCCCGACATTCCTCGGCGTATCGATTATCGCCTTCTCCCTCATCCGCCTGCTTCCGGGCGATCCTGTCATGCTGCTGTCGGGCGAACGGGTCATGTCGCCGGAGCGGCACGCCCAGATCACGCACGATCTCGGCTATGACCGCCCGATGGTCGTCCAGTACGGCAGTTACATCTGGAAGGCGCTGCACGGCGATCTCGGCGCCTCGATCACCACCAAGCGTGATGTACTGACCGACTTCTTCACCTTCTTCCCGGCAACGCTGGAACTGTCGATCTGCGCCATGATCCTGGCGATCTGTCTTGGCATCCCGGCCGGCGTTTTCGCCGCCGTTAAGCGGGGGACATGGTTCGACCAGAGCGTCATGGGTGTGGCCCTCATCGGCTATTCCATGCCGATCTTCTGGTGGGGCCTGCTGCTGATCATCGTCTTCAACGGTTATCTGCACTGGACGCCGGTTTCGGGCCGCATCGGCCTCATTTATTTCTTCAAGCCGATCACCGGCTTCATGCTGATCGACAGCCTCCTGTCCGGTCAGAAGGGCGCCTTCGCCTCGGCGCTCAACTCGCTGATCCTGCCGACGGTCGTGCTCGGCACCATTCCGCTCGCCGTCATCGCGCGGCAGACGCGCTCGGCGATGCTCGAAGTGCTGGGCGAGGATTATGTCCGCACGGCGCGCTCCAAGGGTCTCTCGCCGCTGCGCGTCGTCTCCGTGCATGCGCTGCGCAACGCCATGATCCCGGTCGTTACCACCATCGGCCTACAGGTCGGCGTGCTGCTCGGCGGCGCCATCCTGACGGAAAGCATCTTTTCCTGGCCGGGAATCGGTAAGTGGATGATCGACGCCGTCTCAAAGCGCGATTATCCCGTGGTGCAGGGCGGCCTGCTGTTGATCGCCGGCATCGTCATGCTCGTCAATCTCGCCGTCGACCTGCTCTACGGCTTCATCAATCCACGTATTCGTCACTAGGAGCGGCCCATGAGCACGGTCAGTGTCAAGTCCGACCGCCCCTCCGCTCTTGCGGAGTTCTGGTATTATTTCTCGCGAAACAAGGGTGCCGTCATCGGACTGGCGATCTTCGTTTTCGTCCTGTTCCTGGCGATCTTCGCCGGCATCGTCGCCCCGCATGACCCGGATGCCGCCTATGGCAGCGCCATGCAGCGCCTGCCGCCGTTCTGGTCGGAAGGCAGCAACAGCAGCTTTCTTCTCGGCACCGATGCCAATGGCCGCGACCTTCTCTCGCGTCTGATCTACGGCACGCGGTTCTCGCTGTTCATCGGCCTCGTGGTCGCCTCGCTTTCGGCGCTTGCCGGCATCCTGATCGGCCTCGTCGCCGGTTATGTCCGCGGCCGCACCGATACGATCATCATGCGCGTCATGGACATCATCCTCGCCATCCCCTCGCTGCTGCTCGCCCTCGTGTTGGTGGCGATCCTGGGGCCGGGCCTGACCAACGCGATGATTGCGATCTCGATCGTCAACCAGCCGCATTTCGTCCGCCTGACGCGTGCCTCGGTGATGGCCGAGCGCGACAAGGAATATGTCATCGCCTCGCGCGTTTCCGGCGCCGGCCCGCTGCGCCTGATGTTCAAGACCATCCTGCCGAACTGTCTCGGGCCGCTGATCGTGCAGGCGACGCTTGCCTTCTCCTCCGCGATCCTCGATGCCGCCGCTCTCGGCTTTCTCGGCCAGGGCGCGCAGCCGCCGACGCCGGAATGGGGCACGATGCTGGCGGATTCGCGCGAATTCTTCCAGAGCAACCCCTGGCTGGTCACTTTTCCCGGTCTCTGCATCCTGATCACGGTTCTCGCCATCAATCTGATGGGCGACGGCCTGCGCGATGCCTTCGACCCGAAGCTGAAGAGGTCGTAATGGCACTTCTCGATATTGAAAATCTCACCGTCGAATTCCAGACCGCTTCCGGCCTGTTCCGGGCGGTGGACGGCGTATCGCTCACCTGCGACAAGGGGGAAATCCTCTCGATCGTCGGCGAATCCGGCTCCGGTAAGTCCGTCTCCATGCTCGCTCTGATGGGGCTTCTGCCCTGGACGGCGAAGATCACCGCAGACCGCATGATGTTCGACGGCAAGGACCTGCGCGGTATCTCCCCGCGGCAGCGCCGCAAGATCGTTGGCAAAGACATGGCGATGATCTTCCAGGAGCCGATGTCGAGCCTCAATCCGTGCTTCACGGTCGGCTTCCAGCTTGGCGAGACCCTGCGCATCCACATGGGCCTCGACCGCAAGGCCCGCCGCGAGCGCTCGATCGAGCTTCTGAATCTCGTCGGCATCCCGGCGCCTGAAGATCGCCTGTCGAACTTCCCGCACCAGATGTCGGGCGGCATGAGCCAGCGCGTTATGATCGCCATGGCGCTTGCCTGCAATCCGAAACTGCTGATCGCCGACGAGCCGACCACCGCGCTCGACGTGACCATCCAGGCGCAGATCCTTGATCTGCTCGTGCGCCTGCAGCAGGAGCAGGGCATGGCGCTGGTGCTGATCACCCATGACATGGGCGTGGTGGCCGAGACCGCCGAGCGCGTTCAGGTGCAATATGCCGGCCAGAAGGTCGAGGAGCAGCCGGTCAAGGCGCTGTTCCGCGATCCGCATCATCCCTATACGGCCGCACTTCTTTCGGCTCTGCCGGAGCGTGCGATTGTCGGCCAGCGCCTGCCGTCGATCGCCGGCGTCGTGCCCGGCCAGCATGATCGTCCCACGGGCTGTCTTTTCGCGCCCCGCTGTTCGTTCGCGACGCCCGATTGCGATCGCGGCGTCAAGCGTCAGGGCATCGAACTCGGCGTAACGCTCTGCAACTATCCGCTGGAACACGGCAAGCCGCTCGGTCATCCCGGCCTTGTCGCCACGCAAACAGCAGGAGGTGCCGCATGACCGGCGCTGTTCTCGAAGGGCGCGATCTCGCCCGCTTCTACACCGTCAAGCGCGGCAGCTTCAAACCGGAGGCGACCGTCAAGGCGCTGAACGGCGTCAGCTTCAGCCTGCAGTCTGGCCGCACGCTCGCCGTCGTCGGCGAATCCGGTTGCGGCAAGTCGACGCTTGCCCGTCTGGTGACGATGATCGAACACCCGACGTCAGGCGAATTGCTGATCGACGGCAAGCCGGCGAAGATTGGCGACCGCAGCCTGCGCAGCGCCGTGCAGATCGTCTTCCAGAATCCTTACGGTTCGCTCAACCCGCGCCAGAAGGTCGGTTCCATCCTTGAGGAGCCGCTGAAGATCAACACCGATGACGATGCCGCCACTCGCCGCAGCAAGGCCGAGGCCATGATGGCGCGTGTTGGCCTGCGTCCGGAGCATTACGATCGCTATCCGCACATGTTTTCCGGCGGCCAGCGCCAGCGCATCGCCATTGCCCGCGCGCTGATGTTGCGGCCGAAGGTGCTGGTGCTGGACGAGCCGGTTTCGGCGCTTGATCTCTCGATCCAGGCACAGGTGCTGAATCTCCTGATGGATCTGCAGAAGGAGATGGGCCTTGCCTATCTCTTCATCTCGCACGGTCTCTCGGTGGTACGTCACATCGCCGATGACGTCATGGTGATGTATCTCGGCCGCCCTGTGGAAACCGGCACGGCGGAAGAGGTCTTCACCCGCCCGCGCCATCCCTATACCGCAGCCCTTCTGTCGGCGACGCCGATCGCCGATCCGGATCGCGAGAAGAACCGTATCCGCCTGCAGGGCGAGCTGCCGTCGCCGCTCAACCCGCCGACCGGCTGTCATTTCAATCCGCGCTGCTGGCGTGCTCAGGATAAATGTCGTCAGGTCATGCCGGAGCTGACGGGCGAGGGAACACACAAGTTTTCTTGCTTCTTCCCGCTGGATTGATCCAAGTTGCGAATCAGGCAGGGCCTTGGCGGCTTTGCCTGATTCATGGCCATTCGTTCAGGGCGGACTCAATGCACGACACACAAAGCACCTCTCTCGCCATTATCGTCATGGGCGTCAGCGGCAGCGGCAAATCCTCGATCGGCGAAAAGGCGGCTGCTCGGCTCGGCCTGCGCTATGTCGAGGGGGACGCGTTGCATCCCGCTGCCAATGTCGAGAAGATGAGCAAAGGCATTCCCTTGACGGATGAGGACCGCTGGCCCTGGCTCGACGTGATCGGTCAGGAGATTGCCGCGAGCCTCGCCAAAGGCGAGGGCATCGCCGTTTCCTGCTCGGCATTGAAACTTGTCTATCGCGAGCGCCTGCGGGGTGCCGCAGGCGGGCATCTCTATTTCATCTATCTCGACGGCTCGAAGGAATTGCTGACCAGGCGCATGGGCGAACGCAAGGGCCACTTCATGCCGTCGTCGCTGCTGGAAAGCCAGCTCCGCACGCTGGAAGTGCCGACCGGCGAGCCCGGCGTCGTCACGGTCAGCATCGACGATACCATCGACGGTATTGTTGAGGCCGCGCTCAAGGGCCTCGCCGCGATCCGTTGAATTCCCTCGATATCAGGGCGCGAACCGGTCCGGCGCATAGGCCGAGATATCGATAAAGGGCGTTTCGCCGGTGATGAGTTCGGCAAGAACGCGGCCGGTCACCGGTCCGAGTGTCAGGCCGTGATGGGCATGGCCGAAGGCGAACCATAGGCCGTTATGGCGTGGCGCCTTGCCGATGATCGGCATCATGTCCGGGGTGCAGGGGCGGGCGCCCATCCAGGGTTCCGCATCGAGCCGCTCGCCGAGCGGAAAGACGGTGCGAGCGACGGCTTCGGCGCGGTCGAGCTGCACCGGTGTCTTCGGCGCGTCACGGCGCGCGAACTCGGCTCCGGTCGTCAACCGGATGCCTCGGCTCATCGGCGCCATCAGGTAGCCGCGCTCCGCATCCAGTACCCAATTGTTGAGGACGGCGTTGCCCTCGGCGGCGTAATGCATGTGATAGCCGCGCTTGACGCCGAGCGGGAAGGCATAGCCGAAACGCTTCGTCACTTGGTCCGCCCAGGGACCGAGCGCGACGACAACATCCTCGGCTTCGATCGAGCCCTCCGCCGTCACCATTTTCCAGCTTGAGCCGGACAGGCCGAGCGAGACGGCGTCCCCGGTCGTCACGCGGCCGCCGATGCTTTCGAAATATTTGCGATAGGCGGCGGTCAAGCCGTGCGGGTCGAGCACCGACCAAGGATCGCGCCAGCGCAGGGCACCTGAGAAACTGTCCTTCAGATGCGGCTCCGATGTCGCCACGTCCGCGCCGGTCAAAGCGTCGGAGGCGATGCCGAATTCGCGATTGAGACGCTCGGCCTCGGCAAATTCCGCATCGCGTTTCTCGTTCGAGCGGTAGAGCTCGATCCAGCCGTCTTTGCGGATGAGTTCCTCGGCATGCGAGGCCTCGATGAGGTCGTTATGCTCGCTGATTGAATGGGCGATGAGCGGCGCATAGGCGCGCGAGATCATCTCATGTCGCTTGGTATTGGAATTCCACCAGTAGCGGGCGAGGAAGGCGATCTGGCTCGGCAGCGCCTTGAGGTGATAATGCGCGTCGATGCGGTTGTTGAAGGCGTAGCGCAGCAGCAGGCCGAATTGCTGCGGAAAACCATAAGGGACGACGCCCTCGCGCTGGATCAGGCCGGCATTGCCGAAGGAGGTTCCCTGACCGGGCGGCTTGCGGTCGACGAGGGTCACCTGACGCCCACGCCGCTGGAGGTGGATGGCTGTCGATACGCCGACAATGCCCGCGCCGAGCACGATTGCGTCTTTTGTCATGATCCCCTGCTATCCGCATGCGTGTTTTTTCACCCGATCCCGAAAGGCGCTCAGCCCCTTCCGGGATCATGCTTCAAGCATCGAAAATGCCTGCCAAAATGCTGCGGTGCAAATGAAAAATACGATCACGCCATGGCCTGATCCAGGGCCGCATTCTCGGCGCGGATGCGTATCGTCAGGATGGCGGCGTTGAGCAGCGAGAAGACGACGGCATGGAGCGGCAGGCCGAAGGCAAGCGGCAATACGGCGATCTCGCCGACCACCACCGCATAGTTCGGATGGCTGAGAAAGCGGTAGAGGCCGCCCGTTACCAGCGGTGCTCCCGGCAGCACGATGATCCGCGTCGTCCAGCGACCTTTCAGCGTTGCCAGCACCCAGACGCGCAAGCCTTGCAGTACCATGAAGATGACAACCCAGACCGGGACGACCGGCCGCCCGGTCGCGAAGAGCCATAGGCTGACGAGCCAGGCGGTATGCATCGCCACCATATAGGGGTAATGCCCCGGCGCGATTTCCCGGCCGCCCTGTGCGAGAAGGGCAGCGGTGTTGTGCCGGGCATAGATCAGTTCGGCAAGCCGCTGCAGGGTGACGAAGGTCAGAAGTGCGATGGACGGCCAGAACATCAGGCGACCCTCTTCAGTGTGATGCAGCTTGCCGTAAAGCCAGGCCCCATGGCGATCATCGCCGAGCGGCTTGGTAGGCCGGCAAGAATGGCGCGCTCCAGCACGAAGAGCACCGTCGGCGACGACATGTTGCCGTAGTCACCGATCACCTCGCGCTCGATATCGAGCGAGCCGGGTTCAAGGCTGAAGGCCGTCTCCAGCGCCTGCAGCACCTTGGTGCCGCCGGGATGGCAGATGAAGCGGTCGATATCCGGGATCGCAAGGCCCGCGCGCTCGAGAATGCCGGCGACGGCGGGCTTGATATTCGCCTCGGCAAAGGGCGGCAGCGATTGTTCCAGGATGATGCCGAAGCCGGTGTCGTCGATCTTCCAGCCCATGATGCCGAGCGTATCCGGGAAGAGATGTTCCCCCGTCGATTCGATCTCGGCAAGACCCTCGCTGCCGGTCCGCAGGATGCAGGCAGCCGCGCCGTCGCCGAACAGCGCCGTGGCGATGATATTCGGCCGCGTCAGCTCGTCCAGCCGGAAGGCGAGGGAGCAGAGTTCGATGGAGACGAAGAGCACGATGGCGCCTGGACGGCTCTTCGCCATGCGTGAGGCGATGGCAAGGCCAGAGACGCCGGCGGCGCAACCCAGCCCGAAGACCGGCACGCGCTCGATATCGGAACGGAAGCCCATTTCGCGGGCTAGCCGCGCCTCGAGGCTCGGCGTCGCAAAACCGGTCGAGGATACGGTGACGATGCAATCGACCTCTTCGGCCCGAACACCGGCGCGGTCCAGCGCCTTGGTCGTTGTTTCCTTGAAAAGCTGGCTTGCGACCTCGGCATAGGCTTCCATGCGGTCCTGCCAGCCATGCGGCTGTTCGAACCATGAGAGCGGACGGGCGGCATGGCGTTTGCGGATGCCAGCGCTTTCGAACACGCGGGCAAGATGCTTGAAATCGCGGAATCGATCTGAAAACAGGCGGCCGGCGGTCTCGGTGGCTTCCGATTGGTGGATGATATTGTCGGGTGTGGCAACGGCCAGACTGACAAGCTTGACGGTATCGGTCACATTCTTCTCCTTGCGACCCTCGGCGGGGTACGCAGGAGGAAACACGCCATCGTCAGCACTTATTCGGAGCCTGCCGGTCACGAAAGAGTGACGATGAGAGACGAATCCGAGCCCGAGAAAAAATATCTGATGGCTTCGAATAAAATGAACGGATGGCGTGTTCTCCCATCGCAACGTTCATTTTGCCAAGGAGCAATTCCATGACCACCACCGCTTTCCGTCTGGCCTCGGCCGCTCTCGGCGCCTGCCTCACCCTCGGCACCTTCGCTGTTCCGGTGTTCGCCGCCGGCGACGATTCGAGCACGACGCCGACCTGCAAGAAGGGCGAGATCTATGACCAGAAGACCAAGAAATGCGTGAAGCAGCAGGGCGCCAACATCACCGACGAAAACCGCGCCGACTATGCCTATTCGCTGGCCAAGAAGGATCATCGCTATGAAGAAGCGCTGGCCGTTCTCAACACCTTGCAGAATCCGGATACGGCGGAAGCGCTGAACTATCGCGGCTATGTCACCCGCAAGCTCGGCCGCACGGATGAAGGTATCTCCTACTATAAGAAGTCCGTTGCCATGGACCCGAAATACACGCTGGTTCGCGAATATCTCGGCGAAGCCTACGTCATCAAGGGCCAGATTGATCTCGCCAAGGATCAGCTCAGCACCATCAAGGCGCTCTGCGGCAATACGACCTGCGAAGAATATCAGGATTTGAACGAGGCCATCCAGAATCCGTCGAGCCTCTGATGTCTGGTCGGACTTGAGATGGCCGGCATAAGCAGTGAGCATCGAAAGGGATATCCGGGTGTCAGTCGCTCATTCCACGATTTCTGCTTATAGTCGGACACGATCGGAGCCGTCGGCAAGGCCGGCGGCTCCCGAAGAACGGAACCTCGCGGAGGGTGCCATAGCGAGCGAAGAGGATATCAGGGCAGGCCTGTCGCAGCATCTGACGCGACTCTGGCGCTATGCCGTCGTGCTGTCGCACCAGCGCGACGTGGCGGATGATCTGGTGCAGGCAACCTGCGTCAGGGCGCTGGAGCGCGCGCATCAGTTCATCGCGGGGACGCGGCTCGACCGCTGGCTGTTTTCGATCCTGCACTCGATCTGGCTGAACGAGATCCGGTCCCGCCGGGTGCGTATGGGGCAGGGCTTCGTCGATGCCGACGAGGCGCTGGTTTTCGACGGCGCGCGCGAGACGGAGACGCATATTTTGGCGGGCCAGGTGCTGAAGCAGGTGCAGGCGCTGCCGGAGGCGCAACGCACCGCAGTTTTCCTCGCCTATGTCGAAGGACTGTCCTACCGCGAGGTGGCGGAGGTTCTGGATGTGCCGATCGGAACGGTGATGAGCCGGCTGGCGGCGGCGCGGGCGAAGCTCGCGGATGGCATGGGGCCGGCGGATGGGGCGCGGCTCGGGGATGGGCGACTGGGGAACGGACATGAGTGAACAGGACAACAGAAACATGCCCTCGGACGAACAGCTCACCGCCTTCATCGACTGCGAACTGGAGGCTGCCGAGCATGACAGGATCGAAAGACTGATCGAAAGCGACGCCAAGGTGGCGGAACGCTTCGATCTCCTGTTGCGCAGCGATCTCCCCTTCCACGAGGCATTCGAACCGCTGCTTGCCGCTGCCCCGGGTGCCAAGCTGGATGCGATGCTTGCCGCAATCCCCTCCGCCGATGCAGAGAAGAATGCCGCGTCCGGCGTCAGCCGCCGTGGCTTCCTGGGTGCAATTGCCGCTTGCCTGGTCGTGGGCATCGCCATCGACCGCGCTGTGATCGGCATCAGCCATCGCCTTGCCAAGCCGGATGAGGGCAGCGAATGGCGCGCCGTCGTGGCAGAATATCTTTCCCTCTATACGCCGGATACGCTGAGCGGACCCGCTGGGGACCGGACTGAGCAGGTTGCGCAATTGAACGAGGTCGGCTCGAAGGTGGGTCTCGCCCTGACGCCAGAAGCCGTCGCGATCCCAGGTATCGATTTCAAGCGCGCCATCTTGCTGAACTACGATAGCAAGCCCTTGGCACAGATCGCTTATCTCGATCCCGAGAGCGGGCCGATGGCGCTTTGCATCACCCCTTCGACCACGGGCGCTTCCACTCCGGATATGGAAAACCGCCGTGGCATGAATGTCGTCTATTGGTCGGATACCGCACACGCCTTCATGCTGATCGGCCATTTGCCGATCGACCGGATGAAGGCGCTGGCGGACGACGTCCGGAGCAGGCTGACGGCCTGAGATCAATCCTGCCTTGCAGTGAAGAGCTGCCCTTCAGCGCAAGCCGCAGTCTTGCGCTGATGGTGTCGTCTCTTCCGGTGGTTGATGCCTGATCGGAAGAATCCGGGACGGCTATCCTATGATCTGGCGCGGCAGCACGAGGTCGGAAACCTTGTAGATGTGAAACTCGCTTTTCGAGACGGTATCCAGTTTCTTGAATTTTTCCACGAAGGCCGGATCGGAAAAGAATTCGTCGACATTGTTCTCGTCGCGGATCGCCTCGATATTCACGACGGTTTGGCCGTCGGTGCTTTTCGACAGGTTACTCCACAGAAATCCTTCCTTCCGTTCCGCGACATAGTGCACGACGTCCTGGATGATTTTGAATGCTTCTTCCTGCTTGCCCGGATGGGCATGTATGACGTTTACGACGAACACGGTGGGCTGGGAGGCGAATTGGAATTCGGCTTTTTGGGGATGGGTCACGCGATCTCCGTTCAAAGGATTGTCCGGCGGAATTTGCCGTCGTTGCGAGAGATAGCCCGCGACAGAGGCCGAAAAAATGGGCTAGAAATCCGCAGATAACGGACACTGACGTCCGCAATGGATTTCTCACCATGGACAATATCGCCGCGTTGAATGTCTTCGTGATTGCAGCGGAAACCCGCAGTTTTGTCCGCGCTGGAGAGGTACTTGGTGTTTCCGCGTCGGCCATCGGCAAGACCATGGCCCGGTTGGAGAAAAGGCTCGGTGTGCGCCTGTTTCACCGAAACACCCGCAATATCGCGATCACCGCCGAGGGCATCATGTTCCTGGAGCGTTGCAGGCGAATTTTCTCCGAGATTGAAGCGGCGGAACAGGAGCTTTCGCAAACCATCGCCGCGCCGCGCGGCTGGCTCCGCGTGAGCCTGCCCCTTGCCGGCATGCTCTTCATGCCGACGATCACCAAATTCATGCGGGCCTTCCCGGACGTGATGATCGACCTCGATTTTACCGATCGGCTGGTCGATGTGATCGAGGAAGGGTTCGACGCCGTGGTGCGAACGGGCGAAATCACCGACAGCCGCCTGATGGTGCGAACATTGGGGAGGTTTTCCCATCGCATCGTCGGGTCGAAGGAATATTTTGACCGCTTCGGAATCCCCAAAGTGCCGGAAGACCTGTCCGCGCATCTGTGTCTTCACCACAAATATCCATCGACCGGCAAGCTGGAACGCTGGCCACTGCGCCACGATGCCGGCGCGGGAAAACTGGAACTGCCTGTATCGTCGATGGCAAGCACGCTCGAACCGCTGATCAATATGGCCGAGGCTGGGCTTGGCGTTGCCTGTCTGCCGCTCTTTACCATCGGCGGGCAAATCGCCGATGGAACGCTCGTTTCCGTTTTGGCCGACCATGTCGAGGATGTCGGCGAATTCCGCGTCCTCTGGCCGTCGAGCCGTCAGCTGTCACCGAAAATACAAGCCTTCGTAAAGTTCATGGCGGAAAATCTGTTTCGTCCCTAATGGCCGCCATCTCGGGCTGGAGGAGCCGCTGGTAGAGTTGTGATCCGGTAGCCTAAAATCGTGCGATTCAAAAAGAATTTGGCGAAAACTGTTCCTGCTGGTATTCTCCGCCCAACGAAAATCAAATGAGCGCCTGCTGCATGCCGGTTGGCCTTGCGCGGCGCGGTGGAAAAGATACGTGAGTGACCCCGACAGCGGCAGAGCGCCGCAGGCAGACGGGGCGTCGGTAGCAGAGCGCAGGAAGGGTAAATCCTCCCGGCGCGCTAAGCGTAAGCGTGGCGGTCAAGCCCGTCCGAACGCTTTGTCTGCGGAGGCCAACCAGACCGGCAAGTCCGGCGCGGTGGCGACACGCCCAGCAGATCAGGACGCCGGTTTCCCGGCCAAGAAGCGCAAGCGCAGACGCCGTTCTCGTGGCGGAGCGCAGGATGGCGCGCAGCATTCCTCCCAGTCACAGCAGCCACAGGCCTCCGCCGCGCCGGACCAGCGCGCTGCGGATGAGCATGGCCATGCCTCGTCGAACAAAAGTGGCAAGAACAGGCGCAAGCACCGCAGCAAGCGCGGCCTGCAGGGCCGGCCGCTGGCGCATGAGAAGACGGCGCAGCTCGTCGCTCCCGCCGCCGTCATTGCGGCAGAGCGCGCTCCTGCCCACAACGATCATCGTCTTCAGCCGCAGCAGCGCCGCGAGGGCTCAGCGTCGCATCAGCAAGCCGATCCCGATTCCCGCCCCATGGATCTCTATGCGGCGCTCGATCTCGGCACCAACAATTGCCGTCTGTTGATCGCGCAGCCGACGCGCCCGGGGCAATTCCGCGTCGTCGATGCCTTTTCCCGCATCGTCCGCCTCGGCGAGGGGCTCGGCGCCAGCGGCAGGCTGTCGGGTGACGCCATGGACAGGGCCGTCGAGGCCCTGCGTATCTGCGCCGCCAAGCTGAAGACCCGCGAGATCCGCCGCATGCGGCTGATCGCGACCGAAGCGTGCCGCGCGGCGGAAAACGGCGAGGTCTTCCTCGCCCGCGTCATTGAAGAAACCGGGCTGCAGCTTGAAATCATCGATCGCGAAACCGAGGCGCGGCTTGCCGTGTCCGGTTGCTCGTCGCTGGTGGGTCCCGAGGCGCGCTCCGTCGTGCTCTTCGATATTGGCGGCGGCTCCTCGGAAATCGCCATCATCCGCATCGGCGAAAACCGCTCCAGCCGGCTTGCCAACCATATCACCCACTGGACCTCGCTACCGGTCGGCGTGGTCACGCTCTCGGAACGTCATGGCGGCCGCGATGTCACGCCGGAATTGTTCGAGGCCATGGTTCGCGAAGTCGAAGGTATGCTCGAACGCTTTGATTGCCCGCCGGTGCATGGGGCCACGCGCGACAGCGCCGATTTCCATCTGATCGGCACGTCGGGCACGGTGACGACGCTGGCCGGCGTCCATCTCGACCTGCCGCGCTACGACCGTCGCCGGGTCGATGGTGTCTGGCTGTCGGACGACGAAGTGACCGCGATGCAGGCCAAGCTGCTTTCCTGGGATTTTGCCGGCCGCGCCGCCAATCCCTGCATCGGACCGGATCGCGCCGATCTCGTATTGGCGGGCTGCGCCATTCTGGAGGCGATCCGCCGCCGTTGGCCGAGCCCGCGCATGCGCGTCGCCGATCGCGGCCTGCGCGAAGGACTGCTTACCGATATGATGGCGGATGACGGTGTGTGGCGGCGTGGCCGCTCGCGCCGCGGCCATCGACCGAGGGATACAAAGGGACCGCAGGCATGACCAAGCCAACCATCGCCGGTAATCGCACGGGCCGTAAGCTCGGTCAGCGCGTCAAGAAAAAGAAGCTGAAGGCCTCCTCGCGGGAGTGGCTGCATCGGCACATCAACGATCCCTATGTGCAGCGCGCCCAGCTTGAAGGCTATCGCGCCCGCGCCGCCTTCAAGCTGCTGGAGATCGACGAGAAGCACCAGATCCTGAAGGGCGCGCGCCGCATCATCGATCTGGGTGCGGCACCGGGAAGTTGGTCGCAGATCGCGGCCAAGGTGACCGGTTCGACGGAAGACGATATTCGCGTCGCGGCCATAGACTTTCTGGAAATGGCGCATTTGCCGGGCGTTACCATTCTGCAGCTCGACTTCCTCGACCCTGACGCGCCGCAGCGGCTGGTCGATGCCGTCGGCGGCGAGCCGGACCTGGTGATGTCAGATATGGCTGCGCCGACGACGGGCCATCACCGCACCGACCATTTGCGCACCATGCATCTCTGCGAGGTCGCCGCGCATTTCGCAATCGAAGTTCTGGCCGAGGGCGGGCATTTCCTCGCCAAGACCTTCCAGGGCGGCACGGAGCGCGACCTCCTGAACCTGCTGAAGCAGAATTTCCGCCAGGTCGTTCATGTGAAGCCGGGCGCATCCAGGGCGGAATCGGTCGAAATGTTCCTGCTGGCAAAAGGCTTCAAGGGACGCAATGTCGAGCATGGCACAATAAGCGCTTGATTTAGCAGTGGCTTTTGGTCGATGATGCAGTCCCCTCGATACTGAAGGCGGCACATCATCACCATGCTTCTTTACGTCACGCTCGGTTCCAACGATATTCCGCGCGCCGGCAGCTTCTATGACGCGGTTCTGCCTATCCTCGGCTACCGGCGCCAACGCGAATCGGACGAGGAAATCGGCTATGCCGCCGATGGCGACGTCCGTTGCCGGTTCTGGGTGGTGGTTCCCTATGATCACCGCGCCGCGACGATCGGCAACGGCTCGATGGTCGCCCTGCATGCGGAAAGTCGCGCCGATGTCGATGCTTTTCACGCGGCGGCGCTCGCCCATGGCGGCACCGATGAGGGCAAGCCTGGCCTGCGGTCGTTCCATGCCAATTTCTATGCGGCCTACGTGCGCGATCCCGATGGCAACAAGCTCAGCGCCGTCTGCGAGAAGCCTGAATAGGTTTTCGTTTCTCCCCGGCGTGTAGAAGAAACTACTTCACCACCGACTGCTGCGGCTCCGTCGCTGCGACGCGCTTCAGGCCGGCCTTGTGGCCAGAGACCGTGGCGCCGGCATTGCGGTCCATGCGGATGAAGGGAATGGTGGCAAGCACGGTCAGGATCGATATGCAGTAGAAGGCGATGTGGAAGTCGCTGACCTGCAGCTCCGTGCCGCTGAAGAAGGTCGAGGTTTCCAGGATCATCGCGGCGACGGCAACGCCGAGCGCCAGGCTGATTTGCTGCATGACCGAGCTCATCGATGTCGCCTGGCTTGCCTGCTTGTCGCTGATGTCGGCAAAGGCGAGCGCATTGATGCCGGTGAAGAAGAACGAGCGAGAGAAGCCGCCGACCAGCAGCACGCCGATGATGACGAGATGCGATGTGGTGGGCTCGAACAGGCCGGTGCAGATCGTCGTCACTGTCGTGATGGCGGCTGCCGACAACAACGCCGTCTTGAAGCCGACGGCGGTAAAGACGCGGCGAGCGATGAACTTGGTGGAGATGGCGCCGATGGCGCCGGCAAAGGTGATCAGGCCCGACTGGAACGGATTGAGCCCAAAGCCGAGCTGTAGCATCAACGGCGTCAGGAACGGCATGGCGCCGATGCAGATGCGAAACAGCGTGCCGCCGGTAACGGAGGCGCGGAAGGTGGCGTTCTTCAACAGCGTCAGGTCAAGGATCGGCGCCGGGTGACGGCGCGCATGGCCGACATAGAGGAAGCCGCAGACGAAGCCGATAGTGACGGCCGAGATGCCGATTGCCGGCGGCAGTGCCGGCAGGCTGATGACCGACATGCCGAAGACGACGCCAGCGGCCGCGAAGGATGTCAGCAGGAAGCCGATGAAATCGAGCTTCGGCGGCTTCGTCGCCTCGACCTCCGGCAGGTAGATCGACGACAGGATAATGCCGAGGATGCCGACGGGAACGTTGATCAGGAAGATCCAGTGCCAGGACGCGTAGGTGGTGATGAAGCCGCCGAGCGGCGGGCCGGCCAGTGGCCCGACAAGGGCAGGGATGGACAGCAGCGCCATGGCGGAGACCAGGTCGCTCTTCCGTGTCGTACGCACCAGAACCAGACGCCCGACCGGCGTCATCATCGATCCGCCGACACCCTGCAGGAAGCGGGCGGCAACGAATTCCAGGAGCCCGCCCGAGACGGCGCACAGGATCGAGCCGACGACGAAGACACCGATGGCAATCCGGAAGATGTTCTTCGCCCCGAAGCGATCCGCCATCCAGCCGCTGATCGGGATGAACACCGCCAGCGACACCATGTAGGAGGTCAGCGCCAGCTTGAGCGTGATTGGACCGACATGGAGATCATTCGCAATCGCCGGCAGCGCGGTTGCGATCACCGTGGAATCCATCTGTTCCATGAAGAGCGCAACGGCAAGGATCAGGGGAACGATGCGATTCATAGGCAGATGCCTTGATGGGTGGTGTCTTCGGGAAAGGGCGCCGCTTGCGGCGGGCACTCGCTCTGTAGTCCTATGTACTGTCTCTGCCAATCCCCGAATCTACCGCGTGGCCTCCCGGGCATCACGTCTTCGTGATGCCTGATATGGCCCGGTATAGGTTACCAGGTTTGACATATGCTAAGCGCATGTAAATGCTAAACGCATAAAACGTCATTCGGTCTATTAGCGGATTTGGCTGGATATGTCATGGCCAAATTGCCAGCCGTGAAAGATCGTGTTTCAGCCTGCAACGACCGATGACGATGACAGGCGCGGCTTACGTTGCCACCATTGGAGAGAATGAGATCATGAGTGTTGTTCTGCCGCCCGAAACCCATCGGTTCAAACTGGGATCCTGCACCGTCACCGTCGTCAAGGATGGCGCAAACGTCATGGACAATCCCTGGGAAACCTTCGGTTCGAACCAGACGCCGGATACGGTGCGCAAGCTCCTGGCGCAGAACTTCCTGCCGACCGAGAAATTCGTCAACAGCTATGCGCCCGCCATCATCGACACCGGCTCCGACCTCATCGTCGTCGATACCGGCTTCGGTGCCGCCGGCCGCGCCCGCGGCTTGGGTCGGCTCCGTGAAGGCCTGAAGGCCGCTGGTTATACGCCGGAGCAGGTGACTGTGGTCGCCCTAACGCATCTGCATGGCGACCATATCAACGGGCTGCTGGAGGAGGGCGCGCCCGCCTTCCCGAATGCCCGCTATGTCACCGGCGAGATCGAATACGAATTCTGGACCAACAAGGCCCGCGAGGGAACACCGGCAGAGGGCGGCCACAAGGCGGTGCTTGCCAATGTCGTACCCTTTGCCGAGAAGATGACCTTCCTCAAGGAGGGCGCCCAGATCGTCAGCGGCATGACCGCGATGCTTGCTCCGGGCCACACGCCCGGCCATCTCGTCTTCCATCTCGAATCGGAGGGCAAGCAGCTGGTCATGACCGGCGATACGGCCAACCACTATATTCTGTCGCTCGGGCGCCCGGATTGGGAAGTTCGCTTCGATACGGACAAGGCGCAGGCCGCCAGGACCCGCCGCCGCGTCTTCGACATGATCGCTACCGACCGCATCCCTTTCCTCGGCTTTCACATGCCGTTCCCGGCTGTCGGTTTTGTCGAGAAGCAGCCGGAAGGTTTCCGCTATGTGCCGAAGACCTATCAGTTCGATCTGTGAGGATGGTCAGCGTAAAGATGCCGGGAAAAGCGTCCTGAGATTGGCTATGCATTTGCGCTCGGGCTGGCCTGCGGCTGCCCAGCGCATTTTACTATTCCCTTCCTGTCATAGACGTGTTACCAGCCCTCGCCAACTTCCAAGCAACACTTGCAAGATCGCCCGGTAGACGATTCGTTCCGGAGCTGTCCTGTTTTTTAAAGACGAAGGAATTGGCCATGGCTCGCATTATTGAAACGTCAACCGGGTTAGACGCCCTTACCTTCGACGACGTGCTCCTGCAGCCGGGACACTCCGAGGTCATGCCCGGCCAGACGAATATCGCCACCCGCATCGCCCAGGATATCGAGCTCAACCTGCCGATCATGTCGGCCGCCATGGACACGGTGACGGAAGGCCGTCTTGCCATCGCCATGGCCCAGGCCGGCGGCCTGGGTGTTATCCACCGCAATCTGACCCCTGTGCAGCAGGCCGAAGAGGTCCGCCAGGTTAAGAAATTCGAAAGCGGCATGGTGGTCAATCCGGTGACGATCGGCCCCGACGCGACGCTCGCCGACGCGCTCGGCCTGATGAAGGCCCACGGCATTTCCGGCATTCCTGTCGTTGAGAAGTCGCAGCGCCTGGTCGGCATCCTCACCAACCGTGACGTCCGCTTCGCTTCCAATCCGGAGCAGAAGATCCACGAGCTGATGACCCACGAGAACCTGATCACGGTTGCCGACGGCGTGCAGCAGCAGGAAGCCAAGCGCCTGCTGCATACGCACCGCATCGAGAAGCTGCTGGTTGTCGACGGCGAAGGTCGCCTCATCGGTCTGATCACCGTCAAGGACATCGAAAAGTCGCAGCTTAATCCGAATGCCTCCAAGGACGCGCAGGGCCGCCTTCGCGCCGCCGCCGCCATCAGCGTCGGTGACGACGGCTTCGAGCGTGCCGAACGCCTGATCGATGCTGGCGTCGACCTGCTGGTCGTCGATACCGCCCATGGCCATTCGCAGCGCGTCCTCGATGCCGTCACTCGCGTCAAGAAGCTCACCAATTCGGTTCGCATCATGGCCGGCAACGTCGCCACCTATGACGGCACGCGAGCGCTGATCGATGCCGGCGCGGACGCCGTCAAGGTCGGCATCGGCCCCGGCTCCATCTGCACGACCCGCATCGTCGCCGGCGTCGGCGTGCCGCAGCTCGCGGCCATCATGTCGGCGGTCCAGGCCGCGCAGGATCAGAACATCCCTGTTATCGCCGATGGCGGCATCAAGTACTCTGGTGACCTGGCCAAGGCGATTGCCGCCGGCGCATCCGCCGCCATGGTCGGCTCGCTGCTGGCCGGCACCGATGAAAGCCCGGGCGAGGTCTATCTTTACCAGGGTCGCTCGTTCAAGGCGTATCGCGGCATGGGTTCCGTCGGCGCCATGGCACGCGGCTCTGCCGATCGCTACTTCCAGGCGGAAGTGCGCGACACGCTGAAGCTGGTGCCGGAAGGCATCGAAGGTCAGGTGCCCTACAAGGGCCCGGTCTCGGGCGTGCTGCACCAGCTCGCCGGCGGCCTCAAGGCTGCCATGGGTTATGTCGGCGGCGCCGATCTCAAGGACTTCCAGGAGCGCGCCACCTTCGTACGCATCTCCGGCGCGGGCCTGCGCGAAAGCCACGCCCATGACGTCACCATCACCCGCGAAAGCCCGAACTATCCGGGTTCCGGCGGCTGATCGATGCCGAATGGCGCTGAAGACAATGTCAGGTCCATCCAGGGCCTGACGGCGATCCTTGCGGCCCTGTCGCTGGCGCTGTTTGCCTGGATCTATGCGGGCTTCGTCACCGCCTTCCGCAATGCATCGGCGGGCCAGCAGATGTTGGACGCGCGCATCGGCGGCTACGAGGCCGAAGATGTCGTTGCCATGGTGCGTTACCTCAAGGATCACTCCGATCCGGCTGATATCCTGCATTCCATGTATCTTGGGCCTGAATTGATCTTCCCGCTGGTGCTCGGCGGGTTCCTCTTCTGCCTGCTGCGGCTGGTCGGGCCGCGCGGAACCTTCTTCGGCCGGTCAATTCCATCGGCGGCGATTACCGCGATCTTTTGCCTGCCGATCGTCTATGGCGTGGTGGATTATGCGGAGAATATCGCCGGGCTGCTGCTCTATCCGCCGGCCACGCCGTCGGACGGCACTGTGGCACTGCTCTCGGGCCTGTTGCCGATCATCGTGCGGCTGAAGTTCCTGTCGCTTGTCATCACCATCATTCTGCTGGCCCGTTTCTCGATTTTTCGTTACCTGTCTCCCGGCGGATCCAGACCGTCGTGAGCGGTCGCTTCAGCCGCTTTGAAATCGTAAAGGAGTTGGCGGCGTGACCGGCTATGAAATGTTGTGGCCCATGGTGGCCCATGCGGGGCTTGTCTATATTCTCTACGGGCTATTGGGCCTGCGCCGCCGCGACCTCGTCAAGGCGGGTAAGATCCGGCTATCGCAGTTTCGTGAGAACCATGCCGCCAACGAGGCGGCGGGGAGCCTGGTAGTGCGCAACAGCATCGCCAACCAATTCGAGCTCCCCGTCCTTTTTCATGCCTGCTGTATCACGCTGTTCATCGCACAGGCGGATAATCTGCCGGCCGTAATCCTCGCCTGGATCTTCGTCGCCACGCGCTACGCCCACGCCTATGTGCATGTCACCAGCAACAATCTGCGCTATCGCAGCCCGCTCTTCGCCCTTGGCTATATCGTCCTTGCCGGCATGTGGGCTTGGCTTGCCGTCTGGCTCGCCGTTACGCAGGCCATGCCGGCCTGACTGTCCGCAGCGTCGTTCCATGCGAATACAAAGGCCGGAGCATACTTCGGCCTTTGTCGACTCGGCGGGAGTGCGCTATTACATATTGCATGTAAAATTGGACTTTTCCCCTTTACGTCCATTGAGTATGCCAGAGGCATAGCTTGCCCGCGTCTTCGGGCGTCGCTTTTGTGACAATGAAACGGGAAATGCATGAGCCCGGAAAAACCAGCCCGCATCGAATTCCGCAAGCAGCCGAAACAGGAGCGTAGCATCCAGCGCGTCGATGTCATCCTGGCGGCGGCGGCACAGCTTATCGCGGAAAAAGGCGTCAGCACCATGAAAATGACGGAGCTTGCTGCCGTGGCCGGCGTACCGATTGGTTCCGTCTACCAATATTTTCCTGAAAAGGCGGCGATCGTCACGGCGCTGTTCGACCGCCACGCGGTTCTCGTTCAGCAGAAGACGAAGGAAGTCTTCGCCACCGTAACGTCACTCGACCATGCCGTCGATCTGGTTTGCGGCATGGTCGACTGGTACTACCGCGAATTTCGTGGCGATCCGACCTATATGGGCGTGTGGCTCGGGACGGAAATGGACGGGGATCTGCTGAAGCTCAACATCCAGCATAGCAATCGCGTCGCCGAGATCTTTCTCAAGGGTATCGAACCCTTCCTCCCGGCCGATAGCTCCATCGATCTGCAGGCTCGCACCCAGCTTTTCAGCCATCTGATCGGCGCCTCCGTCCGCCTCGCCATCATGAGCGACAAGGCGCTGGCGGTCCGCATGCTCAACGAATGGAAGCAGGTAATCCGGGCGACGCTGTTTGCGGAGCCAACGGCAGGCAATAGGCAGTAGGGCTTTAGCTACTGCCTATAATTCTCACCAACCCGGGAGAATATGTCCGGCGCGTAGGCGCGGATAGGCGCGCGGAAAGGTCTTCACCTCGCCATCGAGATCGTCGTCGATCGCTGCCGGCGTGATGTTGTCGAGGCAGGCGGAGATATGGGCGGTGATGGCGTTCATCAACGACACCGAAAGGCCCGGCCGCTTCATGATGCCGATCTGAACTGGCGGCAAAGGCGGGAAGCCGTCGGCCTGGGTCAGCACCTTCATGCCCGTGCGCAGCGCCGATTCCGGCATCACCGACACCGCCATGCCGGCAAGGACTGCGGACGCGACGACGGTGCAGGACCAGCTTGTGAACAGGACCTGATAGTCGCGGCCGCCGGCATCGAGCGCTGAGCAGGCAAGCTGACGCCACGGGCAGTCGCGTCGTCCGACGGCGAGCGGAATGGGCGCGTCGTCGCGGAGCGGATGATTGGCCGATCCGACCCAGCACAGCGGCTCGGTCCGCACCACATCCGACATTCTCTCACGTGGATTATGGGTGACCAGCGCGATATCGAGTTCGCCGCGATGCATGCGCTCGGCGAGATCGACGGAAGGTTCGCAGACGATATAGAGCTCGACATTCGGATGCGTCTTGGCGAAGCGGCCGATGATCTCCGGCATATAGCGGTCGGCATAATCGTCGGGCGTGCCGATGCGCAGCGTGCCCTCGAGCCGGTTGTCGTCGAAGGCGGCGATCGCCTCATTGTTCAGGCGGATGATGCGGCGGGCATAGTTGAGCAGCTTTTCGCCTTCGGCGGTCAGCCGGTTGCCGCGGCCGTCCTTGATAAAAAGCTGCTTGCCGACGCGCTCTTCCAGCCGGCGCATCTGCATGGACACCGCCGACTGCGTCTTGAACACCCGGTCGGCGGCCTTGGTGAAGCTGCCGGAATCCACGATGGCGATGAAGGTCTGCAACTGATCGTTATCAAGCGGCGCGGACATGATCTCACCTATAAAAGAGTTTGATGCTTACCATTAGAAACATTCGTTGGACTGATCAATAGGTGTTTGGCATCTTCCTAATGCAAATCAGCATACCAATCGACAGACTTCCTGCTGAATTCCTCCCAGCCAACCCCTTTCCCGCACCACCGGGAAGGGGCTCGGCTAGCGCGTGCCTGAAGGAAAGGACCTTGAAATGAGCACGACAGACCGGACACTACATCTCGGCCACGCAAGGCCGTCGCTGCCCCTGACGGCACGCCTGACGCTTGCTTTCGATAAGATGGCAAAGGTCTGGCGCACATTCCGCAACCGCCGCGAGATCAATTATCTGCATGAGCTGAACGACAGCCAGCTGATGGATATCGGCCTGACACGCCAGGACCTGATGTCAGCGCTGACGACCTCGACCTTCTTCGAGGATCCGTCCTGTCAGTTGAGCAATTCGGCGCGTCACCGCGCGCGCCTCTTCGGCCTCGACAGCATTCGCCGCTGATGCCGGCCAAGCCGTTTCCCCGCAGGGTGATAGCCAATAAGCCCTGCTTCTTGCCCGGTGTCCGGCCTCAGTGCCGACACCGGGTTTTTTCTTTTCAAAGAGCCGTGTCCTCAGCTTTCTCGACACTATCGAGGTAGGCTTGAACTGAAAATGGTTGTCGCTTAAATTATCGGCATCCGTCATTCCAACAGGATGTGTGCCGCAATGGATTTCAACTCGATCACAATGCCTTCCAGCCTTGTTACCGGGGAATTCCATATCCATGCCTGCATCCATCACACTTTCCAATCTTTCGTGGTCCACGCCTGACGGCCGGCCGCTTTTTTCCAATCTCGATCTGAGTTTCGGCGCCGAGCGCACTGGCCTTGTCGGCCGCAATGGCGTCGGAAAGACGACGCTCTTGAAGCTCATTGCCGGCGAGCAGCCCCCGCAATCCGGGGCTATTTCCTTTGCGGGCAGCATCGGTGTGCTCCGCCAGAGCGTTCAGGTTGAGCCTGACGAAACCATCGCCGATCTCTTCCAGATACGGGACGCACTAGCGGTTCTTCACCGCGCCGAAGCGGGTGAAGCGACGACTGATGAGCTATCGTCGGCGGATTGGCTGCTGGAAACGCGTCTGGCTTCTGCTCTCGACCGTGCCGGCCTCGATGCGGAACCTTGGACGCGTCTTGCGGCGCTGTCGGGTGGCCAGCGCACGCGCGCCGGCCTTGCCGCACTGATCTTCACCAACCCCGATTTTCTTATTCTCGACGAACCGACCAATAATCTGGACCGTGAGGGCAGGGAGGCTGTGGTCGCGTTGCTCGCAAGCTGGCGCGGCGGCGCGATCGTCGTCAGCCATGACCGGGCATTGCTCGACACGGTAGACGCCATCGTCGAGCTGACGTCGCTCGGCGCCACGCGCTATGGCGGCAACTGGAGCCACTACCGCGAGCGCAAGGCACTCGAACTCGCAGCGGCGGAACACGACCTTGCCGATGCCGAAAAGCGCGTCGCCGAGGTTGTCCGCGCCGCGCAGGCGACGGTGGAGCGGCAGGCGCGAAAAGATCGTATGGGCAAAAAGAAGGCCGCCAAGGGTGGCATTCCGCGTATCCTGCTGGGCGGGATGAAGGAACGGAGCGAAATGACGGGCGGCGAGAATGCACGCCTTGCCGAACGCCAGCGGACGGAAGCGCTTGAGGAGGCCACTGCCGCCCGCCGTCGTATCGAAATCCTCCAGCCTTTGTCCGTCAGGCTTCCGCCGACCGGGCTGCCGGCCAACAAGATCGTCCTGAAGATCGACAGTGTAACCGCCGGCTATCGGCCGGACCAACCGATCATCCGCGATCTCTCCTTTGATATCACAGGCCCGGAGCGGATCGCCGTCACCGGCGCGAATGGTTCGGGCAAGACGACATTGCTGGCGCTGATCTCCGGAGAGATTAAATCCTGGACGGGGACGGTGCGTGTCATGACGACGTTTTCCATGCTCGACCAGCGGGTCAGCCTGCTCGATCCGTCTCTCTCGATCCGCGATAACTTCCGGCGGATAAACCCGCAATCGGATGAAAATGCCTGCCGCGCCGCCCTTGCCCGCTTCATGTTCAGGGCAGATGCCGCACTTCAACTTGTCTCCAGGCTCAGCGGTGGGCAATTGCTGCGCGCTGGTCTAGCCTGCGTTCTCGGCGGCTCGACACCGCCTTCGCTGCTGATCCTCGACGAACCCACAAACCATCTCGATATCGATTCCATCGCCGCCGTCGAGGCGGGATTGCGAGCTTATGATGGCGCTCTTCTGGTGGTCAGTCACGATGAGGTTTTTCTGGAGAATATCGGGATCTCGCGTCGATTGGAGCTGTCGGCGCGGTCTAATTCAGGCTCTTGCGGAAATATGCATGTGTGAACGAGCCGGAATAGATGTAGCAAATCTTCTCCGGCTTATCCGCCATGAATTCGTCACAGGCTTTTTTGACGCCGGGCAAATGGTTCCAGCCATCCGGGTTGATGCTTGGATCGCAGTAATCGTCAATAAGACAAACGGCTCCTCTGGACAGGCGAGGATACACATACTTCAAGCTGACCAATATTGAATCGTAGAGATCGCCATCCAGATACGCAAAGCATATCTTATCCGGCAGGCCCTGTGAGAGCGTGTCCTCAAACCATCCTTTGTGGATGACGGGCGGCTCCAGGCCATGTGCGGCAAAATTATTGATCAGCACATCCTGAGATGTTGCCAGATCGCCTTTCTTGTAGGAGTTTCCGTCTTCGCTTCGTGCGGACGGAAGCCCCTCGAAGCTATCATAAACATGCAGTTTCTTATCGGAACTGAAGCTGTTTATGACTTTTGTGATGAGCACGGATGATTGGCCCTCATTGCAGCCAACCTCGACCAGATCTCCATCTATGTCATAGGCAAGTGCCTGTGAAACCAGATGGTACATGTTCATTCTCTGCTCCACATTCGTGGAAATTCCCGAACGGGTCGGCGAAAATTTAAGGCCGGTAAATTTGTAGATCGATCGGTCGATCATATCGGCGGTGTTGGCGTTAAATCCGAACCGCCTGGTGAGCAAATTAAGAAACCTGTCGATATTGGACGATCGCCGTATCTGCCAGTCGAAGTCTCTCGTAATGAAGAAATTGTCCATATTGCCCTCCAATTTCATGGTTAAAAATCCATTACCTGACACAGGTGGAAAGGCGACCGTCAGTATGTTGGAGTATATTTCCCTGTCCTCATCAATATTGTTGTCTGCGCAGGGAAAAAGTCAAGAGTTTTGCACGAAAACTAGTATCGTTGCTTTATCTTGTGCTCTTCTTGCGTAAATCATATGCAAATCCGTGAAGCCGGAATTTCGGCTGACGGCATACGCAACCGCACGGCTGCAACCGCCATAAGGGAGCGGCATGTTGGCCATCGGCTTACTTCGTTTGATATCGATGACGGAACTCCAACGGCGGCACGCGGAGGCAATTGAGGAAAATTTATAAGCTTCGGACGGACTCAATCAACTTGCCAGGACGGAGGCCAATCATCGAAGCTCTCAACCGGCACTGAGTCACATAGGAGCGTATACAGTGGTTCTGCAGGAAAATCGTTCGGCCGGATAACCAGCGTTCCTTCGTGTGGATCAGCAGCCGTATAGACGAATTCCGCATCATCCCTCTTTTTCCAACGAAGATTGCGTTGCAGAAAAAACTTTGTGATCATGTCTTCCCCCGCGAGATCGGCCAAACGTCACGTCTATTTCGGCGCGGGCTTACCTTCCGCCGGCTTGTAGCTGTCGAAGATCGCTTCCATGTTCTTCTGATAGTTTTTCTGCACTTCCAGACCACTGTCGAACATGGCGTTGAACATCTCGGTATAGGCGGCCATGTCGACGCCGGGGGCGGCGGCCTTGGCTTTGGGCTCTTCCTTCGGCGGCTCCTGGGCCGTCGAGACGTTGCGCATCATGTCCTGAAACGCCTTGGCGAAGGGATTGTCGAGAAAGGGATTGGTAGCCGCCGGCTTTTCGCGCTCGACCGCCTGCGCGCCGAACATCAGTTCCATCGCCTGGGTAAAGGGATTGTCGAAGATGCTCGCCTGCGGCGTCGGCTGCTGCTTGGGCGCAAAGCCGATGCTCTGCAGCCAGTTCTGCATCATTTCGCCCATCGCCGTATTGAGGAATGGATTGGCCATCTGAGGCATCTGGCCGCTGGTTTCCTTGAACAGGCCGCCCATCAGCGCGTCGGCCATGACGGGCAACATGCGCTTGTAGATGTCCTGGCCGATGCCGGTCATCTGCGCGGCTTGCGCGGCCACGGCACGGGATACTTCCTTGGAACCGAACAAGCGCCCCAGCACATTATTGCCGTCGGCAATGCCCTGCGGCGTGAACGCCTTGCTCATGTCCTCAAAATATTTGGCATAGTTGCCGGAGGTGATGTCCTGCATCACGCCCATGAAGTTGTAGGGGTCGGTCGCGCTACGCTTGAAGCCGGAGGAAAAGGCGGGCATCAGCGCCGCCATTGCCTTGGTCGCCTGCTCCTGCGCAAGGTTGAATTGCTTGGCCATCGCCTCGGTGGCTGCGCCGTTCTGTGCTTGCATCATCATGTCGAAGAGTGGCAGCATCGAAGTTCCTTCCCCCGCAATGAGGCCGCTTCTGAATCAGGCGGCGCTTGATTCAGATAGTATAGCGGGAAAAAAGAGGGCGCATACCGGTTTCTATCGACCGGTCACCGCAGAATTGGAGCGGTCCTCAGTATTGATATTCCTCGAAGACCGGTTCGACCGACTGGTTCCAGCGACCGTGATAGAGCATCAGCAGATCGTCGGAAAGCGTGCCCTTCTTGGCGAGCACTTCTTCGAGTGGCGCCAGGAACACGCTTTCGTCCTGGCCGTCGCCGTTCAGCCGCGCGCGGCTCTTCAGGCCGCTGCGGGAAATGCCGATGACATCGCGGGCCACGTCGAACAGGCCATGGCCCTTGATCGCGGCCTTCAGCCCCTGCACGGGCACGATATCGCGCAGCGCGTTGACCTCTTCGAAGGTCCAGTCCTTGGTCAGTTCGTCGGCGGCGGCAAGAGCCGCGTCGTCATAAAGCAGGCCGACCCAGAAGGCCGGCAGGGCACAGATGCGCCGCCACGGGCCGCCGTCGGCACCGCGCATTTCCAGGAAGCGCTTGAGACGCACGTCGGGGAACAGCGTGGAGAGATGGTTGGTCCAGTCGCCCATGGTCGGTTCCCACTCGGCGATCTCGCCCTTCAACGCGCCGTTCATGAACTGGCGGAAGGTGACGTGGGTGCAGTCATGATAGCGACCGTCGCGAACGACGAAATACATGGGAACGTCGAGCGCCCATTCGACATAGTCATGGAAGCCGAAGTCGTCGCGGAAGGTGAAGTCGAGCAGGCCGCCGCGGCGGTTGTCGGTATCGCGCCAGATCTCGCCGCGCCAGGAAGAAAGGCCGTTCGGCTTGCCCTCGGTGAAGGGCGAGGAGGCAAACAGCGCGGTCGCCAGCGATTGCAGCTTCATCGATACGCGCATCTTGCGGCGCATGTCCTCTTCCGAGGAGAAGTCGAGGTTCACCTGGATCGTGCAGGTGCGGTACATCATGTCGAGGCCTTCAGTGCCGACCTTCGGCATGTAGCGGCTCATGATGTCGTAACGCGATTTCGGCATGCGCGGCGTCTCGGCGAGTGTCCATTTCGGACTGCCGCCGATGCCGAGGAAGCGGATGCCCATCGGCTCTGCGATCTCGCGCAGCGTCGCCAGATGCTGGTTCGATTCCTTACAGGTCTGGTGAATGGTTTCGAGCGGCGCGCCCGAGAGTTCGAACTGGCCGCCAGGCTCGATGGAGATGGCGCCCATGCCTGTGGGTTCAGCGAGTCCAATGATGTTGTCACGGTCCAGGATCGGATCCCAGCCGGACTTCGCCTGCAAGCCCTTCAGGAGCGCAGAAATGCTGGCGTCGCCGGCATAGGGCACAGGGCTGTTGTCGGCGCGGAAGAACACGAATTTCTCGTGCTCCGTGCCGATGCGGAACTGCTCCTTGGGCTTGTTGCCTTCGGCCAGATAGGCCGTCATGTCCGAGACCGAGGAGAGCGGGGTCTGGTCGGTGGTATCGCGCGCCATGGTATTACCTTGATCTCGGAAAGAAGCCCGCGCAAGACGCGGGCCGATTGGAAGGGTGATTGCAGCGAATTGAGGTACGGTGCAAGTGAATTTCTTTCAAGAGCCGTTCAAAAAAATAGGATCGTGCGTCCGCCAAGCACGCGGGGAGCGTAACTGCTGATGCCGGACGTGCTTGCACAAGCGTTCAAGACGCCTGCGGTCATTCAAGGATAGTCTTGCCTTTTCATTGATGGAAAGGGCACATCGATGTTTGAACAGGCTGGATCTTATCCGATCCTGACATTGCTTCTGGCATCTCTGGTCATTATGGGCAGTCCAGGTCCATCCACCATCAGTGCCACCGCGGTCGGCGCAGCCTACGGTTTCCGCCGGTCGTCCAGCTATGTGTTCGGTCTAATCGCCGGGACGATCGTCGTGTTGCTGGCGGTAGCGGTCGGCGTCGTCACGGTTCTACTGTCGGTGCCGCATGGCGCCTTGGCGCTTACCGTCGTTTCCACCCTTTACATTGCCTATCTGGCCTTCAGGATCGCGACAGCGCCGCCTCTTAGGCGCGGCAGCGACCAGGTCGCCAGACCCGCATTCACTGGCGGCTTTCTGCTGGCGGTCGCCAACCCCAAGGCATATTTCGCGATCGCCGCAGTCTTCGCCGGGGTAAGCCTTTTCAAGGACCAGGGCATGCTTGATGCGGCGATCAAGATCATCCTGCTCAGCTTGATGATCGTCATCATTCATCTGTGCTGGCTCCTCGTCGGATCTTCACTGTCTCGTTTCCTTCAGAACCCGGTCATTTCACGTATCGTGAACATCTCGTTGGCCGGAGTGCTGATTATCACGACCGCTCTCGCATTATCGGGCTGAAAACCAGTGCGGACCGGATAGCGGCCCTGTTTGCATGAACCTAATTCCAGTCCCCGATCGCCGCCTGGATAACCGCCATGGCTGCCACCGCCGCCGTGTCGGCGCGCAAGATGCGCGGGCCGAGCGGAATGGCGGTCACGAAATCGAGGCTGCGCAGCAGCGCGCGTTCCTCTTCCGAGAAGCCACCCTCCGGGCCGACCAGCAATGCCAGATGCTTCTCCGTGATCTTTGCCAGAAGCGGCAGTGGGTTTTGCCCGGCGTCGCCCTCGTCGCAATAGATGATGCGGCGCTCCCTCGGCCAGCGCTCGAGGAGATCGGCAAGTTTGACCGGTTCGGCGACATCGGGAATGTCGAGAATGCCGCATTGCTCGGCCGCCTCGATGACATTGGCCCTGACCTTGTCGAGATTGGTGATCTTGCCCTGTACATGCTGAGTCATGACCGGTTGCAGGAGGCCGGCGCCCATCTCCACCGCTTTCTGCACGAGATAGTCGAGCCTTCCGACCTTCAGAGGCGCGAAGAGATAGTGGAGGTCGGAAGGGGCAGGCTGCAGCCGTGTCTCCTCGATCGGCGTCATCAGGATACGCTTGCGCGAGGGAAAGGAGATGCGTGCTTTCCACTCGCCGTCGCGGCCGTTGAAGATCAACAGCTCCGCGCCGTCCTCCATGCGCAGCACATTGGCGAGATAGTTGAATTGTTCCTGATCGGCTTCGATGCCGGCATTTGCCTTGATATCCGAAACCACGAACAGCC
Organism: Rhizobium sp. AP16; assembly: GCF_000281735.1. Classification (NCBI taxonomy): domain Bacteria; kingdom Pseudomonadati; phylum Pseudomonadota; class Alphaproteobacteria; order Hyphomicrobiales; family Rhizobiaceae; genus Rhizobium; species Rhizobium sp. AP16. Next base: position 85,074 of record NZ_AJVM01000073.1, on the reverse strand, counting down.
GCTGCATGCGGAAATTGGCGCGCATGGGTAACCTCTTAAATGAAGAGCGCGACCATAGCCCAATATACCGTGGCTGCAAGCAGGGCCGAAACCGGCACGGTAATGGCCCAGGCGGCGATGATGGTCATGAAATGTGAGCGGCGCACGAGGCGCCGGCGATGGATTTCGTCGGGATTATGTTCGTCGGCCTCTTCCATGTCGCTCCAGACAATTCCGGAGGCTTCGGCCTTCTGTCGCATGTAGTCCAGTCGCCGTCTCGAGCGGCTGGTGTACCATTCGCGGAAGAAGCCCACGCCGAAGACCGCGCCGACGGCAATATGGGTAGAGCTGACGGGCAGGCCGAACCAGGAGGCGACGATGACGGTGAGCGCCGCCGACAGTGCCACGCAATAGGCGCGCATCGGGTTGAGCTTGGTGATCTGCGAGCCGATGAGGCGGATCAGGCGCGGGCCGTAAAGCAGGATACCGACGGAAATGCCGCAGCCGCCGATCAGCACGACCCAGAAGGGCACGGTCTGGCCGGTGGCGCCGGCGACGATGCTGAGGTTGTCGCCCTGGCGGACGCTGCGCACGATCGCCGCCAACGGGCCGATGGCGTTGGCAATGTCATTGGCTCCATGCGCAAAGGACATCAGCGCCGCCGAACAGATCAGCGGCAGACGGAAAAGCTTGCGCAATGCGCTGTTCTTGTTTTCCAGCCCGACGGACTGCGCTGCTACCAACGGTCTTGCGCCAAACCACGTCATCAGACCGACGCCGATGCCGATCGCAAGCGTCGGAAGGCCGGCGACCGTGTCCCTGGGCGCGAGCTGCAGGACAAGATAGGCGGTAAAGGCGCCGGCCATCAGGCCGATGAGAATGGGGATCCAGTACTTCGCCGCCGCGATCTTGTCGCTGCGATAGATGATGAAGGTCTTGATGAAGAACAGCATGCCGGCGGCGATCGTGCCACCCAGAAAGGGTGTCACCACCCAGCCGGCCGAGATCGCCGCCAGCACATGCCAGTTGACCATATCAGGCCCGACGGCGGCGGTACCCGCGCCCACCACGGCACCGACAATGGCATGCGTGGTCGATACCGGTGCTTTCAGCCAGGTGGCGAAATTGATCCAGAGCGCGGCCGATAGCAGCGCCGCCATCATCAGCCAGGCGAGCTTGCCGCTATTGATGATCCGGTCGGTATCGACGATATGGGTCGAAACGGTTTTGATAACGGGGCCGCCGGCGATCGTGGCGCCGAGAATTTCGAAGATGGCGGCCATGACCAGGGCCTGCGTCATGGTGATGGCGCGGGCACCGACCGCCGCGCCGACATTGTTGGCGACGTCCTTCGCGCCGATATTCATGGCCATGTAGCCGGCTAGTGCCACGGCGGCGATGACCAGCGTTGCGCCGGGCCGGTCCAGCACATAAATGCCGGCAACGAACATGGCGAGGCCAAGGAAGATCAGGCCAAGACCGGGAGCAATCAGCCGCTTCGTGACATGGTTTGCCGCATCCTCGACATAGGTGAGTTTGTCGAGATCCTTGTCTAGCGTCCGTTTTGTCAGTGTTACCGGTCGGTCTTCGGGCATGCCATTCTCTGAATCGAAACGTGTAGTTTTACGCTGCACAGCGCGTCGGGCAATGCCCAACGATCGTTCCGGCACAATTTATGTGTTGGGAATATCTAGCAGCTTACTTTGACTGCGCTGTGGCAGGCATTGCCGTCATCCGTTGCTGGAAAGCAAGGATGATGTCGCGCAGTTCCGGTTCGCGGACGCGCTTGGCAGCTTCATCGCAGGACGCCCACTCGATCGAGCGCTCGCCCTTTTCCTTGAAGTTCTTGGCGAGGTTGCTGACCTCAAGCGCATAGACCTGAACCCGGCAGGCCACCTGGATGCCGTCCTTCAGAACCTTGTCGTAGTTGAATGCGCCCAGCGGTTCGGTTTCCACAGTTCCATGCACGCCGGCCTCTTCGTAGGCCTCGCGGGCCGCCACTTCATGCGACAGCTTGCCCGGCATCGGCCAGCCCTTGGGAATGACCCAGCGGCCGGTGTCGCGGCTGGTCAGCAACAGCACTTCCAGCTCGCCCGTCTTCTTCTTCACCCGATAGCAGAGCGCGGCATATTGCTGTCGCGGCGGGCGCCGAAACATGAGCTGCACATCATTTGCAATACGGGTAAGAATGGCCAAGGGTCGGATCACCATAGAGAGCTTGAGTTGAGAATCGAATACATATTAGCATTGTGTGGAAAAATTATGCATTGCCTATGAATTCATATGGTGCTTCCCCACACCTTTATTGAGTGTTCGGTAGAAAAAAACGAACTGATTCGGCCTCTGATATTCGCCAGTGACTGTGCTGTAAGCGACATCGGATGCAGTTTACATGCCGCAGATGGTGCAATTGCTCGTCGGCTCTTCCTATCATGCTGAGAAACAAGATAAATCTTCGTTATGTTCGAACACTCCTCGCCACAACGCCTTCCGCCGCTGAACGCGCTACGCGCCTTCGATGCCGTTGCTCGTCGCGGTAGCATATTGCAGGCGGCGGACGAACTCGGTGTCGTGCGCGGTGCCGTGCGTCAACAGCTTGCCATCTTGGAGAGCCATTTCGGCGTTGCCTTGTTCCAGCGTGATGGTCGCCGCCTGGTGCTGACGGAGAAGGGCAGGGCCTTTGCCGAGTCCGTCGGCGTCGCCTTCGGTATTCTGACGCGGGCTTCGAGCGCGCTGACGGCGGATGATCGGCGCACCATTCGTCTTGGCGTCCCTTCCGCCTTCGCCGTCTGGTGGCTGATGCCGCGTGTCGCCGATCTGCAGGCGTCCCTTCCCTATGTGGATATAGACATCATCCCGATGACGACGGTTGAGCCGCTGGCGCGCCATCCCGGTCTCGACGCGGTGATCATGGGCGGCGAATATCGGCCGGCGCCGGACATCACCGCCATTCGTTTCATGGAGGATGAGTTCGGCCCGGTGGCGACGCCCGACCTTGCCGCACACATCAGTCTCGCGGCTGGCGCGGAAGCCCTTGCCGGCGCTGTCGCCCTGACAAGCCGTTCTACGCCGCGTCTCTGGGACGATTGGTTTGCCGAAAGCGGCCGGGCACCCATCCGTTTCGCCCGTAATCGTGAGTTCGAAGACCTGCTTCTGGCGATCGGTGCCGCCCGCTCCGGTGTCGGTGTTGCCATCGCCCCACGCACGGCCGTTGGCGAGGATATCGATCGTGGTAGTCTGATAGCACCCTATGGCTTTATCCGTAGACCGGCGGGATACAGCCTCAGCATCCGAAGCAGCGATGCGAAAGATGCGGCGCTTGTGGGATTGGTGGAATGGCTGGTGAGGCAGGGGCTGTCCGTGCCTGACGGTCCCGGCGAGACCTAAGAATACCGGCAAACGAGCATGGCAGATTTTCTGCCCTATCGTTCATTCCAATGTCCATCGACAGTCTGCCATTCTCCGTGAGAGATCGAAACACGACAGACCGGTGCCAGGAGCGCATGATGGACCAGCCTTCCTCTCTTTCCCGTATCGACTGGGTTGGCCGGAGCTGCCGGCTGCTTGCGGCCACGGCGGCGGAATTCCGCGAGACTCGACCTTTCGCCGGCCTGACGATCGGGACCGGCATTCATCTCGAGCCGAAGACGGTGGCATTGTTGATGACATTGCGCGCCGGCGGCGCCCGCCTTGTCTGCACCGGTAATCTCAACAGCACCCAGCCGGAAACCGTGGGCTATCTCCGTGCGCAGGGCGTGACCGTCTTTGCCACCCAGACCACCGACGCGGACGAGCATGGTGCCAGCCTCGACGCCATTCTCGCGGAGAAGCCGGACCTGCTGCTCGACAATGGCGGCGATCTCTTCGCGCGCGCCGCCGAGCGCCCCTATGCGAACCTCTTAGGGGGTACCGAGGAGACAACATCGGGTCGGACGCGACTGCTGCCGATGCGCGACAAGCTGGCCATGCCGATCCTTGTCATCAATGACAGCCCGATCAAGCAATTCGCCGAAAACAAGCATGGCGTCGGCCAGAGCCTGTTCGAGAGCTATCTGCGCTTCACCAACCGTTCGACCAACGGCAAGCGCGTCGCCGTCTTCGGCTACGGCGCTTGCGGCAAGGGAACGGCCGCCTGCTTCCGCAATGCATTTTCCGCTGTCAGCGTGGTCGATATCGACCCGGTGACGACACTCGAGGCGCATCTCGATGGCTTTGGCACGCCGCTGCGTGACGAGGGGATCCGCTCCGCCGATATCCTGATCACCGTCACGGGCTATCCTGCGATCATAACCGCAACCGATCTGCCGCTGATCAAGGACGGCGCGATCCTGATGAATGGCGGCCATTTCCCGCTCGAGATCGATGTCGAAGCTTTCCGGAACAGCCCGGAGGTTGCCGGCGTCGATCGCTACGAGGTCGAGCATATCGAGACCATTCGCATGCGGGACGGACGCGCTTTCCACATCCTCGGTGCCGGCCACATGGCCAACCTCGCCGGCCCGCGTCCCCTGGGGAATACCGTCGAATCCATGGATCTCGGCTTTGCGCTACAAGCCCGCTGCCTGGAGCGGGTCGCGAAGGGTGGGCTTGGCAAGGAAGCCTGCGTCATCCCCGTGCCGGCCGACATCGACGCCATGGTGGCGTCGGCCTTTCTCGACTTGGCGCGGTAGCGGAACCCTATCGCTCCCAATAGGGCACCGGCCCATAAAGTTCCGCCAGGAAATCGATGAAGACCCGAACCTTCGCCGGCAGGAACTGGCGGCTGGGGTAGACGGCCGAGAGCGTGACGTTGTGCGAGCCCTCATAGGCAGGCAGCACCTGCACCAGGCGGCCGTCCTTTAGTTCCGGGCCGATGTCCCAGGTGGAGCGCAGCGCGATGCCGAGGCCGGCGATGACGGCCTCGCGGATCACCTCGCTGGAATTGGTGATCAGCATGCCCTCCGGCCGGAAGGTCAGCGCACCCTTCGGCCCATCCAGCCGCCACGGATCGTGATTATGCGCCGGCAGGCATATGTGGCGGCGCAGGTCGTCGATATTCTCGGGCATGCCATGGGTGGCGACATAGGCGGGCGAAGCGCAGAGCAGGCGACGTACTGGCGCCAGACGCCGCGCAACGAGGCTGGAATCGGTAAGCTCGGCAATGCGGATGGCAAGATCATAGCCGCCGCCGACAATATCGGTGAACTCGTCAGTCAGGATGAGATTGATCGCCAGGTCCGGATGCGACTGCATAAAGGTTTTCAGATGCGGAGCGATGTGCAGACGGCCGAAGGAGGTGGGGGCGGAGATTTTCAACGTGCCCTGCATTTGCGCCGAGCGGCCGGCGATGTAAGCTTCCGCCTCCTCCAGCCCCGCAAGGATGGCGAGCACCCGGTCGTAAAAGCCCTGGCCTGCCTCCGTCAGCGAAATCTGCCGCGTCGTGCGCTGCAGGAGCCGCGTGCCGAGCCTGTCCTCCAGCCGCTTGATGCGCTTGGAAATGACCGCCGGCGAGAAGCCGAGCGCCCGACCGGCGAGCGACATGCTGCCCGTCGCGACGACGCTGGCGAAGATTTCGAGGTCTCCGAGGTTGGTCATGGTGTAACTTGTTCCTATTTTGGCATAAATGCTTATCATTTGCGCCGATTTCGGGAAAGTGATAACCGTGATATGGCGTTAAAAAGAGGCTGTATCCCGATTTGGATGCAGGAGGAGAACGCCATGGCCGAGGCCATTTCATTTCTGGCGCCGCGCGCGGATGTGCTTGCCCGCCGTAGCGAGATCGTGGCCGATCTTGCCGATCTTCTTGCCCCTGAATGCCTGATCCACGAGCCACGCGAGCTGATGCCCTTCGAGACCGATGCCTTCGTCTCCTATCGCCGCATGCCGCTTGCCGTCGCCCTGCCGCGCTCGACAGCCGAGGTCGCCGCCGTGATGAAATACTGTCATCGCTACGGCATTCCCGTCGTGCCGCGTGGCGCCGGCACCTCGCTTTCCGGCGGCGCCATTCCGCAGGAAGATGCCGTAGTGCTCGGCCTTTCCAAGATGAACCGCATTCTCGACGTCGATTTCGCCAATCGCACAGCAACGGTGCAGGCCGGCGTCACCAATCTGAATATTTCCGAAAACGTCTCGGCAGACGGTTTCTTCTATGCGCCTGATCCGAGTTCGCAGCTTGCCTGCACCATCGGTGGCAATATCGGCATGAACTCCGGCGGCGCCCATTGCCTGAAATACGGTGTCACCACCAACAATCTGCTCGGCGTCAAGCTGGTGCTGACCGACGGAACGGTAATCGATCTCGGCGGCAAGGCGCTGGATGCGGCGGGTTATGACCTGCTCGGCCTTGTCTGCGGCTCGGAGGGGCAGCTCGGCATCGTCACGGAAGCGACGGTGCGGCTGATCGCCAAACCGGAAGGCGCGCGGCCCGTACTGTTCGGCTTCGATACGTCGGAACAGGCTGGCGCCTGCGTGGCCGATATCATCGCCGCCGGCATCGTACCTGTCGCCATCGAATTCATGGACAAGCAGGCGATCGAGATCTGCGAAGCCTTTGCCCATGCCGGCTATCCCCTCGATGTCGGCGCGCTGCTGATCGTCGAGGTCGAGGGCTCGGAAGCGGAGATGGACGACATGCTGAAAAGCATTGTCGACATCGCCCGCACTCACAAGGTCAAGACCGTGCGCGAATGCCAGTCTGCCACCGAGGCGGCGCTGATCTGGAAGGGCCGTAAGTCCGCCTTCGGCGCCACCGGCCGCATCGCCGACTATATCTGCATGGATGGCACCGTGCCGCTCAGCCAGCTCTCCTATGTCCTGCAGAAGACAACTGAGATCGTCGACCATTACGGCCTGCGCGTTGCCAATGTCTTCCATGCTGGCGACGGCAACATGCATCCGCTGATCCTGTTCAACGCCAATGATCCCGAGGATGCGGCCAAGGCCGAAGCGGCGGGCAACGATATCCTCCGGCTCTGTGTCGACGCCGGTGGCTGCCTGACGGGGGAACACGGTGTCGGCATCGAAAAGCGCGATCTGATGCGGCATCAATATGCGGAGGTCGATCTCGCCCAGATGATGTCGGTGCGCGCCGCCTTCGATCCTGGCTGGATCCTGAACCCCTCCAAGGTCTTCCCGCTGGACGGACGTAACGCAGCATGAGCAAATTTCTGCCGAAGACGGAAGATGAGGCCGCAGCCATCATCCGCGACCATGCGACCCGGGGTGCGGCTCTGGCGGTCATCGGCGGCAACACGCGCGCCGGCTTCGGCAATGCCGTCGCCACTGACGCGACATTGTGTTCGCAGGGACTGACCGGCATCGTCGCCTATAATCCGGGCGAGATGGTGATGACCGTACGGGCGGGAACGCCCGTTGCCGAAGTCGAGGCGGCGCTCGCCGAGAGCGGCCAGATGATGGCCTTCGAGCCGATGGATCACCGGCCATTGCTGGCCACCAAGGGCGAGCCGACGATCGGCGGCGTCTTTGCCGCCAATGTCTCCGGTCCTCGCCGTTTCATCAGCGGTGCTGCCCGCGACAGCCTGCTCGGCGTCCGTTTCGTCAACGGCAAGGGTGAGATCGTCAAGGCCGGCGGGCGGGTGATGAAGAACGTCACCGGTCTCGATCTGGTCAAGCTGATGGCCGGTTCGCACGGTACGCTCGGCCTCCTCACTGAAGTTACTTTCCGCGTGCCGCCACGACCGAAGACCGAGGAGACGATCGTCGTTTCCGGCCTGAACGACGCCGAGGCGGCAAATGCCATGGCGGCGGTGATGGCGCTGCCGCTCGACATATCGGGCGCCGCGCATCTGCCTTTGACCGTCCGCTGGACCTTTCTCGACGGCAAGCTGCCAGAAGGCGAGGCGACCGTGCTGCGCATCGAGGGCCTCTCAGGTTCGGTCTCGGTCAGGGCCGAAAAACTGGCTGCCGCCATGGGCCGTCTCGGCTCGGTTACGCGGCTCGCCGAGGCGGACAGCCGCAGGCTCTGGCGCGAGATCCGCGACGTGAAGCCCTATGCGGACGGCACGATGCGCCCTGTCTGGCGCGTTTCCGTCGCCCCCAGCATCGGTCATCAGCTCGTCGCCGCCCTTCGTCTCGATGCCGGCGTCGATGCCTATTACGACTGGCAGGGCGGCCTTGTCTGGATGCGGATGGAATCGGAGCCGGAAGGTGATCTCGTCCGCCGCTATATCCACGCCCTTGGCGGCGGCCATGCGACCTTGCTGCGCGCCACGCCTGCCGCCCGCGCGACGACATCGGCTTTCCAGCCGCAACCGGATGCCGTGGCGCTGTTGTCTGCGCGCGTGAAGGAAAAGTTCGATCCTGTCGGGATCTTTAATCCGGGGAAGATGACGTGATGGGGAAAACTGCCTGATGCAAACCAATTTCACCCTTGCTCAGCTTGCCGATCCGCATGTGGCCGAATCCGAGGCGATCCTGCGCAAATGCGTGCATTGCGGCTTCTGCACCGCCACCTGTCCGACCTATGTGACGCTTGGCAACGAGCTCGATAGCCCGCGCGGCCGCATCTATCTGATCAAGGATATGCTGGAAAACGGCCGGGCGGCCGACGCGGAAGTGGTGACGCATATCGACCGCTGTCTGTCCTGCCTCGCCTGCGTCACCACCTGTCCCTCCGGCGTCGATTACATGCATCTGATCGACCACGCCCGCGCTCATATCGAGGAAACCTACAAGCGGCCCTTGCTCGACCGGCTGACGCGCAACACGCTGGCGGCGGTGCTGCCCTATCCCGGCCGTTTCCGTCTGGCGCTCAACCTTGCGCGCCTGGCCCGGCCATTCAAGGGTCTGATGAGACGCATTCCGGCCCTGAAACCCTTCGCCGCCATGCTCGATCTCGCGCCGCGATCCATCCCGGCGCCGTCATCCTTTGCCAAGCCCGGGCGACATCAGCCGCAAGCGGAACGACGCGGGCGGGTGGCGATCCTGACTGGATGCGCCCAGCCGGTGCTCGATCCCGCCATCAACGAGGCAACCATCCGGCTGCTGACTCGCCTGGGCGTCGAAGTGGTGGTGCCGCAAGGCGAGAGCTGCTGCGGCTCGCTGGTGCATCATATGGGCCGCGAGGAGCAGGCACTGGCGAGTGTGCGCGCTAATGTCGATGTCTGGATGCGCGAGGTCGAGGCCGGCGGGCTCGACGCCATCATCGTGACGACCTCCGGCTGCGGCACGACGATCAAGGATTATGGCCACAAGCTGCGCCTCGATCCGGCCTATGCGGACAAGGCCGCAAAGATTTCGGCGCTTGCCAAGGACATCACCGAATATCTCTCCGGTCTCGACCTGCCCACGCACATGCCGCGTGGCATCACCGTCGCCTATCATTCCGCCTGTTCGCTGCAGCATGGCCAGAAGATCACCATGGCGCCGAAACTGCTGTTGAAGACGGCGGGCTTCACCGTGCGCGAGCCGGCGGAAGGGCATCTCTGCTGCGGCTCGGCCGGCACTTACAACATCATGCAGTCGGAAATCTCCGCCGAGTTGAAGGCGCGCAAGGTCAGGAACCTCGAGGCGACGAAGGCCGATGTGATCGCCACCGGTAATATCGGTTGCATCACGCAGATCGCGACGGGAACGGGCATACCGATCCTGCACACGGTCGAATTGCTGGACTGGGCCTATGGCGGCGAGATGCCAGCGAAACTGAAAGGTCTGGAGCTAACGGCGGCCTAGAATTTTCAGTGAGACGAAGACGGCCGATGCGACTGCCATTCCATCTCGAAGATCTCTGCGCCGATGGCGGTCAGACTGATCCGGTCCTGTCCCTCTTCGAAGAAGGTGCCGTCGAGTAGGCCGGCGACACCGTCATAGAATGAGCCTTCCACCAGGCTGGTGATGCTGGCCGTCTTGTATTTCTGCCCGGAAAAGTCAGTGACGGACATGCATTGCCGGCGTCCATCGGCGAACACGTCGATCAGCCGGGGAACGACGCCCGCGTCGTCCACTTCGTAGTAGATCATGACCGGTTCATCGTTTTCCGGATGGATCCAGTCGCATTGGTAATAGGAAAAGCTCATGGGCTATTGCTTAGCACAGGAACCCCAGAGCCGGAACCGGCCCTGGGGCGACAATGCTCCGTCCGTTCACATCAAAAATTGAACGACACACCGAAATTGATGGCGTTGGTGAAGACCTTGGTCTTCAGCGTATCGCCGCTGTCGATCGAGACATTGTCGACGAAATTGTAATTGCCCTTGTATTCGACGAAGGTCGCCCAGTGCTGGCTGATCTGGTAGCTGACGCCCGCCTGCGCCTGCAGTGAGGCTCCGCCGAACTGGTAATCGAAGGTCCGGCCGGAGGCGCGGGTGACTTCGACATGCGGCACGTTGATGCCGGCGCCGAGGCCGACATAGGGCGTCCATTTGCGGCCCGGATCCTGGAAACGATAGAGCGCATTCAGCGTCAGCATGTTCAGGCCGTCGGTGAACTCGAAATGCGACCAGCCGGGCGTATTGCCGAGATTGCCGTAGACCTTGGCGTGGGTGTAGTCGAGCGAGATACCCCAGTTCGACTTGTTGAAATCGTCGAGCCAGAAGATGCCGCGAAAGCCGAAATAGGGTGGCATCTTGAAGGATTTTCCCGACCAGTCGGGATCGAAATTGGCGCCGTCCGACGTCTTGACGTTGCTGCCGGTCGCGCCCTGGATACCCCCATAGGCTGAAAACTGCATTTCCGCCGAAGCAGAATTGGCGGCGAAGACAAAAGCTGAAAGCGCAAGCGCGGCAACAGCCGGCTGTTTGATGCGAAATGCACGACGCATATGAAGCCCCCGGATGCGAATGCCGCCATCTAAGCGTGCTTCTATGACAGTTCTATTGCGGCGCGCTGTGGCTTGCCTCGGCTTAGGCGCGAAAACTGACATCAGACTGAAAGGGAACGACCATTTCGCCGCCCTCTGAGGCGATAAGTTTGGGAATGTTACACCTGCGCAACAGTGGAGTGGCCGCACTGGTATGCGGCCACTCCGTCGCTTAACTACCCGCCGAACATCGTCCGCAGAATGTCGACGCCGCGATCCTCGTAGCTGACTTCGCCCTGCTTGTTGCCGGGGCCGACGACGATGACCTTGGTGCCGATGGGCACGCGCTCGTAAAGATCGGTGACGTCCTTGTTCATCATGCGGATGCAGCCGGACGACATGTTGAGCCCGATGCTCCAGGGCTGGTTGGTGCCGTGAATGCGAAACGCCGTGTCGTTGCCGTTGCGATAGAGATACATGGCGCGGGCGCCGAGCGGATTGTCCTCGCCGCCTTCCTGATAGGCGGGCAGCTTATGACCCTTCTTGGCCTCGCGAGCGATCATTTCCGGCGGTGGCGTCCAGCCAGGCCATTCCGCCTTGCGGCCGACCTTGACGACCCCTGACCATCCAAAGCCGTCGCGACCGACGCCGATGCCGTAGCGCCGCGCCCGATTGCTGCCCTCGACGAGATAGAGAAATTTGTTGTTCGTATCGACGATGACCGTCCCCGGCGCCTCGTTGGTTACCAACCGCACGACCCGCCGCTGAAACTGCGGCTTGACCTGTCCCTGCGGTGCGGTCGATACGCGGATCACATTGCTGGGCAGCGCCTGCGCGACATGAGGCGCAGAGGCTGTGAAGGCCGCGGCATCAGACGCCGCCGTGAGACACGACACGGCGATGCCCGCCGCCGCCACGACCGGTAGTATTGATTTCATCCGTGATTCCCCTCTCCGTTTACCAGCCAAGAAACTAGCGAAACGCGGGAGAGGATCAAGATCAAATTGCGTATGATAAAGACCGAGCCGCTGGAGCGGCTGTCTATTCTGACGAGGGCCAGCTTATTACTATCGGGTTATAGCAATCCGGCAATAGCATTGCCGCGCCCGACCAGTGCCGTGCGCAGCAATCTTGTTGCCCGTCACATGACGATGACCCGCGTCCCGACCTTCACGCGGTTGTAGAGGTCGATGACATCTTCATTGCGCAGGCGGATGCAGCCGGAGGACACGGCGCTGCCGATGCTCCAGGGAGCATTGGTGCCGTGGATGCGGTAGAGGGTGGAGCCGAGATACATGGCGCGGGCGCCGAGCGGATTGGCTTCGCCGCCATCCATGCGCGCCGGCAGATAGTGACCCTTGGCGGCTTCGCGCACCACCATTTCGCGCGGCGGTGTCCAGTCCGGCCATTCCTGCTTACGGGTGACGGTATGGGCGCCAGCCCATTCGAAACCGGGCTTGCCGACGCCGACGCCATAGCGTCGTGCCTGACCGCCGTCCATCACCAGATAGAGGAAGCGATTGTTGGTGTCGATGACGATGGTGCCCGGCTTTTCCTTGGTCTGGTAATCGACCACCTGCGGCAGGAATTGCGGATCGAGCTGGCCACGGATTGCCGGATATTGCGGCCTGACGACTGCGACCTGCTGCACGGCGGGGCGTGCGAACAGGCCGCGCGGCTGGATTGCGCGCTGTGCCTGCGGATTGGCCGCCTGCCGCGCCGCCGGGCGAACGGGATAGACGGCCGGCTGCACATTGCCGCCGCCGAGCTGCATCACCCAGGGGGCGGTGAGGTCAGGGCTGACGATCACGGGCGGGCGGGACTGGTAGCGATCATCGGCGAAGGCGCTGGATGAAAGCAGGCTCAATGCGCCCGCGGCAAATAAAATGCGTTGTCTCATCATCGGACAAACTCTCTACAAATGGGCCGAGGATGGGCGTAATTGCGCCCGGTCCCGAATATGGTGACATTTGCGCGCCAGCGAATGGTAAATGGCTGTTCATTAAAATGCCGCGAAACCGATAAACCTTTTGTCAGGGTTACGACTTGGTTTGGAAAGACGGTTTGCAAATGGTAAACCGTGAATCGAGATGATTTGCCTTCAAATTGTCCTCTCGATCTTAAGCATTTGATTGGCCTGATCTTATCCGATAGCTGTTTAGCTGTTTTCGCGATCACGCTCTGAAATAGGGGACGAAGCACGAATATGGCCGGAACGGGCATCATCACCGGTGAGGACGGTAAGGACCGCTGCCATTGGCACGGCAATCTGCCGGAATATCTGCTCTATCATGACCAGGAATGGGGCCGCCCTGTCATCGACGATATCAGGCTGTTCGAAAAGATCTGCCTGGAGGGTTTCCAGTCCGGCCTCTCCTGGCTGACGATCCTGCGCAAGCGCGAGAATTTCCGCGCCGCCTTCGCCGGTTTCGATTTCGACAAGGTGGCGACGTTCGGCGATGCCGATATCGAGCGCTGCCTCGTCGATGCCGGCATCATCCGCCATCGTGGAAAGATCGTCTCCACCATCAACAATGCCCGCCGCGCCATCGAGCTGCGCGCCGAATTCGGCTCGCTCGCCCGCTATTTCTGGGGTTTCGAGCCGACGGCCGAGGAGCGCCCCGTCTTGGTCGACTATGCGACCATCGCCGCCAATCCGACGACGCCAGTCTCCGTGCGGATCTCGAAGGATTTGAAAAAGCGCGGCTGGACCTTCGTCGGCCCGACCACGGTCTACGCTTTCATGCAGGCCATGGGCCTCGTCAACGATCACATCGAAGGCTGCTATTGCCGGAAAGAGGTGGAGGCGATGCGCAGCGCATTGGTGCGGCCATGAGACGTCTGGTTCTTGCTTTTTCCCTGCTTGCCTTCGCTCTGCCGGTCGGTCAGGTCGCCCATGCGCAGGCGACCCAGAGCAACGACAGCCCGAGGGGTGAGGAGCCGCAGCTCCAGTTTCCGCAACTCGACCGTGGCGAGACCGTGGAAAAGCTTGGCTTTCCCGCCGTGCTGGAGAAGCTGACCGGCTGGACGAAATTCGGCAAGGGCAAGGTCTATACGCTGCCGCTGAAGAAGGGCCAGCACGTCCGCGTCACCTTCAGCTCGAAAAGCAAATATGCCTTCATGGCGATCTTCGATCTTTCCTCGAACGATGATGAATCCTTCTTCGGCACCGACGAGGACGGCATGACCGCCGACGTCACCGTCAATGAAGACACGACATGGCTGATCAAGCCTTATTATTCCCGTGTTACCCGCCGCCGCGGCCTCGGCGCACCCTATGAGATCCTGATCGATCCCAATCCGCCGGCCACGCAGCAGCAGGACAAGCCCGCCGACCAAGGTCCGTCATTGTTCCCGCCACGGGCGAAACCGGTACAATGAAGGTCTCAGGATAGTCCCTCGATGATGCCGTGCAGTTCCCCAAGATATCCGATCTTGTGGAATCGCGGGGCCTGCGTCGGTTCTTCGACATGTTCGAAGATCCAGGTGAGCTCGTGCGGAATGAAGACGCCATAGCTGCCGGCGGCAAGCGCCGGCACGATGTCGGATTTGAGCGAGTTGCCGACCATCATCGCCCGTTCCGGGCCATCGCCGACTTTCGAGAAGATACGGCGATAGGTGGAGGCGTTCTTGTCGGAGACGATTTCGACGGCATCGAAGAGATCGCCGAGGCCGGATTGCGCAAGCTTGCGCTCCTGGTCGAAGAGATCGCCCTTGGTGATCAACACCAGCAGATAGTTGCCTGAGAGAGTTTCAAGTGTCCCACGGACATCGGGAAGCGTTTCGACCGGGTGGGTGAGCAAATCGCGGCCGATGTCGAGGATTTGCGCGATCACCGTTGCCGGCACCTCGCCCCTGGTGATCTCGATCGCCGTCTCGATCATCGAAAGCGTGAAGCCTTTGATGCCGAAGCCATAGTGGTTCAGATTGCGCTTTTCGGCTTCCAGCAGTTTTTGGGAAATGTTCTCGCTTTCAGCATGATCGGCGAGCAATTCGGCGAACTGCCGTTCGGTGAGCCGGTAGAATTGCTCGTTCTGCCAGAGCGTGTCGTCGGCATCGAAGCCGATGGTGGTCAGCGGGCGTTGCGGCATGGGCCTGTCCGTCCTTGCGGATTGGATGAAGGCGGGATTCTATCGCGCGATGATGGGGAGGCAAGAGCAAAGCTGAGGTAACCGTATTGTGATTGGCACCGGGTCTCGCGTTGAAATCAGATTCCGGTGCATTATGTCGATATCATCAAGGTAGCGGTAGGACCGCCCCTCGACGATCGTCTCCGGACCTCCCCAAGACAGCACGGATGAGTGGCTGTCGTGCCGAGGCCAATTGCCAAGAGATCAGGATTCACCGGCCGGAAGCCGCCTTCCGGCGGACCACAAGGGAATTTTCTCAGATGCGTTATAATCAGCTCGGTAATACCGGCATGTTCGTCTCCGAACTCTGCCTCGGCACCATGACCTTCGGCGAGGCCAATCCAGGCAGCACCTGGGGCGCCATCGCCGATGTCGACCAGGCACTGGCCGACAAAATCGTTGAAAACTCGCTCGCCGCCGGTGTCAACTTCATCGACACCGCCGACGTCTATTCCTTCGGAAATTCGGAAAAGCTGCTCGGCCAGGCGCTGAAGAATGTCGGCGTGCCGCGCAAGGACGTCATCATCGCCACCAAGGTCTATGGCGTCATGGGCGACAAGCCCAATGATCGCGGCGCCTCGCGCGGCCATATCATGGATTCGATCCAGGCCAGCCTCGAGCGGCTGCAGACCGACCATATCGACCTTTACCAGATCCATGCCACGGATACGGTCACGCCGATCGATGAGACCCTGCGCACGCTGGACGATCTCGTCTCGCGCGGACTGGTGCGTTATGTCGGCGTGTCCAACTGGCAGGCCTGGCGTATCGCCAAGGCGCTCGGCATTTCCGAACGCCGGGGCTTTGCTCGCTTCGAGACGGTGCAGGCCTACTACTCCATCGCCGGTCGTGATCTCGAGCGCGAGGTCGTGCCGCTGATGGCGGAGGAGAAGCTTGGTCTGATGGTGTGGTCGCCGCTTGCCGGCGGTCTGCTCTCCGGTAAGTTCGGCCCCGGCGCGCCGGGCAATGGCGAGGGCCGTCGCACCAGCTTCGACTTCCCGCCGGTCGACAAGGATCGCGCCTGGGCCTGCGTCGCCGCCATGCGGGACGTGGCCGAGAAGCATGGCGCCAGCGTCGCCACCGTGGCACTCGCCTGGATTTTGGCAAAACCCTTTGTCACCAGCATTATCATCGGCGCCAAGCGCCTCGATCAGCTCGACCAGAACCTCGCCGCCGTCAAGCTCAAGCTCGATGCCGAGGATATCGCCAAGCTGGACGAGGTCAGCGCGCTTGCTCCGGAATATCCTGGCTGGATGCTCGCCCGCCAGGGTGCTGCGCGCGTTCCGCAGCCTTTCGAACCGAAGGCTTAAACTGGGAATGAAAGCGCCGCCGCCTCTCGTAATGGAGGCGGCGGCGTTTATCGTCAGAGTTCGATGACGATCTTGCCGAAGGCACCGTGATCGAGATGGTCGAAGGCGGCGGGAACCTCGGAGAAGGTGTAGCGATGATCGATGACGGGCTTCAGGCCGATCCGGTCGACAGCGCGGACGAAATCCTCCAGTGCACGGCGATGGCCGACGGAGATGCCCTGAATGACCGGAGACTTCAGTAATACCGGTCCAGCCGGCCCCGATAGGTCAAATCCTTCGAGCACGCCGATAACCGAGATCCGGCCATGCACAGCCACTGCTTTCAGCGATTGGCCGAGATGCGGCCCGCCGGCGATTTCGAAGATGTGGTCGATGCCGCGATCATTGGTGAGGCGATAGACCGCCTCCACCCAATCCTCAGCGTTGCGATCGATGCCATGGCGGGCGCCGAGGGCCTTTGCCCGTGCCAGCTTTTCGGGGCCGGATGACGTCACGAAGACATCGGCACCTTGTGCCGCCGCGATCTGCAACCCGAACATCGACACCCCGCCGGTTCCCTGGACGAGTACGGTATCGCCGGGCTTGATCTTGCCGCGTTCTACCAGTGCGAACCAGGCCGTCAGGCCGGCGCAGGGCAAGGTGCTCGCCTCGCTATCGTCGATACTTGTCGGCGCGGCGACGAACCAGTCCTCGGGAAAGGCGACATATTCGGCAAGCACGCCGGGGTAAAAGCCGCCAAGCGACTGATAGGGCGGATTGCGTGCATTGCCGGGTGGCTTGTCGTCGATCCAGCCGGGGTGAAAGGTAGAGATGACCCGGTCGCCGGGTGCAAACCGCGTTACCCCTTCGCCGACCGCTTCGACGATGCCCGCCATGTCGGATGCGGGTACGAAGGGAAACTGGACGGGCAGTCCCATCCCGCTTTCCCGCATCAGCTTGTCGCGATAGTTCAGCGAAACCGCTTTGGTCCGCACAAGAACTTCGCCGCGGGCAGGCGAGGGCACGTCGGTCTCGGTGAGGCTGAAAGGGGCATTGACGCCGAAGGTGTCCAGTGTCCAGCGTCGCATGGTCTTCGTCATAATGATCTCCTGCGAGAAATTGAAAGCACGGAGGTCACTATATCGTTGCGAAATGGTCGCCAGTGGCGATATGATTTCCACTGACTGGTTCCTTCTGGGAAACAATAGCGATGAATGACATGCTCAACGGCATTCCGGAATTTGTGGAGGCGGTGGAGGCCGGCGGCTTCTCAGCGGCAGCGGCCCGCATGAACCTGTCGCGCTCGGCGATCGGCAAGACCATCGCCAAGCTTGAGAGACGCCTGAGCGTCAGGCTCTTTCACCGCACCACCCGCACGCAAAGCCTGACGGATGAGGGGCAGGCCTTCTACGAGCGCTGCCGCAGGGCGCTGGACGAGATACAGTCGGGCGAGGCGATGCTGGAATCCGGCAAACGCGAGGTGGCCGGACGCTTGCGCATCTCTATGCCCGTGCTTTTCGGCCGCCGCTGTATCGCGCCGTTGCTGATGGAGCTTGCCCGCGCTCATCCGAACCTCGAACTCGATCTTTCCTTCAGCGACCGTGTTGTCGATCTTCTCGACGAGGGCTTCGATCTCGCCATCCGCAACGGTCCGCTGCGGGATAGCGCCGGGCTGGTGACGCGCAGGGTGGCGCGGCATCGCATGGTGGTCTGTGCCTCGCCCGCCTATCTCGCAAAGCGGGGGACACCGCAGGCGATCGCCGACCTCGAGGATCATGATCTCATCGCTTATGCCCGCGCAGGCGAGGTGAAGATCTGGACCTTCCCGCGGGCCGATGGCGTCGACATCGAATATATGCCGAAGACACGGTTGCGGTTCGACGATCTCGAAGTGATGGCCGATGCCGCCGCCGCTGGAATGGGAGCCGCGTTGCTACCCTGCTGGCTGATACGAGGCCAGGTGCTGGCCGGCAATCTTGCTCCCGTGCTGACGGATCTGTCCGGCCTGACCTTCCATGCCTATGCTGTCTGGCCGCAGACGCCGCATCTGCCGCTCAAGACCCGCGCGGTCATCGATCTGCTCGCGGCGCGGCTGCCGCAGGTTATGGAGTGACGGAAGGCGGCGGCATTTGTTGCCGAGGCAAACGGGTGCCGTCCGCAAAGACCCGGTTCCAGACCAGGATCTGCACGGATTTCCGGAGCCCGGTTGACCAGAACGGATCCTCTTTCACCAGCCGGTCGACCTCTGCTGCATCATCCGCCTCGACCAGCCACAGGCCGCCAGCAAATGCATCGCCCTGCCGGCTGAGTGGCCCTGCCGTCTTGATAAGGGCCGCATTCGCCTGCAGGAAGTCGAAATGACGTTCCAGATATTTCTGCCGTATCTCGGCGGCCTGTTGCCGGTCGTCTTCAAACAAAACAGCGAATAATGTCATCGTAGTCTCCTTGCTGGACCTTCGGAGCCTATGACTGCAATAATGCAATTACATGCAGTAAATTTGCTGAAGAAAGCTGCAAAAGTGCACGATATCGACTGGAACGATCTGCGTTATGTTCTCGCTCTGGCGCGGGGCGGCTCCTTTGCGGCGGCGAGCCGGGAGATCAAGACGGACGCAACGACGGTCGGCCGCCGCTTGCGGATATTGGAGGAAAAGTTCGGTGCGGCGCTTTTTCAGCGCGACGCGGGTGGCGTAATGACACCGACGCCGGCGGGCGACATTGTCGTGGCGCGGGCTGAGGCGGTCGAGGCGGAGGTCATGGCGCTTTCAGGGGCGCTGGAGGCGGCGGATATCACAGCGCTCGGCAAGGTACGCCTGACGGCGCCGCCTTCCTTCATTAGCCGCCTGTTGATCCCGGCTACGGCCGAGCTTCTGTCACAGCATTCCGGGTTGCAGCTCGAACTCATCGGCGATGCCCGCAATTTCAATCTGACCCGCCGTGAGGCGGATATGGCGATCCGTCTTGCCCGTCCCTCCGATATCACCAACAGCAAAGTCGTGGCGCGGCGGATCGCGAGCCTTGACTACGCAATCTACGTCGCGGCCGGGAAACAGGATGATGCGGAAAGACTTCCCTGGCTGGTTTATGAGGAGGGGATGACGCATTTGCCGCATGTCCGCTGGATCGCCGAACAGGCAGAAAAATCGGGTGCCGCCGCTCTCGCCGTGAATGATGCGGAAGCCCTGCTTCAGGCCGCCGTCGCCGGATTGGGCCGGGCGCTGTTGCCCAAAATTCTGGCCGAACGTGTCGAGGGGCTTTATCGCGTCGACACCGATGATAGGAGCTTGCCCGTGCGGGAAGTATGGCTGCTGACGCATGCCGAGCTTCGCAACGCTATCAGGATCAGGGCGGTTGCCGGGTGGTTGGATCGGGTGTTTCACCGCTCGAAACCCGAAGAAATCTAGGCGCGACGAGAGGCGACGGAAATGCCGCCCCTCGATCTGTTGCAATCCGGCTTATTTGCCGTGCTTCTTCAGCCAGGCGTTCATGCCCTTGATTTCGGCTTCCTGCGCCTTGATGACGTTTTCCGCCAGTTTGCGCAGTTCCGGATCCTTGCCATATTTGAGCTCGATCTTGGCCATGTCGATGGCGCCCTGATGATGCGGGATCATGCCACGGACGAAATCCGTGTCAGCATCGCCGCTATAGGTGAGCATCATGTTGCTGTGCATTTTACCCATGGCATCGTTGAACGCTTTGCTGGATGCGCCCTGGTCGCCCATCGGCTTGCTCATATCCATGCTTTTCATGTCTTCGGCGAGGGTGGGGAGCGAGAACGCAAGCGCAAGAGCGCCGGCGAGGATGATGGATTTGGAAATAGACATGTGAGTTCCTTCCGTTTCGGAACGGTATCTGAATTTCTGGCGAAGGGTCGCTTCGCAAGTGGGATGAAGTCAGATGCGTATCAGGCGAAGCGGGGAGGCGGTGCCGTCGGCGCGGGACGGGAATCGGCAAGCCGTTGGCCATGCGTGGGTGCCGGATAGGTGAATGCCAGCACGCGGCCGTCATCCAGCGTCAGTGAAGGCGCAACGGCAAGACAGGCCGCACAGGATGGCACATGCGCCATGCCGCCGGCGCAGGGATTGTCCGGCTTCTTGTCCGCTTGCTTGGTCATCGCGCTATGATCGGCCATGCCATGCATGCCGGCCATAGTGTCATCCATGCTCATGCTGGCGGTTACCGACATCGTCATCTCGGAATCGCAAATCGGACAGGCCGCCAACGCCGGCATGGCGCCGTAGATCAGCCAGGCAATCAGCATTGTCAGAGTGGCGAAGAGGCGCATGGGCAAACCCTAAGTGCATGCCTGTGAAAGGCAAGTGCAAATTGCACTGAACCGATCCTGGCGCGGTATCAAGGCAGTAATTTGACCTCTTCCAGGATTTCGACAGGGGGAAATCCGATGTAATCGGCAATGTCGAACGTCACGGCAAATCTTGCCGGTGTTTCAGCCGCCCATCTCAGCGCCGCCGCAGCTGCCTCCTTCGGAATGTTCATGGCGATCGTGCAGTGCGACCGCCAATGGCTGGGACGATAATGCTCATGACACAGCATCGGGTCGATCTCCCGATGAATAGCCTGGTGCATGCGGCGCAAGACGCTGTCATCGACCGGCCGTGCCCAAAGCACCAGCGTCTCATTTGGGAAATGGTGGATGCCTGAAAACTCCACCGAGATTGACGGAGTGTCGCGAAAGACTTTTCGCACGACCTCAAGGGGCTGTTCCGGTGCGATATCTCCGTAGATGGCAAGCGTCAGATGCGGTGGGTAATTCAAAGCCTGCATCGACGGGGCGGTTTCAAAGCGACTGGCTTCGCGCCAGAGATCGAGGACGGGGGTCGCCGTATCGTTCGTGCATTTCAGGCTGATTGCGTAGGCCACGGCTTTTCTATCCTTGATCTTCACCATAACACGCTGAACACGCCGTAGAGGCTGCTGCTCAACGATAGACGTCGCGACGGTTCCCGATTTCGACGACCAGTACGACTAGCCGGCTATCCTGCAGGTCGCAGATGATCCGATAGTCACCAACCCGATAGCGCCAATAGTTTCCCAGTCGTGCACCCTGCAAGGCATCACCGACTTGGCGTGGGTCATGCAGGCTTGAAAGGCGCTCTTCCAGGAACGTTCTTATTCTGCTGCGAGTCTTTGGGTCGAGTTTTTCAACAAATTTGCGGGCCGATCGGGCATACTCAATTGTCCAAGCCACGCCAGAATTCCTCGGAGCTTATGATCTCGTCTTCGCCGTTCTTGATCCGCTCCATGGCCCGCTCAGCCAGATACACATCTTCCAGATCGTCCAGATGTGCTTCGATGGCCTGACGGATATAATAGGTCGCTGTGCGGCCAGTGCGTTCGGCCAGAGCCTGCAGGCGCTCATAGGTCTCATCCGGCAGGCGGATGGCTGTTTGCTTGCTCATTGAAGCGGCTCTCGGAAAGGGTTGGGATGCGTGTATCCCAAATATAGGGAGTTCGCATCGGTTTGTCACCGTCAGTTTTGTCCGATTTGACCACTGACAACATACAACAATCCTTGCCGCATCCCGCCCAATCCGCTAGTTAACCGCCACTGTTCCCGTACCGGATTACCCTACAGATGAGCGACAAACAGAAGAAACCGCAAAAGCTCAAGGCCCGCCTGCCGCGTGGCTTTGTCGATCGTTCGGCGAGCGATATTCGCGCCGTCAACGAGATGACTGCTAAGATCCGGGCAGTTTACGAGCATTATGGCTTCGATCCGATGGAAACACCGCTGCTTGAATATACCGATGCGCTTGGCAAATTCCTGCCCGACAGCGACCGTCCGAACGAGGGCGTGTTCTCGCTGCAGGATGATGACGAGCAGTGGATGTCGCTTCGTTACGACCTGACGGCGCCGCTTGCCCGTCATGTCGCGGAGAATTTCAACGAGATCCAGCTTCCCTATCGCACCTATCGCGCCGGCTACGTCTTCCGCAACGAGAAGCCGGGTCCGGGCCGTTTCCGCCAGTTCATGCAGTTCGACGCCGATACGATCGGCGCGCCCGGCGTACAGGCCGATGCCGAAATGTGCATGATGATGGCCGACACGCTGGAGGCTCTGGGTATCAAGCGTGGCGACTATCTCATCCGCGTCAATAACCGCAAGGTCCTCGACGGCGTTCTCGAAGCGATCGGCCTCGGAGGCGACGACAAGGCCGGTCAGCGCCTGAACGTGCTGCGCGCCATCGACAAGCTCGACAAGTTCGGCCCGGAAGGAGTCGCGCTGCTGCTCGGTCCCGGCCGTAAGGATGAGTCCGGCGATTTCACCAAGGGTGCCGGGCTCAATGCCGAGCAAATCGACAAGGTGCTCTTTTTCGTCGGCATCAAGGATTATGCCGAAAGTGCCGCACAGCTCGCCGAGCTGGTCGCCGGCACGTCCAAAGGCGGCGAAGGCGTCGAGGAGTTGAACTTCATCGGCAGCCTCGTCACCAGCGCCGGCTATCAGTCCGACCGCATCAAGATCGATCCCTCCGTCGTGCGCGGCCTCGAATATTATACCGGCCCCGTCTACGAGGCCGAACTCACCTTCGACGTCACCAATGAAAAGGGCGAGAAGGTCGTCTTCGGCTCCGTCGCCGGCGGTGGGCGTTATGATGGGCTGGTGTCGCGCTTCATGGGGCAGCCGGTTCCGGCAACTGGCTTCGCTATCGGCGTGTCGCGCCTGATGACAGCCTTGAAGAACCTTGGCAAACTCGGCCAGGACGAGGTGATCGCGCCGGTACTCGTCACCGTCATGGACGGCGATGTCGAGGCCATGGGCCGTTACCAGCGCTTTACGCAGCAGCTGCGCGCCGCCGGCATTCGCGCCGAGATGTTCCAGGGCAACTGGAAGAAGTTCGGCAACCAGCTGAAATATGCCGACCGCCGCGGCTGCCCGATTGCCATTATCCAGGGTGGCGACGAGCGTGCCGAGGGCGTCGTGCAGCTCAAGGACCTGATCGAAGGCAAGCGTCTCTCCGGCGAGATCGAGGACAATGCCAGCTGGCGCGAAGCCCGCGTTGCGCAGGAGACTGTGCCTGAGGCCGATCTGGTCGCCAAGGTGCAGGCGATTTTGGCGGCGCAGGCGGAAGATCGCAAGAGGGCGGAATAAATGCCCCTGATCGATCTTCCCGATTTCGCCGGTGATCTCATTGCCGAATTTGCCGCCCGCAGGACGGATCGGGTTGACACGCCGATCATCCAGCCGGCCGAGCCGTTTCTCGACATGGCGGGCGAGGATCTGCGCCGCCGCATCTTCCTGACCGAGAGCGAGACCGGCGCCAGCCTCTGCCTGCGTCCAGAATTCACCATTCCCGTCTGCCTGCAGCATATAGAGACCGCCACCGGCACGCCGAAGCGCTATTCCTATCTCGGCGAGATCTTTCGCCAGCGTCGCGAAGGCGGCCATGAGTTCTATCAGGCCGGCATCGAGGATCTCGGCGATCGCGATATCGCCAGCGCCGATGCCCGCGCTATCGGCGATGCCATCGCCATTCTCAACCGGTTGGTGCCCGGCAAGGCGCTGGCGGTTACGCTAGGCGATCAAGCCGTATTCGAGGCTGTCGTGCAGGCGCTTGGCCTGCCGTCCGGCTGGCAGAAGCGGTTGATCCATGCCTTCGGAAATATGACGCAGCTTGAAACCCTGTTGGCGCGCCTCGCAAGCCCGCAGCCGGTCACCGGCCTCGATCCGCATGCGCTCGATTTCCTGACGCGCGGCGACGAGCAGGGGCTGGTCATGCACATCGACAGCACCATGCAGGCAACCGGCTATTCCACCAATGCCAGCCGCTCGCCGCTGGAAATCGCCCGCCGTCTGCGCGAAAAGCTGGTCCTGTCGGAAACCCGTCTCGACGACGAGGCCTTCCGCGTCCTGGAAGAGTTCCTGTCGCTGAGCGTACCGCTCGCCGACGCTTCCTCGGCGCTGGCCGGATTTGCCGATGCCGCCGGGCTGAAGCTCGGGACTGCGCTTGAGCGTTTCGACGCCCGCGTCGCTGCCCTTGCCAATGCCGGCGTCGACGCCGGCTCTATCGACTATCGCGCCGCCTTCGGCCGTCCGCTCGACTATTATACCGGTCTCGTTTTCGAGGTGACGGTGGAGGGATCGGCGGCGGTACTCGTCGGCGGCGGTCGTTTTGATCGGCTGCTGACACTGCTCGGCGCAAAAGACCATATTCCGGCCGTCGGCTTCGCGCTCTGGCTCGACCGGATCGAAACCGCGAGGGCGGCCTGATGACCATCACCATTGCGCTTCCCTCCAAGGGTCGGATGAAGGACGATTGCTCCGCGATCTTCGAACGCGCCGGCATGCCCATCGTCGCCGTCGGCAATGACCGCTCCTATCGTGGCCGCATCGAAGGCTGGGATGATGTCGAGGTAGCCTTCCTGTCTGCCTCGGAAATCTCGCGCGAGATCGGCAATGGCAGTGTCGATTTCGGCGTTACCGGCGAGGATCTGGTGCGCGAAGGCCTCGCGGATGCCGACCGTCGCGTCGAATTCTGCGCTCGCCTCGGGTTCGGCCACGCCGATGTCGTGGTCGCCGTGCCGGATATCTGGCTCGATGTCGATACCATGGCCGATCTTGGCGACGTCGCCGCCGATTTCCGCACCCGCCATGGTCGCAGGCTGACGGTTGCCACCAAATACTGGCGGCTGACGCAGCAGTTCTTCTCCAGCCAGCATGGCATCCAACTCTATCGCATCGTCGAGAGCCTGGGGGCAACCGAAGGTGCGCCGGCTTCCGGCTCGGCCGATATCATCGTCGATATCACCTCCACCGGCTCGACGCTGAAGGCAAACCACCTGAAGATCCTCTCCGACGGCATCATCCTGCGCTCCGAGGCCTGCCTTGTGCGTGCGCGCAAGGAGAACCACGAGGGCGATCCCATGGTTCAGCGCATTATCGCTGCGGTGCAAAATGCGGGACCGAAGAGCAGCGATACCTGACGAATAGCACCTTGCTTGTCTGCTTCCGATTGCGCTTCCTATGCTTCGATAAGCTCGCTGGCTGACGTATAGCGAGCCATCCTGGCATTCGTCACGCCTCCCTGACGCTCTCATAGCCGACCGCTTTGGCCACCTTCACCAATTTCCGGTCGAAGGTAACGAAGCCCTCGCAATGTGCTGATCGGCCGAGATGCAGCGCGTCGGCGAAATCCATCCCTTTTTCGGCCAGTTCGAGCGCTGCCGCGACAAGGGCGGCGTCCTCCACCGTCACGGTGGGAAGGCCGCCGAAGGCTCTCAGTGCGCGAGCGACGTCGGTCGGGCGATAGCCGTATGTGCTGCGCAGTACCCATTCAACTTCGAGCACGACGGTAGCGGCCACGAAGATGGCCTGGCCGTCAACGATCCCCCGGGCACTCGGGGATTGTTCGGGATGATCGCCGGTCAGGTAGCGAACGATCAGATTGGTATCAATAGCGATCATGGCGGCGTTGGGCTTCGGCCAGCACGCCGGCCTCCATGTCTTCGAGGGATTTCGGCTCGCCCTTGAAGGGCAGCAGTCCAAATACCTCATCCGGCCGAGTCGCGGCGAAGGCGGGTGCCAGCTTCAACAGCACGCCGTCCGCAGTTTCTTCGACGATCAGCCGCGTACCGGCATCCCATTCGTGCCGTTGGCGTATGGCTTTCGGCAAGATGACTTGTCCCTTGGTCGAGACGGTCGTGATGATCTGTTCGGCGTGCGCCATCGACCTGAATCCTTGGTGTAAGACAAAAGTAAGATAGTCTCGATTGTATCACGCTTCAAGGCCGAACCTCGTTTCATCGATACAGTCACGAAAAAGCCCGCCGTTGAAACGGCGGGCTCTTTTGGTCTGGGAGGTATCTGGCGATCAGGCGGTAGCGTAGGTGCCGCGGCGTGCGTCGAGCGAATAGACGCCCGGGCCGTTGGTGGCGAGCATGATGTAGGCGCCGGCGAGCGTGACGTTCTTCAGGAAGTTGACGAAGTTCAGTCCGTTGATCCAGCCATTGGCGGCGGCCGGGAAATCCGGAACGTTGACGGTCGGCAGGTGGAAGACGATGCCGGTGAAGATGCAGAAGGCGGCAAGCAGCCAGCCGACGATGCGGATCTGGAAGCCGAGGAGAACGCAGACGCCGGTGATGAATTCGAAGGCGCCGGCGAGATAGGTGAGAAGCGTGGCGGCGGGCATGCCGGCGCCAGCGATCATGCCGGCGGTGCCGGCCGGATCGGTCAGCTTGCCGAAGCCGGCGAAGATGAACATGAAGGCGAGCAGGATGCGCGCCACGAGGATGATGACATTATTGGTGTTGGACATGACGGTCTCCGGTAAGGGTGGTCGGCACTGTGAGTGACGATTTCTGGAACCATCTATTCGCGATTTCGCTGTGGTTGGAAAGATAAACAACTGCGCACGATTAGTTCACTATTGTTGAACAGTGACACTCTTCGATCACTCTTCCCATCCACGCGCTATCGGTTATGGTGGCGCGAATTCACTGCCAAATCATAATTTTCGGAAGGAAACCCCTTATGGCCGATCTCTCCTCATTTCCGATCACAAAGCGCTGGCCTGCCAGCAATCCTGACATCATCCAGCTCTACTCTCTGCCGACGCCGAACGGCGTCAAGGTTTCGATCGCGCTCGAGGAACTCGAACTCCCCTACGAGCCGCATCTGATTTCCTTCGGCACCAACGACCAGAAATCGCCGGAGTTTATTTCGCTGAACCCGAACGGTCGCATTCCGGCGATCATTGATCCCAATGGTCCCGGCGGCAAGCCGATCGGCCTGTTCGAATCCGGCGCCATCCTCGTCTATCTCGCCGAAAAGACCGGCAAGCTCATCCCCAAGGATGCTGCCGGGCGCTACGAAGTGCTGCAATGGGTGTTCTTCCAGATGGGTGGCATCGGCCCAATGTTTGGCCAATTCGGTCACTTCTTCAAATTCGCCGCCGACAAGGTCGCCAACAATTCCTATCCGGTGGAACGCTACCGCGATGAGGCCAAGCGTCTGCTCAGCGTCCTGGAAGACCGCCTGAAGGGTCGTCAGTGGATCATGGGCGACGAATACACCATCGCCGACATCACCACCTTCCCCTGGGTTCGCGGCGTCGACGTCTTCTACGGCGGCCGCGAGGTTCTTGAGCTCGCCAGTTTCCCATCTGTCATGGATTGGGTCGAGCGCTCGACTGCCCGCCCGGCAAGCCAGCGCGGGCTGAATATTCCGAAGCGGGATTGATGTTGAACTTATCTGCGTGAGATCGAAGGCCGGTCCGAAAGGATCGGCCTTTTGCGTCCAGGCCTCTACTGCCGAGCCGCCAGCTGGCTGCCCGGCTCCAGCTTGAAGCGCGGGAACAGGAAGACGCCCACCATGCTGCCGGCGTGTTTCCCTTCCGTACCGATCGACTCGCCGACGCAGAAGATCGGCTGGCGATGCCCGGAGCTGCCAAGCACCATGGTGGAATAGCAGAAGCTGGAGGAGGTGGTCGCCGCCTGCTCGAACAGGTCGAGGATACGGGCGCGGTCATTGGCGTCGTAGCAATGCATCAGGCTCAACAGGCCGCATTCCGATGAGGTCAGCCCATGCAGCATGGTGCTCCACTGGCCGAGCTTGATGATGCCGCTCGCCAGATCGCCGGTCCAGCCTTCGGTGACGCAGAACTGCGCCAGAAGATCGGGATCGTGACCGTCGAACTCCAGAGATCCCGGAGCAAAAGGTGCGGCAAGGCTGGCTTTGGCGATCTTGAACAAGATGTTCCCCAACTTGAGGCGCGGGTTCCCCTGCGCGCGCTTCAATCGAAATTCCATGCACTATTGGGCGGAGCGGCGCTCCGCATATTGCCACAGCTACGGGCTGGCGAAGCCACCTCCGCGCCAAATCCATCCGCTGTAGGCGTACTTTCGGACCGCCAACTTAGTTCACCAAGTTAACTTAAGTAATAAATCTAGGCGTATTATCTATCAAAAAGGTTATGATCATACCCAATTGCGCATCATGCGCTGAAATCAAGTAGAAATCATACTTTTATCAGCAATCCCCACTCAAATCGCTGCGCTGCGATTTATAGGAGCTTTTCCGAAAACAGCAATGGGGCAAACTCTGTAAATTCCCACAGGTATGAAATCTTATGTTGCAAGTATCGTAACCGCTTTGACTCAAATAAAAAGGGCGGCCCGAGAGCCGCCCTTCGTCAATTCCGGATGCCGGATTGAACAGTCGTAATAAGGCTAAGGCCTTATTACATCATGTCCATTCCACCCATGCCGCCCATGCCGCCTGGCATGCCGCCAGGAGCGTCCTTCTTCGGCAGCTCGGCAATCATGGCTTCGGTGGTGATCAGCAGCGAAGCAACCGAAGCTGCGTCCTGCAGAGCCGTGCGAACGACCTTGACCGGGTCGACGATGCCCATGGCGATCATGTCGCCGTAGACGCCCGTCTGAGCGTTGTAGCCCCAGTTGTCTTCGTTCTTGTCGAGGATCTTGCCGACAACGATGGAGGCTTCATCACCAGCGTTTTCAGCGATCTGGCGGCAAGGAGCCTGCAGAGCGCGACGAACGATGTTGACGCCGGCTTCCTGGTCGTCGTTTTCACCCTTGACGGTGATCTTAACGGAGGAGCGCAGCAGAGCCGTGCCGCCGCCCGGTACGATGCCTTCCTGAACAGCAGCGCGCGTCGCGTTCAGAGCGTCGTCGATGCGGTCCTTCTTTTCCTTGACTTCGATTTCCGTCGAGCCGCCAACGCGGATAACGGCAACGCCGCCAGCGAGCTTGGCAAGACGTTCCTGCAGCTTTTCGCGGTCGTAGTCAGAGGTGGTTTCTTCGATCTGAGCCTTGATCTGGGCAACGCGGCCTTCGATGTCGGACTTCTGGCCAGCACCGTCGACGATCGTGGTGTTTTCCTTGGAGATCGAAACCTTCTTCGCGCGGCCGAGCATGTCGAGCGTAACCGACTCAAGCTTGATGCCGAGGTCTTCGGAGATGACAGTGCCGCCCGTCAGGATGGCGATGTCTTCCAGCATGGCCTTGCGGCGGTCGCCGAAGCCCGGAGCCTTGACGGCAGCGATCTTCAGACCACCGCGCAGCTTGTTGACGACGAGCGTAGCAAGAGCTTCGCCTTCGACGTCTTCAGCGATGATGAGGAGCGGCTTGCCGGTCTGAACGACGGCTTCCAGAACCGGAAGCATGGCCTGCAGGTTCGAGAGCTTCTTCTCGTGGAGCAGGATGAACGCGTCTTCGAGGTCGGCGATCATCTTTTCCGGATTGGTCACGAAGTAGGGGCTGAGATAGCCGCGGTCGAACTGCATGCCTTCGACGACTTCGAGTTCGGTTTCGGCGGTCTTGGCTTCTTCAACCGTGATGACGCCTTCGTTGCCGACCTTCTGCATGGCTTCAGCAATATCGAGACCGATCTGCTTTTCGCCGTTTGCGGAGATGGTGCCGACCTGTGCGACTTCTTCCGAAGTGTTGATCTTCTTGGCCTTGGCCTGGAGATCCTTGACGACTTCAGCAACGGCGAGATCGATGCCGCGCTTCAGGTCCATCGGGTTCATGCCGGCTGCAACTGCCTTGGCGCCTTCGCGAACGATGGCCTGGGCGAGAACAGTTGCGGTCGTGGTGCCGTCGCCGGCGATGTCGTTGGTCTTCGAAGCAACTTCGCGGACCATCTGGGCGCCCATGTTTTCGAACTTGTCTTCGAGTTCGATTTCCTTGGCGACGGTGACGCCGTCCTTGGTGATGCGCGGAGCGCCGAAGGACTTGTCGATAACGACGTTACGACCCTTCGGGCCGAGCGTGACCTTCACTGCGTCAGCGAGGATGTCGACGCCACGAAGCATCTTTTCGCGGGCGCTGCGGCCGAATTTTACTTCTTTAGCTGCCATTGTTTGAAACTCCTGAATTCGCGTTGTCCGGGTTTATGGCCCGTCAGCTGTATCGGAAAAGGGGAACCGGCTAGATTAGCCGATGATGCCCATGATGTCGGCTTCCTTCATGATCAGAAGGTCTTCGCCGTTGAGCTTGACTTCGGTGCCGGACCACTTGCCGAACAGAACGCGATCGCCAACCTTGACGTCGAGTGCTACGACCTTGCCGGATTCATCGCGGGCGCCAGAGCCGACGGCGACGATTTCGCCTTCCTGCGGCTTTTCCTTGGCGGTGTCCGGAATGATGATGCCACCCTTGGTCTTTTCTTCAGACTCGACGCGACGAACGACGACACGGTCATGAAGGGGGCGGAAATTGGTGCTTGCCATTGTCTAATCCCTCGATCAAATGACTTCACGGATCAGCGGGGGATCCGTATGGGGCTTGCTAGCACTCAGCCTCGGCGAGTGCTAGCGACGGAGATTTAGGGTTGGGCTCCAAACGAGTCAAGGACGCTCGTGACGAATTTTTCAGCAAAAAGCGAAGGCAGAGAGCGTTGACTGGCACGGCCGGAGTTTCGACGACGGGCGACATAGCGCCTAAACCGGTCTTTTCTGAGGCTATACGCGTCTGGGCGCGTATCGGTATTCTGAGCTTCGGCGGCCCCGCCGGGCAGATCGCGCTGATGCATCGCGTTCTGGTCGACGAGAAGCGCTGGATCGATGAGGAGCGCTTCCTGCATGCGCTGAGCTACTGCATGCTGCTGCCGGGACCGGAGGCACAGCAGCTTGCCACCTATATTGGCTGGCTGCTGCATGGTTGGCGCGGTGGCTTGGTTGCGGGGCTCCTGTTCATCCTGCCGGGCTTTGCCGTCATCCTGGCGCTGTCGGCCTTCTATGCGCTGTTTCACGACACCAACCTGCTGGCGATCGTCTTCTTCGGCATCAAGGCCGGCGTGTTGGCAATCGTGCTGCAGGCACTGATGCGGCTGAGCAGCCGGGCGCTGAAGATGCGGTTTCACGTCGGTGTCGCCATCGCCAGCTTCGTGCTGCTGTTCGTCTTCGACCTGCCGTTTCCGCTTGTGGTGCTTCTGGCCGGTCTTGCGGGCTACGGCCGGGTGCTCCACCGCGCCTACCGCGACGATCAATGGCGACCGCGATTGCCTCGGTTTTCGCTTGCGGGCACCGGCAAAAGCCTTCTGCGAAGTGTCCGCATGCGGAAAACCCTTCTCACCCTTTTTTGCTGGCTGGCGATCTGGCAGGCGCCGCTATTGCTGATCCACGGTTTGGACGGGCCGAAGGATATCGTTGCCGAAACCTTGAGCGGCGAAACCAATGTCTTCGGCGCGATCTTCTCCTTTTTCTCCCGCATGGCGGTCGTTACCTTCGGCGGCGCCTATGCGGTGCTGGCCTATGTGGCGCAGACGGCCGTGCAGCACTATGCCTGGCTGAAGCCGGGCGAGATGCTGGACGGGCTGGCGCTGGCGGAGACGACGCCGGGGCCTCTGGTGCTGGTTCTCTGTTTCGTCGGCTTCATGGCCGGCTTCCGTAATCCCTTCGGCTTTGATCCGCTGACGGCAGGCTTCCTCGGCGCCAGTCTCGCGGCCTGGGCGACGTTTGCGCCGAGCTTCCTCTTCATCTTTGCCGGCGCGCCCTATATCGAGCGGCTGCGCGGTCACGCCGGTCTGTCGGCCGCCCTTGCCGCCATCACGGCGGCGATCGTCGGCGTCATGGCCAATCTGTCGCTCTGGTTCGGCCTGCATGTGCTCTTTGCCGATGTCGGCCGGCTGGTCCTTTGGAGCCGCCGCGTCGGGGTTCAGGGCGGCGACTACGTCAATGTCCCGATTGCCGGCATCGCCTGGCCGGCCTGGGCGACGCTTGATGTCTCGGCGCTGCTGCTTTTCACGCTCGCCGTCGTGCTGGTCTTCCGCCAGAAGGCAGGCGTGGCGACCGTGCTCGGCGTCTCCGCTCTGGCCGGCTGTCTGCTCCGCCTTGCCGGTTGAAGCGCATGCGGCGCTTGTGCAATGCAAAAACCTGCGCTGCGCTCTTGTAATTTGCCGGCCGGTTTGCGATGTCAGCCCTTGATTTCTTTGAGTGCGAGGACTGCATGGGCAAGCGTATCGAAAGCTTTCGCGAGATCGGCGGACATTATGATGTCGCGCTCTGCGATGTCTGGGGTGTGCTGCACAATGGCGTCTCCGCCTATCCGGACGCGCCTGCCGCGCTCGAGGCGGCACGCGGCAAAGGCCTGACCGTCGTCCTCATTACCAATTCGCCCCGCGTGGCACCCAAAGTGGTCGAGCAGTTGCGCCAGATCGGCATTTCCGACAGCGCCTATGACCGCATCGTTACCTCCGGCGACGTCACCCGCCGGCTAATCGCTGAGGGACCGAAGAAGGTCTTCCTGCTCGGGCCTGAGCGCGATATCGGCATTCTCGAGGGGCTGGACGTGGTGCGCGTCGAAGCGGAGGAGGCCGAGGCCATCGTCTGCACCGGCTTCTTCGACGACGAAACTGAAACGCCCGACGACTACACCGACATGCTGACGGCCTGGGCCGCCCGCAAGGTGCCGTTGATCTGCGCCAATCCCGATCTCGTGGTTGAGCGCGGCCACCGCATGATCCCTTGCGCCGGCGCCATGGCTGCTTACTACGACCGCCTTGGCGGCGAGACGCGGATTGCCGGCAAGCCGCATCAGCCGATCTACGATGCTTCGATCGCAGCCGCCCGCGAAGTGCGTGGCGAGTTCCCGCTGTCGCGCGTCGTTGCTATCGGCGATGGCATGCCGACCGACGTGCGCGGCGCGCTCGATTATGGTCTCGATCTTCTTTATATCAGCCATGGCATCCATGCCCGCGAATATGTCGTCGACGGTCACACCGACGAGGCAGCGCTTGGCGCCTTCCTGGCGCGCGAACAGGCGTCGCCGAAGTGGTGGATGCCGCGCCTTGTCTGAGGAGAGTGGTAGCCGATGACCGTTTTCCATCGCAACGAAACCCGCGAGCCGCTGCCCGACACTCTGAAGGGCGGCGTCATCGCCATCGGCAATTTCGACGGCGTGCATCGCGGCCATCAATCCGTGCTCGATCGCGCGCTGGAGATTGCCCGGGAGCGCGGCGTGCCGGCGCTGGTCCTGACCTTCGAGCCGCATCCGCGCACCGTCTTCAAGCCC
Organism: Rhizobium sp. AP16; assembly: GCF_000281735.1. Classification (NCBI taxonomy): domain Bacteria; kingdom Pseudomonadati; phylum Pseudomonadota; class Alphaproteobacteria; order Hyphomicrobiales; family Rhizobiaceae; genus Rhizobium; species Rhizobium sp. AP16. Next base: position 51,949 of record NZ_AJVM01000073.1, on the reverse strand, counting down.
GACCATCCGGTTTTCCGCGTGACGCCCGCGCCGCTGAAGGCACGCCTCCTCGAAGCGATGGGTTTTAACGCCGTCATCGAATATCCCTTCGATCGGGCCTTTTCGCAGCGTTCCGCCGATGAGTTCGTCCATTCGATCCTAATCGACTGGTTGCATGCGTCGGAAGTCGTTACCGGCTTCGATTTCCATTTCGGCCATGATCGTCAGGGCGGCCCGGCCTTCCTGATGAACGCCGGCAGCAAGCATGGTTTCGGCGTGACGCTGATCGACGCCTTCCGCGATGAAAATGCCGACGTGGTCTCATCGAGCCGCATCCGGACATTGCTCACCGAAGGGGAGGTGGCCGAGGCCGCCGGCCTGCTTGGTTATCGCTATACGGTCGAGGCCGAAGTGATCGGCGGCGAACAGCTTGGCCGCACGCTCGGCTTCCCGACTGCAAACATGCGGCTGCCGCCCGAAGTGGAGCTGAAACCCGGCATCTACGCCGTGCGCTTCCGTGCCGCCGATGGCATCATCCGCGATGCTGTCGCCAGCTATGGCCGGCGTCCGACGGTAACCGACAACGGCGCACCGCTGCTCGAAACCTTCGTCTTCGACTTCAGCGGCGATCTCTACGGCCAGATCTGTTCCGTTTCCTTCTTCGGCTATCTCCGCCCCGAACTGAAGTTCGACGGCCTCGATCCGCTGGTGGCGCAGATCAGGAAGGACGAAGAAGAGGCGAGGGCGCTGCTCGCCGGCGTCCGTCCGCTCGGCGACATCGACCGGGCCATCGCCTTTTCCTGAGGTTGCGCAAAGGGTTGGGTGGGTAAAGTTTACCGCGAAGCCGCCGCTTTTTGCCTTGAGTCAACCGTCATCGTTTTCCGCCCTTTGTCATTGCCCGTGCGGCTTGGCTCTACGCTCGAATTCGGGCGTGCATGCAGCGCCGCTGACGGGCTGTTGAATTCGTGTCCGACACGGGTCATGGTTCGTGGCCGGTTCTTGGGAGGGACAATCGTTGACACTGCGCCATCAGATCATCGCGCTTGCGCTCGTACCTCTCGTTTTTTCTATTCTGGCTATTACCGCCTTCATTACCTGGCAATCGGCCAACCTCACTAGGAGCAATATCGAGACGTTCGAACAAAACATGCTGAAGGCGAAAGAGGCGGAAATAGTCAACCTTACAAACCTCGCTGTGTCGGCCATCCAGGTGATCTATCGGGACGCAAAGCCGGACGACCAGGCGGCGAAGGACAAGGTTGCGGCGATCCTGACGTCACTTGACTACGGTGCGGACGGATATTTTTTCGTCTACGACTATGACGGAAACAATGTCGTCCACCCGCGCGAGGGTTTTCGCAACGGGCGCAATTGGCTCGATTTGACCGATCCGGACGGTGACAAGGTCATCGCCGAACTTATCAAGACGGCCAAAGGCGGCGGCGGCCTGCACCAGTACAAATGGGAGAAGCCTTCCAGCGGCCATATTGCCGATAAACTGTCATTTGTGGTCAGCCTTGATAAATGGCACTGGGTTGTCGGAACCGGCGTCTATCTGGACGATATTTTCACTCAGACTGCGGCGGCCAATGCCGGCATGCGGGCAAACATAAAAAGAACCTTCATCGTCGTCATACTGATTGCCGTTCCTGCCGTTCTGGTCGTTTTCACGACCTGCATGCTGCTGACGTTCCGCGAGCGGCGGATGGCCGATAGTCGGCTCAAGGAGCTGACGCAAAGAGTGATCGATACCCAGGAGGAGGAGCGCGCACGTCTTGCCCGCGAATTGCACGACGGTGTGTCGCAGAATCTCCTTGGAGTGCGCTACGTCATGGATCTCGCCAGCCGCAAGGTCAGAAACCAGGTTGATGATGCCGCCACGACGATCGAGAAGGGGGTGGATGCCCTCAATAGCGCTATCAAGGACATCAGGCGGCTTTCGCATGATCTTCGCCCCCGCGTGCTCGATGATCTCGGTTTGACAGCGGCACTGACCGCACTCGCGGACAATTTCGCTGAGCGGACCGGGATTGCAACGGAGATCGAATCCGTAGGCTTCTCCAGCATGGTAAAGCCTGAAGCCAGCACCGCACTCTATCGTGTCGCACAGGAGGCTTTGAACAATGTCGAACGTCATTCCGGCGCGACGCTTCTCGCGATCAAACTTTGGAGTGAGCGGGGGCGTGCACGCTTGAGGATTTCGGACAATGGCACGGGCTTTGAGGCTGCGGGAGAAGGCAAGGGAGGGCTTGGGCTGAGGAACATGCAGGAACGCATGGCGCATTTCCATGGTCTCCTTCTCGTTCAAAGCACGGCTGACGGCACGACACTGACGGCGATGTTGCCAAAATCGGCCAATGCTGCGCCGGGCACAAGGGTGGATGCCGCATGACAATAGACAGGATCAGCGTTCTCCTGATCGACAATCATCCCGTAGTGCTCGATGGACTGAAAGCTGTGCTCGAGACCTTTGACCATATCGAGGTGGTTGGTACGGCAAGCCTTGCGCAAATCGGCTTGGAGATAGCGCGACAGAGGCGCCCACAAGTGACTTTGATGGATATCAACATGCCGAAGCTCAGCGGTATTGATGCCATCGAACTGTTTCGTCGCGAGCTTCCGGATACGCGGATCGTGATGCTGTCCATGCACGATAGCCGCGAATACATCTCCTCGTCGATCATGCACGGTGCAGTCGGATATATTCTCAAGGACGTGTCGACGGACGAAGTCGTCTGCGCGATTGAGACCGTGGCGAGTGGCGGAACTTATTTTTCGTCGGGTGTTCGCGACATATTGATGGCGGACGAGGCAGGAATGGAAGCCAGCCCTCTTACGCCACGTGAGCATCACATTCTGGGTTTGATCGTCACAGGCAGAAGCAATCGCGAGATTGCCGAAGAGCTCGGGATCACGCCTGCGACGGCCGAAACGCATCGCAAGAACTTGAAGAGGAAGCTCGGCATTGCAACGACAGCCGGGCTGATCCGCTACGCCCTTGACCACGGGATCGCGACGAGAGTGGTCTAGTGGTCGTCTCTACCCACTAATGGGTAGGCCTCGGTACTTCGCATGTGAGACTATCTTGTCCAAGCGGCAGGCTCGCCCTAGGACTTCACCAGCGGCTGGCCGATGGCCGCCGCCGGGAGGAATTTACATCCGTCAGTCCGTTTCCGCATAGCCAGAAGCGCATTGGCTTCGGCGCGCCAGTATTCCATACTGCGATCACGGCCCGACGCACCGCCTTCCACTCTGACAACTGCAACGAGGCGGCGCCTGCGCACCGCTTGGGAGGTATCGGAAATGGATAAACGCTTTGGGACGGCGGCCTGCTGGCTGCTCGTCATTCCCTATATCGGCCTGCTCTGGGTCCCCTTCTATAACAGTCATGATCCGGTTCTCTTCGGTTTCCCCTTCTTCTATTGGTACCAGCTTGCCTGGGTGCCCATCACCGCTTTCCTGACCTGGATCGCCTACCGGAGCATGCGCCATGATGACTAATATCGACCCGACGGCACTTGCCGTCTTCATCTTCTTCATGGTGCTGGTAACCGTCATGGGCTTTGTTGCCGCGCGTTGGCGCAGGCCGAAGACCCTTGCCCATATCGACGAATGGGGCCTTGGCGGCCGCAACTTCGGCACCTGGATCACCTGGTTCCTCGTCGGCGGTGATTTTTATACCGCCTATACCGTCATTGCAGTTCCGGCCCTGGTTTACACGGTCGGTGCCTATGGCTTCTTCGCGCTGCCCTATACGATCGTCGTCTATCCCTTCGTCTTCATGGTGATGCCGCTTCTCTGGAGGCGGGCGAAGGATCATGGCTACGTCACGGCGGGCGATGTCGTGCATGGCCAATATGGTTCGCGGGCGCTCGAGCTGGCGGTTGCCGCGACCGGCGTCATCGCCACCATGCCCTATATCGCCCTGCAGCTCGTCGGTATGACGGCGGTGTTCAAGGCTCTGGGGCTTCATGGCGAATTCCCGCTCGCCGTCGCCTTCATCATCCTGGCGCTTTACACCTATTCGGCCGGCCTTCGCGCCCCGGCGCTGATCGCCTTCGTCAAGGACATCATGATCTACATCGTGGTGATCGCGGCCATTGCGCTCATCCCGGCAAAGCTTGGCGGCTACGCCAACGTCTTCGCCTCCGCCGATGCCGCTTTCCAGGCCAAGGGGGCCGGCAGCCTGGTGCTTGGTGGCAACCAGTATGTCGCCTATGCGACGCTGGCGCTCGGCTCGGCACTGGCGGCCTTCATGTATCCGCATACGCTGACCGGCATTTTCGCCTCCAACAGCGGCAACACCATCCGCAAGAACGCGGTGATGCTGCCGGCCTACACGCTGCTGCTCGGCCTGCTGGCCCTGCTCGGCTATATGGGCCACGCGGCGAACCTGAAGTTGGATAGCCCCAACGATGTCGTGCCAGCGCTGTTCCAGTCGCTGTTCTCCAGCTGGTTTGCCGGTTTCGCCTTCGCCGCCATCGCGATTGGTGCATTGGTGCCGGCAGCCGTGATGAGCATTGGCGCCGCCAATCTCTTCACCCGCAACTTCTGGAAGGCTTACATCAATCCGCAGGTTTCCGATGCCGGCGAGGCAAAGGTCGCCAAAATGACCTCGCTCGTCGTCAAGGTCGGCGCGCTTCTCGTCATCATCTTTCTGCCGACGCAGTTCGCGCTCGATCTGCAATTGCTCGGCGGCATCTGGATCCTGCAGACGCTACCGGCCCTGGTCTTCGGCCTCTATACCAAGTGGTTCCGCGCGCCGGCTCTGCTTGCCGGCTGGGTCGTCGGCTTCTTCGGCGGCACCTATCTCGTCTGGGATGCCGGCTGGAAGCCGCTGCACATGGTCTCCCTCGGAGATACGAGCTTCACCGTCTACACGGGACTGCTGGCGCTGGCCGCCAATATCGTCGTGTCGGTGATCCTCAATGCGGTCATGCCGGCGCGGGCGACCGCACGCGCCTGATCGGACCGGCTCCTCAATCGGCCGCGGGCGGAAACGCCCGCGGCTTTTCTGTGCCTTGTGGCGGTGGATTCCTCTTCCTTTCCGCTCAAAAAGCGCTTATGAACCGCCCATTATGACCCAATTTCGGCTGAGCCTATCGATACGAATTATTGGCCCGGCCTTCCGCGCGCTTTAAGCTGCCGGAAGGTCCGGGTTCTTGGCGCCCGTTCCCGAGGCGCTACCGCCGCCGAAAAAATCCCCCTATGGCTGCGCCTTCTTGGCGCGATATGCCCGAGACGCCGAGGCAATTGTCTGAACCATGACCGATACCGCTGAAAAACTCGACTATTCGAAGACCCTCTACTTGCCCGAGACCGATTTCCCGATGCGTGCGGGCCTGCCGCAGAAGGAGCCGCAGCTGGTCAAGCGCTGGCAGGAGATGGATCTCTACAAGGCGCTGCGTGCGTCGGCTGCCGGCCGTGAGAAGTTCGTGCTGCATGACGGCCCGCCCTATGCCAACGGTAACATCCACATCGGCCACGCGCTGAACAAGATTCTCAAGGACGTCATCACCCGCTCGTTCCAGATGCGCGGCTATGACAGCAACTACGTTCCGGGCTGGGATTGCCATGGCCTGCCGATCGAGTGGAAGATCGAGGAAAAGTACCGCGAGAAGGGCAAGAACAAGGACGAGGTTCCGGTCAACGAATTCCGCCAGGAATGCCGTGACTTCGCCGCCGGCTGGATCAAGATCCAGTCCGAGGAGTTCAAGCGTCTCGGCATCGTCGGCGATTTCGACAATCCGTACCTGACGATGAACTTCCACGCCGAATCCCGCATCGCCGGTGAATTGCTGAAGATCGCCAAGACCGGTCAGCTCTATCGTGGTTCGAAGCCGGTCATGTGGTCGGTGGTCGAGCGCACGGCGCTGGCCGAAGCCGAAGTCGAATATGCCGATGTCGAGAGCGACATGATCTGGGTGAAGTTCCCGGTCGTCGAAGGTCCGGCAGCACTTGCCGACGCCTTCGTCGTCATCTGGACCACGACCCCCTGGACGATCCCCGGCAACCGGGCGATCGCCTATTCGTCGCGGGTCTCTTATGGCCTCTACGAAGTGACGGAAGCCGCCAATGATTTCGGTCCGCGTCCGGGCGAAAAGCTGGTCTTCGCCGACAAGCTCGCCGAGGAAGCCTTCACCAAGGCAAAGCTGCAATACAAGCGTCTGGGCGACGTGACCGCCGAGGACTTCGGTGCGATCATCTGCGCCCATCCGCTGGCCTCGCTCGGCTACGACTTTAAGGTTCCCTTGCTCGACGGCGATCACGTCACCGACGATGCCGGCACCGGCTTCGTGCACACCGCACCGAGCCACGGCCGCGAGGACTTTGACGTCTGGATGGCCCATGCCCGCGCGCTGGAAGCCCGGGGAATCTCGCCACGTATCCCGTTCCCGGTCGATGACGCCGGCTTCTACACCGCCGATGCCCCCGGCTTCGACGGCGGCCGCGTCATGGACGACAACGGCAAGAAGGGCAATGCCAACGATCTGGTCATCAAGGCCCTGATCGAGACGAACACGCTCTTCGCCCGCGGACGCATGAAGCATTCCTATCCGCATTCCTGGCGCTCGAAGAAGCCGGTCATCTTCCGCAACACGCCGCAATGGTTCGTCTATATGGACAAGGACCTTGCCGACGGCACGACGCTGCGCTCGCGCGCGCTCAAGGCGATCGACGATACCCGCTTCGTGCCCGCCACTGGCCAGAACCGCCTGCGCGCCATGATCGAGCAGCGCCCGGATTGGGTGCTCTCGCGCCAGCGCGCCTGGGGCGTGCCGATCGCGATCTTCGTCGACGATGACGGCGAGATCCTGCAGGACGATGCCGTCAACGCCCGCATCCTCGAAGCTTTCGACGCGGAAGGGGCTGACGCCTGGTTTGCCGAAGGCGCGCGCGAGCGCTTCCTTGGCGAAAAGGCCAACGAGCCGTGGACGCAGGTCATGGATATCCTCGACGTCTGGTTCGACTCGGGCTCGACCCATACCTTCACGCTGGAAGACCGCCCGGACCTGAAATGGCCGGCCGATCTTTATCTCGAAGGCTCCGACCAGCATCGCGGCTGGTTCCACTCGTCGCTGCTCGAAAGTGCGGCGACGCGCGGTCGCGCACCTTACGATGCCGTCCTCACCCATGGTTTCACCATGGATGAGAAGGGCGAGAAGATGTCGAAGTCCAAGGGCAACGTCACGTCGCCCCAGGAGGTGATGAAGGATGCCGGCGCCGATATCCTGCGCCTCTGGGTCATGACCTCGGACTACGCGGAAGACCTGCGCGTCGGCAAGGCCATCATCCAGACCAATGTCGACGCCTATCGCAAGCTGCGCAACACCATCCGCTGGATGCTCGGCACGCTGGCGCACGACAAGGGCGAGGTGATCGCTTACGCCGATATGCCGGAGCTGGAGCAGCTGATGCTGCACCGTCTGGCCGAGCTCGATGAGCTCGTGCGCGAAAGCTACGACGCCTTCGACTTCAAACGCATCGCCCGCGCCCTCATCGATTTCTCGAATGTCGAGCTTTCGGCCTTCTATTTCGATGTCCGCAAGGACGCGCTTTATTGCGATGCTCCGTCGAGCCTGCGCCGCCGCGCGGCCCTTGCCGTCATCCGCACGATCTTCGATTGCATGGTGACCTGGCTTGCGCCGATGCTGCCGTTCACGACGGAAGAGGCCTGGCTGTCGCGCAATCTGTCGGCGGTCTCGGTGCATCTCGAGCAGTTCCCCGCCGTTCCCGCCGAATGGAAGAACGAGGCGCTGGCCGAGAAGTGGAAGAAGATCCGCGCCGTGCGCAGCGTCGTCACCGGTGCTCTGGAAATCGAGCGCAAGGACAAGCGTATCGGCTCCTCGCTGGAAGCTGCTCCTGTTGTCTACGTCGCCGATCAGGAGCTTCTGAAGGCGCTGGAAGGGCAGGATCTGGCCGAGATCTGCATCACCTCCGGCATCACCGTCAATGGTGGCGAAGGGCCTACTGATGCCTTCCGTCTGGATGATGCCGCCAAGGTAAGCGTCGTGCCGGCATTGGCCGAAGGTCGCAAATGTGCCCGTTCCTGGCGCATCACCACCGATGTCGGGTCCGATTCGGAATATCCCGACGTCTCGGCACGCGATGCCGCGGCCCTGCGTGAACTCGCGGCCGTCAACTGAAGAAAATTGCCGGGTGAATTGCCTTCGAGGCGTTCATCCGGTAAAAGCTGCCTGAAAATGGCCCGATTTTTGCGGCAGTTGGCATGAATTGGGGTCTGCTATAGATGTACCGGCATGGCTGGGAAGGGTTTTCATGAGAGCGATGCATAGGGTTCGTGTTGGCGTCAGCTTGGCGGCACTCGTGGTTGGCTGCGGTTTGATGTCCGGCTGCTTGAGCAGCCCGAGCTACGGCACGGACAAGACTGCCGGCGTGCAGCTTCTCGACGACCTCGGCGACATCGCCTCCGTTTCGGCCGCCACGCCGAAGGACAAGGGCGTGACCTACCCGAACCGCCCCGGTCTGGTTCTGCCCGCTGCAAACCAGAGGGAAGCGCTGACCGCGCCGCAGCAGACGCTGGCGAGCAAGGATAACCCGGCTTGGCTCGAATCGCCGGAAGACGCGCGCAAGCGTCTGGCTGAAGAGGCCGACCAGAACAAGAATGACGTCAATTATCGCTCTCCGCTCGCTCAGGCCGACAGCGGCCGCAACCGCAAGACGGAAGTAGAGCAGACGGCAGCCTATCGTGCCGCGCGTCAGGATCAGGCCGGCACCTACGATCAGCGCCGCTATCTGATCGATCCGCCGCAGCAGTATCGCCAGGTCTCCGACCCGGCCGCGCTGAGCGATGTCGGCACGCCCGAAAGCAAGAAGGAAAAGCAGCGCAAGAAGGACGCCGAGGCAGCGCAGCAGTCCAACAGCAGCAGCTGGTGGAAGCCGTTCCAATAAGTCTTTCCGAGCATGAAGCGGCGGCCTGAACCGCCGCTTTTTTAGTCTTCCTGCCGTTTCAGTTGGAAGAATTCCCTGAGAATGTCGGCCGCATCTCGTTCGGCAATACCCGAATAGACCTCCGGCGCGTGATGGCAGGTCGGCTGGCGATAGAAGCGCACGCCATTGTCCACTCCGCCACCCTTCGGATCTTCCGCGCCGTAGTAGAGGCGGCGGATGCGGGCAAATGAGATGGCCGCCGCGCACATGGTACAAGGCTCCAGCGTCACATAGAGATCGGCGCCCGTCAGGCGCTCCTGGCCGAGCGCCTCGCAGGCGATGCGGATCGCGGCGATTTCGGCATGAGCGGTGACGTCGTTGAGCTCGCGGGTGCGGTTGCCAGCCTTGGCGATGACGGCATTGTCGAGCACGAGGACGGCACCGATCGGCACTTCACCACGCGCTCCGGCGCTGCGTGCTTCGGCGAGCGCCAGCTTCATGAAGTGATTTGTATTCGCCATTTAAGATTTTCCACTTAACCGCAGGGGCGTGACCTGATAGGAACACGCCTTAAAAATTCAGGCAAACAACAAATGACAATGAATGACAAGCCCAAGCGGCCTGGGCCAAAACCCTTTACCCGCGACACCAAGACGAAGCCGGCGATGAAACGCGACGACGCCAAGCCGCTGAAGGCAGCGCCTGCCAAGGCGGCGGCTGAGACCGAAGGCGGCGATGGAAAGGCCGAGCGCATTTCCAAGGTGATGGCGCGCGCCGGCGTGGCGTCCCGCCGCGACATCGAGCGCATGATCATGGACGGCCGTGTGCGGCTGAACGGCGTACTGCTGGACAGCCCGGTCGTCAACGTGACGCTCGCCGACAAGATCGAAGTGGATGGCATGCCGATCCGCGGTATCGAGCGCACGCGCCTGTGGCTCTACCACAAGCCGGCCGGCCTGGTGACCACCAATGCCGATCCCGAGGGACGCCCGACCGTCTTCGACAATCTGCCGGAAGAATTGCCGCGCGTCATGTCGATCGGCCGTCTCGACATCAACACCGAAGGCCTGCTGCTGCTCACCAATGACGGCGGCCTTGCCCGCGTTCTGGAACTGCCGACCACCGGCTGGCTGCGCCGCTATCGCGTGCGCGCCCACGGCGAGATCGATCAGGACGCGCTCGACAAGTTGAAGGAAGGCATCGCCGTTGACGGCGTGCTCTATGGCTCGATCGAAGCAACGCTCGACCGCACGCAGGGCTCCAACGTCTGGATCACCATGGGTCTGCGCGAAGGCAAGAACCGCGAAATCAAGAACGTGCTCGGCGCGCTCGGCCTCGAGGTCAACCGGCTGATCCGCATTTCCTACGGCCCGTTCCAGCTCGGTGATTTGCCGGAAGGCCGGGTGCTGGAAGTGCGCGGCCGCACGCTGCGCGATCAGCTCGGCCCCCGTCTGGTCGAAGACGCCAAGGCGAATTTCGATGCGCCGCTCTACAACGCCTCGGCGCCCGCCGGCGAGGATGAAGCTGAGGCCAAGCCGGAGCGTGCCGCGAAAGAGGAACGCCCGAGGCGCGACCGCGAGCGCCCCGAGGATAAGCGCGAACGCGCCTTGGGTCGTCTCGACACCAAGCGCGACGATCGTCGTGACGAAGGACGCCGCGAAGGCGGCCATAAGGAAGACGACCGTCCGAAGCGGCCACCGCTCGGCGCGCGCCGCAACGCCAATGTCTGGATGGCGCCCGGCGCCCGTCCGCTCGGCGAGAAGGCTGCCGCGAAAGCGGCCAAGAATACCAGGACTGCCGCCAAGCGCGGTGAGCCCGAGCGCCCACAGCGTAGCGGCTACGACCGTCCGGGCGAAGGCCCGCGCGTTCGCGTCAACCGCGTTGCCGAGGCGGATGGGGAATGGATCCGCTCGAGCGAAGAAGCACCGCGCACGGGGCGTGGCGATGACGACGGTTTCGACCGCAAGCGCTCCGACCGTCCCCGTGGCGATCGCCCGCCGCGCGGCGACCGTCCTTTCGGCGACAAGCCCCGTGGTGATCGCCCCTATGGTGATAAACCTCGTGGAGATAAGGCATTTGGCGATCGTTCGCGCGGCGAACGCGGCTCGCGGCCAGAGGGTAGTGATCGCCCCCGTGCGAAATCATTCCAGGGCGAAGCACGCTCGGAACGTCCTCGTGGCGATCGCCCCTTCGGTGATAAGCCGCGCGGTGACCGCCCTTATGGCGACAAGCCCCGTGGCGATCGTGCGTTCAGCGATCGTCCCACTGGCGACCGTCGGCCGCGCGCCGAGGGTGACGAGCGTCCACGCGCCCGGTCTTTCGATGGCGAGCAGCGCTCGGAACGTCCTCGCGGCGATCGCCCATTCGGTGATCGGCCGCCGCGTGGAGACCGCCCGCAGGGTGATCGGCCGGCCGGCAAGTCTTTCGGCAAGAAGCCGGGCGGCGGCAAGTCCTTTGGTGGCGGCAAACCGGCTGGAAAGCCCGGCGGTGCACGCGGCTTCTCGGGCAAGCCCGGTGGCGCTGGACGTCCGTCCGGTGGTGCTGGCCGGAGTGGTCCGAGCCGTGGCGGCCCCGGCAAGGGCGGCCCCAAGGGCGGAAAGGGTTAACGCGCGGTGCGGATCGTCGGCGGTGAGTTTCGCGGTCGGTCGCTTGCGGTTCCGAAGTCGAACGATATTCGTCCGACGGCGGACCGCACGCGCGAGAGCCTGTTCAATATTCTGACCCATGCCTATCCCGAGGCGCTCGATGGCACCCGGATGATGGATATCTTTGCCGGCACCGGCGCGGTCGGCCTGGAAGCCGCCTCGCGCGGCTGCCGTCATGTCCTCTTCGTCGAAAGCAGCGTCGAGGGCCGTGGCCTGCTCTGGGAAAATATCGATGCGCTCGGCCTTCATGGCCGCACGCGCATGATGCGGCGCGACGCCACCGATCTTGGAAGCGTCGGCAATCTCGAGCCTTTCGATTTTCTCTTCGCGGATCCGCCCTATGGCAAGGGGCTGGGTGAGAAGGCCTTTGCGGCGGCTGCCGCCGGCCGCTGGCTGGTGCCGGGGGCGCTCGCGATCCTCGAGGAACGCGCCGATGTCGCGGTGACCGTCGCCCCGGATTTTCTCTTCCTCGAAGAGCGGACCTTCGGCGACAGCAAGATGCATTTCTTCCGTTATCAGCCCCGGCAGGCCTAGCGGCGGAGGGAGACGACCATGGGCGATTATGCTGATTTTGTCGGGAGCGACCATACGCTCGCGACATCAAGCACGCCGAGCGTCGCGGTCGCCTTCGGTTGCGGCGGCGCGCGTGGTCTTGCCCATATCCACATCATCGAGGCGCTGGACGAACTCGGCATTCGCCCGGTTGCGATTGCCGGCGCCTCCATCGGCTCGATCATGGGCGCGGCGATGGCGGCCGGCATGAGCGGCGCGGAAATCCGCGATTATACGCTCGCAACCGTCGGCAATCGCCCGGCCGTGCTCAACAAGATCTGGAGCCTCAGGCCGGCGAGTGTTCGTAAATTCCGGTTCGGCCAGTTCAATCTCGAACGCATCCTGCGCGCCTTCATGCCGCCGGCCTTTCCCGAGGATTTTTCCGAACTGCACATCCCGCTGAAGGTGGTGACGACGGATTATTACGACCAGACTGAAGTAGTGACCGAAAAGGGCGAGCTCTTCCCGGTGCTGGCCGCCTCCGCGGCTATTCCCGCCGTCTTCATGCCGGTCAAGGTCGGCGAGCGCGTGATGATCGACGGCGGCATCATGAACCCGGTTCCCTACGAACATCTGGCCGGGCTTGCCGATATCATCATCGGCATCGATGTCGTCGGTGGACCGGAAGGCGATGGCACCCAGTTTCCGAACCGCATCGAGAGCCTGTTCGGCGCAGGCCAGCTGACCATGCAGTCCAACATCGCCTTGAAGCTGCGGCTGCTCGCCCCGCAAATCTTCCTGCGGCCGTCCGTCGGCCGCACCGGCGTGCTCGATTTCCTGAAGGCCCGCGAAATCCTCGCCATGTCGGCCGGCGTCAAGGACGAGTTGAAGTTCGCCCTTGACCGGGTGATCACCGCGAAGAATTAAGCCCGTTCCGGCTCTTCCTCCGGTAATGCCGAGAGATCGTCGTCGTCGCTGAAGACGTCGGTAGCGCGCTTGGGTTTGACGAGCGGTTCCGGCTTGACCGGCCGTGAGTAGAGCATGTCGCGGCCTGCCTGCAGGCCTTCGCTTGCCTGCAGCACCAGCCGCTGTTCGTCACGCTTGCGGATATCCTCGCCGATCTCAAAGGCCTCGGCTTCACTGACGCCGAGGGCTTCCAGCGTGCGGCGGCCGAAGAGCAGGCCGGATTCCAGCGTCTCGCGCAGCTCGTAATCGACGCCCTTGTTGCGCAGTTCGATCGAGTGGATGCGGTCATAGGAGCGGACGAAGAGGCGTGCATGCGGATAGTCCGTCTGCACCAGTTCGACGATCTTGTCGGTGATCTCGCGGTGATGCGTGCTGACGACGACGATCTTGGCGTGGTCGATGCCGGCCGAGCGCAGCACATCCTTGCGGGTACCATCGCCGAAATAGATGCGGAAGCCGAAGTTGGAGGCCTGGCGGATACGGTCGGCGGAAAAGTCGATGACGGTAACGTCACGGCCACCGGCCAGCAGGATTTGTGCGGCGATCTGGCCGAAACGCGAGAAGCCGATCATCAGCACGTCGGAGCCCGCACCCTCGAAATCCTCGTCCAATTCCTCATGCGTATCGCCGCTGAGCAGGCGCTTGGAAAGCGCCGAGCCGAGCGGCGTCAGCGCCATCGAGAGCGTCACGATTGCGATCAGCATCGAGGCTGTGCTGGCCGAGAATAGCCCACCGCTTGCGCTGGCCGTGCTGAACAGCACGAAGCCGAATTCACCGCCTTGCGGTAGCAGGCAGGCGATGCGGATGGCGTCGTTGTGCGAGGAGCCGGTCACGCGGCAGAGCACGTAGATGACCACGCCCTTGATGACCATCAGGACCGGCACGGCAAGCACGATCAGCACCCAGTTGTCGACAATGACGTCCAGCTTCAGCGACAGGCCGACGGCGATGAAGAAGATGGCGAGAAGCACGCCGCGGAAGGGCTCGATATCCGCCTCCAGCTCGTGGCGATAGGAGGATTCGGCCAGCATCACGCCGGAAAGGAAAGCGCCCATGGCCATGGAGAGGCCGGCGATCTGCATCAGGGTCGCCGAACCCATGACGACCAAAAGGGCGGCCGCAATCATCGCCTCGCGCGCGCCGGTGCGGGCGATGACCTGGAACAGCGGCGTCAGAAGGTAACGGCCGGCAATGATCATCGCCGCGACCGCGCCAACGGCAATGGCAAGGTCCGGTATCGGATTGGTAGCTTCCTTCGGTCCGTCGAGCACGGTGACGAGGGCAAGCAGCGGCACGATCGCCAGATCCTGCAGCAAGAGCATGGAGAAGGAGCGCTGGCCGTATTTCGTGTTGACGTCGCCCTCCTGTTCGAGGATCTGCATCGCGAATGCCGTGGACGACAGCGCCAGGCCGAAGCCGACGATGATACTGCCACGCCAGCCGGTGATATTGGCGAGATAGGCGGCGAGCGTCAGCGCCAGTCCGCTGAGTACGACCTGCGCGGTGCCAAGGCCGAAAATGTCGCGCCGCATCTGCCACAGGCGCGACGGCTTCAATTCGAGGCCGATGATGAACAGCAGGAAGACGACGCCGAGTTCCGCCACCGCAAGCACGGCTTCGCTGTCACCGATGCCGTGCAGCACCGGGCCGATGACGACGCCGGCGGCGAGATAGCCGAGCACGGTGCCGAGCCCCAATTTCTTGAAGATCGGCGCCGTGACGACGGCGCCTCCGAGCAGCATAAGGGTTTCGGTAAAGAGGGCATTCGGCGCGGACATCGTCTGTTTCTTTCTGTGGGGCAGGCGGTGTTGCAGTACATGATCGTCGGAAACAACCATGCGTGACGACATTCGGACAAGAATCGGCTTCGCCGCCCTTGTAGCTTTATGTAGTGCACAATAAATGGAACGCGAAGGAAAGGCCAAATCATGTCCTCAGAAATCGATTCCGCCACTCTGCTTTCCCGCGCCAGCCAATTGATCGACCTCGCCCGGAAAGCCGGGGCGGATGCGGCCGATGCGGTCGTCGTACGCTCGCGTTCGCAATCCGTCAGCGTTCGTCTCGGCAAGGTCGAGGGTACCGAATCCTCCGAAAGCGATGATTTTTCGCTGAGAGTGTTCGTCGGCAATCGTGTCGCCAGCGTTTCGGCCAATCCCGGCTTCGACCTGCAGGCGCTCGCCGAGCGTGCCGTCACCATGGCCACGGTCTCGCCGGAAGATCCCTTCGTCTGCCTCGCCGACGAAACTGATCTCGCCAAAACCTATCCCGATCTCGACCTGTTCGATCCGACCGAGGTTTCGTCGGCCGAGCTGCGCGAGGCGGCCCTTGCAATGGAAGAGGCGGCGCTTGCCGTTCCTGGCGTCAGCAATTCTTCCGGCTCGGGTGCATCAGCCGGCATGGGCGGCATGGTGCTTGTCACGTCGCATGGTTTTGCCGGTCACTACATGGGCTCGCGGTTCAGCCGCTCCGTCAGCGTCATTGCCGGCGAAGGCACCGGCATGGAGCGGGATTATGATTTCGACAGCCGCCTCTATTTTGCCGATCTGGATGCGTCCGAGGAGATCGGCCGCCGCGCCGGTGAACGAGTGATCAAGCGCGTCAATCCGCGCCAGGTTCCGACCGGCAAGGACGTGACCGTCGTTTTCGATCCGCGCGTGGCGCGCGGCTTCGTCGGGCATATCGCCGGCGCGATCAACGGCGCGTCCGTTGCCCGCAAGAGCAGCTTCCTGCGCGACAAGATGGGCCAACAGGTGCTGAAAGCCGGCCTGTCGATCACCGACGATCCGCTGATCGTGCGCGGTTCCGCCTCGCGTCCTTTCGATGGCGAAGGTGTAACCGGCAAGCGGCTGGTGATGATCGAGGACGGCGTGCTGAAGCAATGGTTCCTGTCCACCTCGACGGCCCGCGAAATCGGTGGTCTCAAGACCAACGGTCGCGGCGCGCGTGGCGGTACCTCGGTGTCTCCGTCTTCTACGAATCTGGCGCTGGAGCCGGGCGACATCTCGCCGGAAGAGCTGATCCGCAATGTCGGCAATGGTTTCTACGTCACCGAGCTGATCGGGCAGGGCGTCAACATGCTCACCGGCGAGTACAGCCGCGGCGCCACGGGCTTTTGGATCGAGAACGGTGAATTGACTTTCGCGGTTTCGGAGGTGACGATCGCCTCCAACCTCAAGGACATGTTCATGCGCGTGACGCAGGCAAACGATATCGACCGCGATTTCAGCGTTGCCGCGCCGACACTCGCCATTGAGGGCATGACGCTGGCCGGGCGTTGACTGTGATCCCGAAAAGCGCGCAGTGGTTTTCGGACAGGATCATGGCCAGCACATAGCAAGCCGGAGATTGGAATCTGGGAATGAACGATAGCCGGAAAGGTGACGCTCTGAGCGACCTGAACCTGATCGTCGAGGCGGCGCGTCAGGCCGGCGAAGTCGCTCTTGGCTTCTTTCGGCAGTCGCCCGAGGTCTGGTGGAAGAACGAGGGCCGGTCGCCCGTCAGCGCCGCCGATTTTGCTGCCAATGAGACGCTGGCTTCCATCCTGCGCCCGGCGCGGCCCGGCTATGGTTGGCTTTCCGAAGAGACCGACGACGATGCCGAACGGTTGGCGCATGAGACCGTTTTCGTCGTCGATCCGATCGACGGCACGCGCGGCTTCCTGTCTGGGCTTGATTTGTGGTGCGTCAGCGTCGCCGTGGTCACCAATGGACGACCGACCGCGGGCGTGCTCTACGCACCGGCATTGAACGAATTGTTCGTGGCAACCACGGACGGTCCGGCGCTGAAGAATGGCGAGCCTATCGCCGTTTCCGACCGGACGGGGGAGGCCGTTCATAGGCTGGCCACCACCGAAGAAGCACTTCACGGAGTAAGCCCGGATTTTCGCAAGACCATCGAGCGGGCGAAGCATGTACCCTCGCTCGCCTATCGTCTTGCCATGGTCGCCGACGGCCGGCTTGAAGGGACGATCGTCAAGCGCAACTCCCACGATTGGGATTTGGCCGCCGCCGATCTTATCCTGGAACGGGCGGGTGGCGCGCTGGTCGACCTCTCAGGGCAACCGCTCAATTACAACCGCGCCGATGTCTCCCACGGCGAACTCTGCGGCGCACCGGCTGTCCACTTGTCGGAGCTCCTGCGCCAGCTTGCCCACAGACGAGACAGTTGACGTTTGGGTCAAAATCCCGCAGAGGAAGTGCGGAGGGGGACGACAGCAGAAAGAGACGAAAATGACTGTTACCAGCGACAAAAAACAGCTCCTGCACCTCGTATTCGGCGGGGAATTGGAAAATCTCGAAGAAGTACAGTTCCGCAATCTGAACGAGCTCGACATTGTCGGCATGTATCCCGACTATGCGACCGCGCTGACGGCCTGGAAGTCGAAGGCGCAGCAGACGGTCGACAACGCTCATATGCGTTATTTCATCGTCCATCTGCATCGTTTGCTTGATCCGGACAAGGCATCCTAAAGCCGCGTTTCGCTCCATTTAATATTTGATATTGCCGTCCGGAGGGGCATTGTTGCTTTCAATCCGGTTATCACACGGTATTTTTGACGCAATCGGAACCAAGAATCGGCCGAACTTTCGGCCGTTGAACAATTGGGATTTGGCATCGATGACGATCAGCTTGGATCGGAGGCAGTCGAGATGAGCAGCCTCAGGGCGCGCCTCGCTTTGGGTGCCTACCGCTTTGGCGGCATTGCGATCTATCCGCTGATCGGACCTTATCTCGCGTTCCGCGCCGCCAAAGGCAAGGAAGACAGCTCTCGCCGGCTGGAGCGATCCGGCTATGCCAGCGCCAACCGCCCGCAGGGGCCGCTGGTCTGGTTCCATGCCGCAAGTGTCGGCGAAACCTCGGCGGTCGTTCCGTTGATCCGCGAAATCCGCCGCCGCGATATTCACGTCATTTTGACCACGGGAACGATGACGTCGGCCAAGGTGACGAAGGAACGTCTTGGCGACGAGGTCATCCACCAATATGTGCCGCTGGACCTGAAGCCGGCCGTCAGCCGCTTCCTCGAATACTGGCAGCCTGATTGCGCCATTTTCGCCGAATCCGAGATCTGGCCGGCAACCGTGCTGGAACTCGAGCGCCGGCGCATTCCGCAGATCCTCGTCAATGCCCGCATGTCGGATCGCTCCTTTGCTCGCTGGAGCGGCCATCCGTCACTCTCCGAGGCGCTGTTCGAAAAGCTCGCGCTGGTCGTTGCCCAATCCGATCTCGATGCCGAACGCTTCCGCGATCTTGGTGCACTGCAGGTCATCAAGTCCGGTAATCTCAAGGTGGATACCGACGCGCCGCCCTATGATGCGCCGACGCTCGCCCGCTATATGAAGCAGATCGGCAGCCGCAAGACCTGGGCCGCCGTCTCGACCTTCGAGGGCGAGGAAAATGCCGCCGCCGTCGTCCACAAGACGCTGACGGAGCATGACGGCCAGCTCACCATCATCGTGCCGCGCCATCCCGAGCGCTGCGACGCGATCGAGGCGATGCTCGTCGAGCAGGGGCTGAAGGTTGCCCGCCGTACCCGCAACGATGTGCTATCGCCGGATGTCGATGTTTTTCTCGGCGACACGATCGGCGAGATGGGCCTCTATCTGCGCCTGACCGACGTTGCCTTCATGGGCAAGTCGCTTTTGAACGAAGGCGGGCAGAACCCGCTGGAGCCGGCCATGCTCGGTTGCGCCATCCTGACGGGCGGCCATGTCCAGAATTTTCGCGACGCCTATCAATTGCTCGCCCGCCGTGGCAGCGCCCGCATGGTGCGCGACACCGAGATGCTGGCGCGCGGCGTGCACTATCTTTTGACCAACGACGCGGCGCGGCGCGGCATGATCGATGCCGGCTTCATCGCGGTGCATGAGATGCGCGGGGCGCTGGCCGCGACCATCAAGGGGTTGGAGCCCTACATCAATCCGCTGACCGTGAAGGCGCGGCTGATGCCGAAGACAATGGCGCAGGGGTAAGAGGGGAGCATTCCATGGGAGCGGTGAAGCTGGAGGCGATCGCGGGCATTCTGTTCGACAAGGACGGCACGTTGCTCGATTATGACGCGAGCTGGTTGCCGGTCAATCGCGAGCTTGCCCGCATCGCGGCTCAAGGTGACGCAGCGCTTGCCGATCATCTGCTTTCAGCCTGCGGCATGGATCCGGTTACCGGTCATATCGTGCCCGACAGCCTGCTTGCCGCCGGCAATACCCGCCAGATTTCGGAGGGTCTCGTTGCCGCTGGTTCCAAGGTGGACGTGGCGGAGCTGACGGAAAAGCTCGATGCGCTCTTTTCCCATGCTGCCGATTTCTCCGCGCCAGTCACCGATCTCGCCGCGTTCTTCCGTCGGCTGCATGAGCGGGGCTACAAGCTTGGCGTCGCCTCCAGCGACAATGAGCGCTCGATCCGCCAGACGGCCCGCCGCTTCGGCTTCTTGGATTATGTCGATTATATCGCCGGCTACGATAGCGGTTTCGGCACCAAGCCGGAGCCAGGCATGGTGCTCGGTTTTGCGAAAGCGACCGGTCTTGCCCCCGTGCAGATTGCCGTCGTCGGTGACAACAATCATGATCTTCACATGGGGCACAATGCCGGAGTGGGCCTGAAGGTCGGCGTGTTGACGGGCACCGGCTCGCGCGAATCGCTGGCCGCCGCCTCCGATTATTGCCTGAACGACATCACCGAGCTGGAAAGCCTGTTGCCGGCCGCCCAGCCGGCGTAAGTTCGGCACAGGCTTGCTTTTTCATCTGATCTGCCCTTTGTTGCCGCCTTGCTGAGATCGTATGGGGCAACAGCCTACGCGAGACGGGATTAGAGCATGGTATCGGAAGCACCGCCGTTCTGGTGGCGGAAGCCGGATTGGCGGGCCTGGGGGCTTTCGCCCTTTTCCTTCCTGTACGGCCGCGTGGCCGGCCATCGCATGGTGCATGGCCGCCGCGCCTCCGTTCCGGTGCCGGTTATCTGCGTCGGCAATTTCACGGTTGGCGGCGCCGGCAAGACGCCGACGGCGCTGGCGCTTGCCCGCGCTGCCAAGACCAAGGGGCTGAAGCCCGGCTTCCTCAGCCGCGGCTATGGCGGTTCTCTCGACGTGACGACCGTAGTCGATCCCCATGATCACCATGCGACCGCCGTCGGCGACGAACCGCTGCTGCTTGCTCGCGAGGCGCTGACGGTGATCGCGCGCCGCCGTGCCGATGGCGCGGAGCGGCTGGTGCGCGAAGGCGCCGATCTGATCATCATGGATGACGGTTTCCAGAGCGCACAGCTCGCCATCGATTATGCCTTGGTCGTCATCGACGCCACGCGAGGCATCGGCAACGGGCATCTCGTCCCCGGCGGTCCGGTGCGCGCGCCGCTGCGGACGCAGCTGGGTTACACCTCGGGACTATTGAAAGTCGGCGATGGCAATGCCGCTGACCGGATCGTGCGGCTGGCGGCAAGAGCCGGGAAGCCATTCTTCTCCGCATCGATCAAGACGCTGGGGCAGGAGGATCTGCAAGGGCGTAAGGTGCTCGCCTTCGCCGGCATTGCCGATCCCACCAAATTCTTCCGCACGGTCGAGACGCTGGGCGCCGGTATCGCGGTTCGCCGCTCTTTCGGCGATCACGAGCATCTGGAAGAGGATGAGATCGCCGATATTCTCGACGTTGCAGATCGAGATGGTCTCGAGATCGTCACCACCTCCAAGGACTATGTCCGTCTGATCGGCCACCACGGTCGCGCCGATGAACTCCTGGCACGCTGCCGCGTCATCGAAATCGCGATGGTCTTCGATGACCCTCACGCGCCGGAGCTGATCATCGACCGGGCGATCGCCGCGGCACGGGAACGCCGGCTGCGGGAAGGTTGGACTGGAAAAACCCTTCTCCCCAGCGGGGAGAAGTAGAGACTACCGCTTCTGGTTCGGAAGCACGCCGGCGCGTTTGTCGGCTTCGAGCGACGACATCACGTCGGCATAGGGTTCCTGCCGGGCGACGCTCCAGTAGCGCAGCTCGTCGAGCGCGATATGCTGGCCGGTCATGGCGCAAACGACATAGGACCCCGGCATGAGGATCTGGAAATCGCCGTCGAGATAGCGAACCTTCGCCTCGCGGTTTCCATGTCCCTCAAAAAGATTCATCTGCTGCCGTCCTCAATATTGGTCACTTGTTTGCCATAACGCGCCAAGCCGGACTTTTCCAGCTCTTTTGACGATACTGGTGCTCAGCTTCGTCCGAACAGCCGTTCGATGTCCGAGAGCTTCAGCTCTATATAGGTGGGCCGGCCGTGATTGCACTGGCCAGAGCCCGGCGTTGCCTCCATCTGGCGCAGGAGCGCGTTCATCTCCTCCGGCCTCAGCCGCCGGCCGGAGCGCACCGAGCCGTGGCAGGCCATGGTGGCGGCGACATATTCGAGCTTCGCGGCAAGACCGGAGGCCGTGTCCCACTCGGCGATCTCGTCGGCCAACTGCCGGATCAGCCCTTGCGCATCCACTTCGCCGAGCATGGCCGGCGTCTCGCGCACGGCGATTGCGCCGGGGCCGAAGCGCTCGATGGCAAGGCCGAGCTCGCCCAGCTCATCGGCAAACACCATCAGCCGGTCGCAATCCTCTTCCGGCAGATCGACGATCTCGGGAATGAGCAGGACCTGTGAAGACAGGCGCTTGGAATGCAGCGCCTTGCGCATCTCCTCGAACACCAACCGCTCATGCGCCGCGTGCTGATCGACGATGACGAGGCCGTCATCGGTCTGCGCGACGATGTAATTCTCATGCAACTGGGCGCGGGCAGCACCGAGCGGAAAGCGGGCCGGCTCTTCTGACTGCGTCGGCTCGACGAATGGCGTGCTCTCGGCGCGGGCGGTCGGCATGGTCAGGCCGTCGAAGGCGGCTTGCGGCCGTTCCCTGAAACCATATCCGTTGGTCACCGCCGGCTGATAGGGCCGCGATGGCGAAGCCTCGGGCGTCCAGGGCGCGCTCGGAGCGGATGGCCGCCATCCCGGCTGGAAACCGGAGGTGAAGGCACGCAGCATACCGTCGGCGCCTGTCGTGGCGGCGCGGTCGCCCTCACGCGCTAAAGCCTCGCGGATGGCGCCGACGATCAGGCCGCGCACCAGGCCCGGATCGCGGAAGCGGACATCGGATTTCGCCGGATGCACGTTGACGTCGAGGAGGGCCGGATCGAGGGTGATGGACAGAACGGCAATGGGATAGCGCCCAGACGGGATGGTCTCGGCATAGGCACCGCGGATCGCCGACAGGATCAGCTTGTCCTGCACCGGCCGGCCGTTGACGAAGGCATATTGATGCGCCGAGTTGCCGCGATTGAAGGTCGGCACGCCGGCAAAGCCGGTGAGGCGCACATCTTCACGTTCGGCGTCGAGCTCGATCGCATTGTCCTTGAAGTCCTTGCCGAGCACCTGCGCCATGCGGGCGAGACGGTCGTCGCCGGTCGCGGGGAATTCCAGTGTCGAACGGTCGCTGCCCGACAGGACAAAGCGCACCTGCGGAAAGGCGATCGCCATGCGCTTGACGACTTCGGTGATCGCCGCTGCCTCAGCCTTTTCGGTCTTCAGGAATTTCAGCCGCGCCGGTGTCGCAAAGAACAGATCGCGCACCTCGACGATCGTGCCCGGATTGGCCGCGGCCGGGCGCAGATGCAGCACCTTGCCGCCCGCCACCGCGATCTCGGCACCGCCGGCGCTGCCGACCCTGCGGCTGGCGATCGACAGCCGCGCCACCGAGCCGATGGAGGGTAGGGCCTCGCCGCGGAAACCGAGCGTACGGATATCGTCCAGAGTGTCGGAAATCTTCGAGGTGCAATGCCGCTTGATGGCAAGCTCAAGATCCGCCTGTTCCATGCCGGAGCCGTTGTCGCTGACCCTCAGCAGCGCCTTGCCGCCACCGGCCGTCGCGATTTCGATGCGGGTCGCGCCGGCGTCCAGGGCATTTTCGATCAGTTCCTTGGCAGCGCTCGCCGGCCGCTCGATGACTTCGCCGGCGGCGATCTGGTTGATCAGGGTTTCCGAGAGTTGTTTGATGGTCATCTTTTCATTTTCGTGGATTCGCGACGAACTGGAAAGAGAAAACGCTATTAGCCTTTCGTCATCCACCCGATTCAGGTTGGGGGCTTTGTTCACCAATTTAATCAATGATTAAGGGAAAGATGACAGGTTGCCCTTGGAAAACTTGAAATGATTGCAGGTGGCGCGCTTTTTGCGCGCATACGGCTCTTGGCGGCAGGTTGGTGGCCGTCATCTCTTCATGAGCCGGCTTCCGCCTGTTTCAAGCACCCATGCCAGCATGATGTTTCCACAAATTGATCTCGAGAGCTATCGCGGCTCTCAAGCTTTGGCGTGCCGTAATCGGATAGATGTAGGAAGCGGACGAATGACTGCCGAGATTGGCAAGGCAGCCTTTGCAGTGATGACTGAAGATGTGCCGTCGGACGGCAATCTGCAGGCGGCGCTGTTCGATGCCGTCTGCGACGGGCTTTCCAGCGCCGTCCTCGTCTATGACAAGAACGACCTGCTACTGTTTGCCAGCCGCCACGTCCTGAGTTTCTTCCCGATCCCGCCGCAATTCCTGCAACCGTCGACACGTCTGCGGGATTATCTCGGCGCGGTTTTCGATACCGGCGTGCGGCATCCGAACGGCCAGACGAAATCGACAGTGACGCGCGACGATTGGATCTCGCAGCGCATTGCCTCCCATTGGCGCGAGCGGTTCGAGACGACGGAGCGCCTCGGCGCGGATCGCTGGGTCCGCTTCGTCAAGCGCCGGTTGCCATCGGGGTTTGGCGTCTGCATTCTCTCCGACATTTCCGAGGTAAAAAAACGCGAGGAGCAGTGGCGCATCGATATGGAGCGCGTGCAGCTCACCGAGGATATTCTCGATAACCTGCCGTTTCCGCTGTTCGTCAAGGACTGCAACATGGTCTATGTCGCAGTCAACAAGGCGTTCAGCGACAAATACCAGACCACGCCGGAGGAGGTGCTGGGCCGGAAGGGCGCCGATCTCTTCTCCACCGACCTCGCCAATCGTTTCGAGGAAAGCGACCGGCATGTCATCGAGACCGGCGAAATGTCGATCACGCATCAGCGGCAGATCTCCCGCGATGGCATCGAGCGCGACGTGGTCACCAGAAAGCAGCGCATCGGCAAGCCTGGCCGCTATTTCCTCATTGCCACCATGCAGGACCTGCTGAAGGACGGAGCCGATTTCGACGAATTCGCACTCGCCTCGGAGATCAAGGAGAATAGCGATCGCTCCTACCGGCGCGCCTATGTGCCGATGGCAGCACTTCAGACCTTATCGCGCCGCCCTCCGGCCATGGAGACCTTCGTTCCCGAGAATTTCTCTGGCCGCAAGATCCTGGTGGTGACCAGCGATCTCGCCGCCGAAACGGCTGCGGTGAAGATGCTCGCCAAATACGGCTTCGACACCTGCTCGGTCCACAATGAAAACGAGGAGGCGGCGTTCCTGGATGTCGCAAGTTCTCTCGGGGTCAAGATCGACCTGGTGATCGTCGACAACCAGCTCGGCAATCGCGGCGTCGAACTGGCGGAGCGTCAGAGTATCCCGGCGCTGTCGCTGGACGGCTCGCAACTCGCCTCCGAACTCACCTTCCTGATTGCGCGGCACTTCAACCGCAATATCCGCCGCAAGCCGGGGGAGAGTGCTGAAGGCGGAGTGGAGGACTGGCAGATCGCGGCCGGCGGAGAAGAGCACGGCTTGCAGATCCTGGTCGCAGAGGACAACGACATCAACCAGATCGTCTTCTCGCAGATCCTGGAGGGGCTCGGTTACCGCTACATGATCGCGCCGAACGGTGATGAGGCCGTGCGGCTCTGGAACGAGCATCGCCCGGAGCTGGTCCTGATGGATATTTCCCTGCCGGGTCTGAATGGTTTTGAGGCGGCGCGGCTGATCCGCCGCAGCGATAAGGAAAGCGGAACACACACGCCGATCATCGGCGTATTGACTCAGGCTTTCGAGCGTGACCGCAAGGAATGCGCCGATGCCGGCATGGACGATGTCATCCTGAAGCCCGTCAGCCCGGATATTCTTGAAACCGTGTTCCAGAAATACATGCGTGGCAGCCGTAAAGCTCAGGCCAGGCAAGTCTCATAACTGCCAGCCCCAATGAACAGATATCGCCCGTATGGAATGACCGAAGTCTTGCCATCCTTTGTTAAGACTTCGTTGTCATGCTCTTTGGCGGGTGGAGAAAATGTCGGGACTGAACATGAAATCGGCTGAAATACCGCTCGCGCCAGTCAGTCAGAACGAGCTGCAGGCGATGGCTTATACCGACCCGCTGACGGGTTTGGGTAATCGCCACCGCATGCGCGATCGGGCACGGCTGCTTTCGGTCGAGCGTGCCAGCGATCCCGCGCCCTTCACCATCGGCATCGTCAACCTCGATTCCTTCAAGCCCATCAACGATCTCTTCGGCGTCGAGGCCGGCGACGAAATCCTGTGTCAGGTCGCCCACCGCCTCAAGGCCTGTATTCCCGACGGCGCCACCGTGACGCGCCATGATGGCGACGAATTCGCCTTCGTGCTGCCGCTGGTCTTCGAGCGTGTCGGTGCCGAAAAGTTCGGGCAGATGATCCGAGAAGTGCTGTCGGCGCCCTATGATCTCGGCGATCGCAACGTTCGCCTGTCCGCCTCTTTCGGCTTTGCCATCTATCCCTTCGCCGGCGAGGAATTCGACGATCTGCTGAAAAACACCGAGACCGCGCTCTATCGCTCCAAGCGCCGCGGCCGTGGTCAGATCACCGTCTATTCCAAGGAAATCGCCCAGGAGATGAAGCGCGCGACGCAGCTCGAACAGGCGCTGCGCAATGCCATCATTTCCGACGCTATCGATGTGCATTTCCAGCCGATCGTCTCGCTTGCCAGCAGCGCAGTTCTCGGTTTCGAGGCCTTGGCGCGCTGGAACGACGCCGATCTCGGCTTTGTCTCGCCCGCCGTCTTCGTGCCGCTCGCCGAGGAGCGCGGGTTCATCGATGCTCTCTCCGAGACCTTGCTGCGCAAGGCGGCCGAGGCGGCGCTCTCCTGGCCGCGCGAACTGTTCCTCTCCTTCAATCTGTCCTCGGCACAATTGATGGATCCCGGCACGAGCAGCAGCATCCTTGCTATTCTCGGCCGCGTCGGGCTCGATCCGCATCGCCTGGAGCTGGAGATCACCGAGACAGCCGTCATGAGCTCGGCCGAAACGGCAAACCGCATCATTGCCGACCTCAGGGCCGCCGGCGTCCGCATTTCGCTGGACGATTTCGGCACCGGTCAATCCAGCCTCGGCCGCCTGCGCGAATTCATCTTCGACAAGGTGAAGATCGACCGCGCCTTCGTTTCGCGCATCAATTCGGATCGCGCCTCCGAACACATCGTCAAGGCGGTCCTTGCCATGTGCGAGGGGCTCGACCTTGAAGTCGTCGCAGAAGGCATCGAGGACCACGCCGAGGCGGCAAAGCTCAAATCGCTCGGCTGCGCCATGGGGCAGGGCTACTATTACGGCAAGCCCGCCGATAGCACCGCCACCCTGCGCTATCTCCACGGAAATTGATCACAAGCCGAGCGGTGCCGCACCTCGGCGCGTCTTGAAGCTATGGCAATGGCAGTTCGTGGACCTGCTTGATTGTTTCCATTGGAACGTCGGTCTTGACGCTCTGGACGCTGGGTATGCGTGTCAGATGGTCGGCCTGAAAACGCCAATAGCTGTGGAGATCGGCGGTCACGATCCGCATGATGGCGTCGCATTCACCGGTCGTCAGGTAGCATTCGACGACCTCGGGGAATTTTCTGACCGTCTCCGCAAACTGATGGGTAATCTCGGCGTCCTGCGTTTTGAACCAAACGCGCGCGAACACCGTAAGACCCATACCGACTTTTGCCGGATCGAGTACGGCAACATAGCGATCGATGACGCCCGATTCTTCCAGCAGCCGTACCCTGCGCAGGCATGGCGAGGGTGAAAGTCCTACTTCCTTGGCCAGTTCCACATTCGGAATCCGCCCATTGCGCTGGAGCGCGCGAAGTATGCGCCGGTCGATGGCGTCTAGCGCTACTGGCATCATCTGCTCCTATATTCGATATAGACGCTATAATATGCCAATATTATGCAAGCTTGAGGCTGTCTTCGCAAGCCAATTGCGCAACGTTTGGCCTATCGTTCCAAGATACTAACACTGGGAACGAAAATCACTCATGATCAAAGATATCAAGAAGATCGTGCTCTCCTATTCGGGCGGCCTGGACACCTCGATCATCCTCAAATGGCTGCAGGAGACCTACAAATGCGAGGTTGTGACCTTCACCGCCGATCTGGGGCAGGGCGAGGAGCTCGAGCCGGCGCGCGCGAAAGCTGAGATGCTCGCGATCAAGGACATCCGCATCGTGGATGTACGTGAAGAATTCGTGCGCGACTTTGTCTTCCCGATGTTCCGCGCTAATACCGTGTATGAAGGCCAGTATCTGCTCGGTTCCTCCATCGCCCGTCCGCTTATCGCAAAGCATCTCGTCAGGATCGCCCAGGACGTGGGTGCCGATGCCATCTCCCATGGCGCCACCGGCAAGGGCAACGATCAGGTCCGGTTCGAATTGACCGTCAACGCGCTCGACCCGTCCATCAAGGTCATTGCGCCGTGGCGCGAGTGGAACATTCAGTCCCGTACCCAGCTCATCGACTATGCCGAACGGAACCAGATTCCAGTCCCCACGGACAAGCGCGGCGAGGCGCCATTCTCGATTGACGCGAATTTGCTGCACACCTCGTCCGAGGGCAAGGTTCTGGAAGACCCGGCCGATATCGCGCCGGACTATGTCTATCAGCGCACGGTCGATCCGGTAGATGCGCCCAATGTGCCCGAGATCATCACCATCGGCTTCGAGAAGGGTGACGCGGTTTCTCTCAACGGCGTCAAGCTATCACCGGCGACGCTGCTGACCAGGCTCAACGAACTGGGTGGCAGGCATGGGGTGGGGCGGATCGATCTGGTCGAGAACCGGTTTGTCGGCATGAAATCGCGCGGGGTTTACGAGACGCCTGGCGGTACGATCCTGCTCGCCGCGCATCGTGGGATCGAATCGATCACGCTCGACCGTGGTGCGGCTCACCTGAAGGACGAGATCATGCCGCGCTATGCCGAGCTGATCTACAACGGTTTCTGGTATGCGCCGGAGCGGGAGATGCTGCAGGCGCTGATCGACCGGAGCCAGACCCATGTTGCCGGGGAGGTGACGGTAAAGCTCCATAAGGGCTCGGCCAGCGTGATTGCGCGCAACTCCTCCAATTCGCTCTATTCGATGGATCTCGTAACGTTCGAGGAGGGTTCGGGCAGCTACGATCATCACGATGCCGAGGGCTTCATCAAGCTCAACGGGCTGCGATTGAAGACCTTGGCGGCGCGCAATAAGAGGTTGGGACGTTAAAGGCCAAACGGCGGCCCATGAGGGCCGCCGTTTTTCACTGTTGCGCGAGAACCTGCGTTACTTATTGGTCGTCGACGAGGTCGTCGTGCTGTCGGTACCGGGTACCGCCGCCGGCATGCGTGCGGCCTTTTCGGAGGCCTGCGCGGCAAGCGTCTTGAACTCGGGCGCTGCCTTCAGCGCATCGGCTGTTTCGGTGGTCGTCAGCTTGACGCTGCCGTCCTCGACATTCTGCGTAGCCGTGATCTTGTCGAAGGGAACGGCGACGTTCTTCTGGCCCATGCCAAGGAAACCGCCGACGCCGACGACTGCAGCGACAACACCGCCCTGCTTCAGCAGGACCAGGTCGTTGATGCTGCCGATGCTTTCATTCTGACCATTATAGACCGACTGGCCGATATAGGTCTTGGCGCTGATCTGATCCGCCGACTGCTCGGTCAGATAGCCACCGGCCTGCGCCGTCGTGGTTGCCGGTGCCGTGGCTGGTGCCTGGGCATCGTTCTGCGGCATCTTGGTGGTGTCGGGCGTTGCCGGTGCAGTCTGCGTCAGCGGCGCGTCGTTGCCGGTCGACGGTTGCTGTGCCTGGGCGAAGGCCATGGGTGAGAGGACAGATGCTGTGGCAAAGACCGCGCCAACAGCGACGGAGGTAAATAGTTTGCCGGTCATCGTGAACCTACCTTTCATTCAGATGGGCATGCTCCCCGGCTCGGGCGGCGCCACTTTTTTGGCTGACCATCATCGTGCCGGTTCGGTAGAGGAACTGGTCGAGGAGGGGTTTGGTTCCGGAAAAAGTTGCAGAAAACGGCACTGCATTGCCCTGAGGCGGAAAAAATATAATGGAAAATCAATTTGTTATGAAAGGATGGGTGCAACTAAAAGAAGGCGATCCGATAGGCCGGTTGCGGCGGGGATGCTTCGGCTCCTGGCGCAGGGCGGCTCTATCCGAGCGCCCTGGCCTGTGTTTTCCAGTGTGCCGTCCTCGCGGTGATCGCGACCGCTGGAGAGACGGCAAACTCGATCAGATCTTGTAGGGCGGATCGAAAACGCCTTTGACCACCGGGCCAAGCTCAAGAAGCGCTCCGGCCTGTGGTTGTGTCGAGCGGGCGTCTTCATCGAGACCTTCCCAGGCCGTCGTCACCGCCAGGCGATCGGCATCCTTTCCGACAAAGGCAGGGCAGGAGGGTTGCGCGGCCGGCACGCGATAGCGCTCGATGCGCAAGCCGTCCGGGCTGTAGCGATCGACGAAACCCGAACCCCAGCGCGCGTTCCAAATATAGCCGTCGGCATCGCAGACCGAGCCGTCAATGCCACCCGGATCCTCCATGCTGTCAACCAGAACGATGGGCTCGCCCGTCGGAAGCCCGGTTAGAGGGTCGACCATTACCCGCATCAGCTGGCTGACGCGCGTATCGGTGAAGTAGCCCATGGTGCCGTCGGGAGAAAAGCAGATCGAGTTCGGAATGCTGATCTGATCGAAAATCTTCGTCACCTTGCCGCCGGCGACGTGATAGATGGCGCCCGCCTGCATTTCGGCGCGCTTGCCCATGGTGCCGATCCACAGCGAACCGGAGATATGCGTACGCCCGTCATTGGAGCGGTTCTCCGGCTTGTCCGCCTCGATGGCGGCATAAAAAGTCAGCTCGCCGGTTGCGACGTCGCGCAGAAACAGACCTTCTTCGGTGGCGATCAACTGCCGCCCGGCATCGATGCGGGCCAGCACGCTCGCCATCATCGGCAGCTCGTGCACCTGCTTCTTGCCGGTCGCAAGATGCAGCTCATGCAATTCCTTGCCGAGAATGTTGAACCACCAGACCGTATCGGTATCTGGATCATAGGTCGGCCCTTCGCCCAGCACCGAAGCGGTGTCGGAAAGAATGGTGCCCTGGAAATCGTGAATCGCGGTCATATGCTCAAGCTCCTATGGCGGCGTCATAGGCGTAAATGGTGACCTTGGCGCGTTCGGCAACCTCTGCCGTCGTCATTCCCGGCTTGTAGAGGCTGGTGCCGAGACCGAATGCGAGGATGCCGGCCTTGGTGTAATCGGCGAAATTCTTGTCCGAAACGCCGCCAACAGCGGCGATCACGAGTTCCGGCGGTAGCACGGCGCGGATGGCGGTGATGCCGGAGGCGCCGAGCACGCCTGCCGGGAAAAATTTAAGGCCCGTCGCGCCGGCGCGGGCCGCGGCTAGCGCTTCCGTGGCGGTGAAGACGCCGGGCATCGTGACCATGCCCTTGTCGCGACCACGGCTGATGACGGCGGGTTCGACATTCGGCGTCACCAGCAGCTTGCCGCCGGCGGCATCCAGCCTATCGACATCTTCGACCGTCAGCACCGTGCCGGCGCCGATCAGGCAATCGGCGGGCGCCAGCTTGGCGGCGATCTCGATCGAGCGGAAAGGCTCCGGCGAGTTCAACGGGATCTCGATTGCCGTCAGGCCGGCCTCGATCAGCGCGCTGACGATATCAGCGGTCTCCTCCGGCTTGATGCCACGGAGGATGGCAATGAGAGGGCGCTTCATGGAAGGGAAGGGGACGCGGGTCGTCATCAGCGTGTTCTTTCGTTGTTCGGCCAGATTGCCTTGGCGGCGGCGGAAAGCCCGCGGCGGACGGCGGCATCGGCGTCGACAGTCGTATAGGTGAGGGACAGGGTGCGGAAGGCATCCTCATAGAGCGCCTGCAGGCGTCCGGAGGCGACAAGGGTGATCGTTGCCCCTTGGCCGGCGGATGACAGCGCACCGGCGATTTCGGCGCCGATCAGCGTGCCGGAAATCAGCGCCTGCGCACCGGCTGCCGTCAGGCCATGCAGAAGCTGGCCGGCACGGGCGGTGAAGAGCAGGTTGGTGGCGAGCGACGGCTTCTTGAAGGCAGCCTTAATCGCGGTTTCGAAGGCGGCACTATCGGCCGGCAGCTCGGCGGCGCCGGCAACGGCGTGCGAGAGGATGCTGTGCTTGGTGATGACATCGAACAGCTCGCCGGTCATGAAGGTCGAAAAGCCGATGACCTGGCCATTGACCACGCGCACCCATTTCGAATGCGTTCCCGGCATGCAGACGATCTGCTCGCCCTTGGCATCGGCCGGGATCGCGCCGAGCAATTGCGTTTCCTCGCCGCGCATGACGTCCGGCACATCCTTGGCGCGCTGCGCAAGGCCCGGCAGAATGCGGACATCCCGCGCTTGACCGGGCACGGAGACGGCGCCGGTGAGGATGGCGGCAAGCGATGTCGGCGTATCGATATAGCCGGCTTCCACCCAGCCCTGACGCGCGCCGGCCATGCCGCAGACGATAACGGGAAGGTTGTCGGGTGCGGAAAGGGCGGTCAGATGCGATTGCAGCACTTGGGCAAAGCCGGTCTGCGCCGCCGATGTCATGCCTTCGCCGCTGCGGCGCTCGCCGAGAATGCTATCGTCCTCGCCGATCAGCCACAGCCGAAAACTGCTGGTGCCCCAGTCTACCGCTACATATGCGGGCCTTGTCATTAGAATATGCCTCCGTCGACAATGATGGACTGCGCGGTGATGCTGCCCGAGCAGTTGGATGCGAGAAAGAGAGTAGGGCCGACCAGATCGGTGGCCTTAAGCACATGCTTGAGGCACTGGCGCTCGATTGTCTTGGCGATGCCTTCCTCGGTGAGCCAGAGTTCCATCTGCCGTTCGGTGACGACCATGCCCGGCAGGATGGCATTGACGCGGATGTTTTCCGGGCCAAGACGACCGGCGAGGCTCTTGGTCAGGCCAATGACACCTGCCTTGGCCGTTGCATAGGAGGAAAGCTGCGGCTGGTTCATCTTGATGACGATCGACGAGAAATTGATGATCGACCCGCCGCCGGAAGCCCGCATGCCGGGTGCCGCCGCCTGCGAGACGAAGAAGACCTGCTTGAGGTTGATCGCCTGGCTGTTGTCCCAGTATTCCTCGGTCGTCGTGTCGAAGTCGTGGCGGTCGTCCCAGGCGGCATTGTTGACAAGAACGCCGATCGCGCCGAGATCGGATTCGACGGCGGCAA
This sequence comes from Rhizobium sp. AP16, assembly GCF_000281735.1. Taxonomy (NCBI): domain Bacteria; kingdom Pseudomonadati; phylum Pseudomonadota; class Alphaproteobacteria; order Hyphomicrobiales; family Rhizobiaceae; genus Rhizobium; species Rhizobium sp. AP16. The sequence goes on along the minus strand of NZ_AJVM01000073.1, from coordinate 19,568 downwards.
CCGTGCTTTTGATATTGCCGACATCACGCAGGTCGGCATGATAGAAGGCGACGGGATGCGCCGATTGCGCCGACAGCCGGGCGGCAAGCGCCTTGCTCGGCTCCTCGGCAATGTCGATGAAGGCGACTTTGGCGCCCTGTTGCGCGAAAGCCTCGACAAGTGCTGCGCCGATGCCGGAGCCACCGCCGGTGATCAGGACGGTGCGATCCTTCAGATCGGGAAATTGTGCCTGTGCCTCGGTCAAATTCCTCTCCCTCCCTGGATCGGTAATAGATTCTGGTGTTTCTTTGCTGATAGTTCCATTATTCGGAACCAGATTTGACTATGTGGAATTATCGGATTACCCTTCGACCATGTCAAGGACGTGACGGAGCGCCGCTGACACAATGAGGCGATCGTGAATGTGAAGCAGGACGATACTATGGGCAATGCCCGCCGCGTCCGGGAGACCGGTACGCTCGGCAAGCTTATGGCGCTGCTCGACCTCGTTGCGCTAGCTGATTATCCCATGCGCTTCACCGACATTTTATCGCTGTCCGACCAGCCGCGTGGCACGCTGCATCGGCAATTGTCGCACCTGGTCGAGGAGGGGTTGCTGGAGATCGATCGCGATGGGCGTTATCTGCCCGGCATCCGGCTCTTGAGCCTCGCCTCGCGCAGCTGGGCGCGCAATGAATTCCGCACCATTGCGGAGCCGCATCTGCGGCTTCTGCAGGAGCGGACTGGCGAGACCGTGCATCTCGGTGTCCTGCGCGGCATCGAGGTCATCTATCTCGACAAGGTCGAGGGACGGCAATCCGTGCGAATGTATTCGCAGATCGGCAACGCCTCGCCGGCCTATTGCACCGGCGTCGGCAAGGCGGCGCTTTCCGTGCTGGACGATGCCACCATCGAGGCCAGTCACGCCGGTCTTCAGTTTCACGCCTATACCGAGCATACCCATCGCGGCGTGGCGGATCTTCTTGCGGATATCGCCGCCATCAGGGTGCGCGGCTACGCTTTTGACCGCGAGGAACACGAGAGCGGCATATGCTGCGTCGCCGCGCCGATTCGCTCGGACGACGGCAATATGCTGGCCGGCGTCTCGGTGACCGGGCCTGCTTATCGCGTCACGCCCGAAAAGTTGGAGGAATGGGCGCCTCTGGTCAGGGTTGCCGCGGCTTCGATCATGCAGGATATGCACAGCCGTTTGGGTCCGAAGCGCTAGTTTTGCCGCTTTTTCTCGATACTCATGCGAAATCGATTGATTTTACGTTTACGTGCACTGGACCTTGGCCGGTTTACACGTTTATTCTGTATTCTCTGTAAAGAAGCGCCGATGAACTGTACTTCTGGACGAATACCTGGGCCATCTTCGGGGGGAGTTTGGCGAAATGCTTTACCGGGCGCCGTCGGAAAGAATGCCGCAGCGGGCGAGATCTTTATTTATATTTCATCAAGCGCCGATGTTTCGACGTTTGTGTGATGGCCCGGAGGCGTGGGGGCAGCGAGTTCGAACTTCTTCCCCTGTCTCTCCTTTATGTAAAGAAGACTGACGATGGCAGCATTGGTGCAGGTAGGACGGTCCCCTCGTGGTGAAGATTACATTGACGAAATCGCCGGTCTGAAAACTCAGTTCGACGTTTTTCGCTTCATGAAGCGCGTGACCGATGCCTATCGTTGCCGGGCTTTCATGGTCGTGAACCTGCCGTCGCTTACGTCATTCGAGCTGCAGAGCAATTCGGTGATCAACAACTGGCCGGCCGAACTGCTGACGGTCTATGACCAGGAAGGGCTGTTGCGCAACAGCACCGTGTCGCGGCGCCTGCGCGTTTCGACATTGCCCTTCGTCTACGACACCGCGGCAAACACCAATCGCGATGACAGCAAGATTCAGCTCAGGGCTTCTTTGTTCGAACGTTTTCGGATGGCGCGGAGCATCTGTTTGCCGACCCATGACGCATCCGGCATTCGCGGCGCTGTCATACTCTCGGGCGATCGCGAAGCCTTCACGGCTGAGGAGACCAAGGACCTCTGCTATATCGCGATCCATGTCTTCGACAGGCTCGCTGAAATCCGCAACCTTGACGTCCGTATCGTCGATACGCTGACCGACCGCGAGCTCGATTGCCTGAACTGGACGGCGGCCGGCAAGACCAGCGCCGAAATCGCCGAAATCCTCACGCTCTCGGAACATACGGTCAATCATTACCTGAACCGTGCAACCAAGAAGCTGGATACCGTCAACCGCACCCAGGCGGTCGCCAAGGCGTTGCGTGTCGGGTTGATAAAATAGATAGCATGCAAACAAGTATGAGGCCGGACGGAATTCGGGCAGTTTTCTGCGCGAATTTTGTGCGCTGCCTATAAAATTTGCCTGCATTGTTTGCGACGCGCCATGGGCCGAAATTGCCAGCGTCTGGTCAACCATTTGAAAAAGAATGATTTTTCAAAATCATCGAAACTGGCATGCTTTCTGCATCGCGATATGCAGAGGTCCAGAGGGGACTTTGATAACAGCGCCAATGAATGTGCGCGGATCAGGCAGCCGTCGTCGATACCATAGTCGTTGCTTCTCCCGGCGACAGGTCTTGACGGCGGCTGTTGCTTATTTGGCACGTCCTTGAGTTCAACGGACATTGCGAAGCGATTTTTCGCCGACTTGCCCTATTCCTTTCCAGACTTTGCTTTATCTCGGCCCCCGCAAATCTTTTGCGTCTCCAAGCGAGCGTTGCGGCTGGTAGGGTTATAAAACCCGGCGGACCTGCCGGCCGCAACGAACTCAGCCACTTTTGTCGATCGTCCCCCTGAATTTTGTTTGGCGAAGCCCCGCCACTCCACTATCTAAGCCTGAGAGATCCGGAGTGCTTGCCCGATGCGGCGCGCAGAGGATCGAAATCGCGCAGTGAGGATGGAATGGCTGGCATCACCAAGGAACAGGTTCTGGATACGCTGAAGACCGTTCGCGGACCGGACCTGGAGCACAATATCGTTGAGCTCGGCATGGTGTCGGATGTCTTCATCTCCGACGCCAAGGTGTATTTCTCGATCACCGTTCCGGCCGAGCGCGCCAAGGATCTGGAACCGATGCGCCTTGCGGCCGAGCGCGTCATCAAGGAAATGCCCGGCGTCAAGGGTGCCATGGTCGCGCTGACCGCGGACAAGAAGGCCGGCGGCGCACCGACTGCGCGTCCCGCTCCACCGCAACCACAGTCGCACGCTCATCCTCATTCGTACGCGCCTGCTCCGCAACAGCAGCCCCGCGCCGGCAAGATCGGCGTTCCCGGTGTTGGCGCCATTATCGCCGTCGCTTCCGGCAAGGGCGGGGTCGGCAAGTCGACCACAGCGGTCAATTTGGCGCTTGGATTGCTGGCCAACGGCCTGCGCGTCGGCATATTGGACGCCGATATCTACGGCCCGTCCATGCCGCGCCTCCTGAAGATCTCCGGCAAGCCGTCGCAGATCGATGGCCGCATCATCGTTCCCATGGAGAATTACGGTCTCAAGGTCATGTCGATGGGCTTCCTCGTGGAGGAGGAAACGGCGATGATCTGGCGCGGGCCGATGGTTCAATCGGCGCTGCTGCAGATGCTGCGCGAAGTGGCCTGGGGCGAACTCGACGTTCTCGTGGTCGACATGCCGCCGGGCACCGGCGATGTGCAGCTGACCATGGCGCAGCAGGTGCCGCTGGCCGGCGCCGTCATTGTCTCGACGCCGCAGGATCTGGCGCTGATCGACGCCCGCAAGGGCCTCAACATGTTCCGTAAGGTCGAGGTTCCGCTCCTCGGTATCGTTGAAAACATGAGCTATTTCATCGCTCCGGACACCGGCGCCCGTTACGATATCTTCGGCCATGGCGGCGCGCGCAAGGAAGCCGAGCGCATTGGCGTCCCCTTCCTCGGCGAGGTGCCGTTGACCATGGGCATCCGCGAGACGTCCGATGCCGGCACGCCGCTGGTTGCCTCCGACCCCAGTGGTATTGTTGCCGGCATCTATCGCGATATCGCCGCCAAGGTCTGGGCGCAGGTCAGCAACACGCCTCTGCGCGCTGCACCCTCCATCGTCTTTGAATAATTCGTGAAGGTTCGTGCCGGCGACGATCGGCGTGATTGCCTTGCCCGCATCATGTGCTATGACTTCGCAAATCGGAAAGCTGCGGTGAAAACGCGCATTGAAGGGGTTGTGGCTTGATTCTTTGCGCGCTTTGCTGCATATGCGCCGCCGGCGTGAATTTGGTCGGGCATATTGGATGATGGCCGTCCGCCGCATGATGTCTTCGTCTCGCCCGAGCGATCGGCGTTGTTTATGACGAGCGAAGAATTGGTACAGCAGCGCAATCAGCATGGACACGGATTCCCAGCCGGTTTGGCGGGATACGCCCGGAGTTTTATGAGTTTTCTTCATTGGCCATTGGTAGGATCGCAGCCGGAGCGCATAAAGCGCCCTAGCTATAGCTTTGCCTGCGCCGTGCCGGGAGCGATGCGTTGATCACGGCCTACTGTTCCGACTGTACCTCGCTCGAACTGACAAACCTTTCGACCCTTGCCCAATTGCCGGACAATGCCGTCTGGATCGACATGGTCGAACCGTCTCGCGAAGAGGAAACCAATATCGAGCGCCTGCTGGGGCTCGAGGTTCCGACCCGCGAGGATATGAAGGATATCGAGCCATCCGCCCGGCTCTATGTCGAGAATGACGCGGTCTTTCTGACGGCTTCGCTGCTGTGGAAGGCCGATACCAATCTACCGATGCTGACCGACGTCGCCTTCATCCTGACAGGGGACCGCCTAGTTACCATCCGCTATGCCCGGCCGAAATCCTTTGCGCTGTTCATCGCTGCCCTGCAGCGGATTCCGAACGAACGGATGACCGGCACCTCGCTGCTGGCCAAACTTCTCGAAACAATTATCGATCGCACGGCCGAGGTTCTTGAACAAACGGTTGCGGGCATCGATATATTGTCGGTGCATGTATTTGGCGACCGCGTGAAGAAAATCCGTCGTCCGGCAAACTACCTGGAAGAGAAGCTGAAGGATATTGCAGGCTACCATCGTACACTCAGCAAGGTGCGGGATAGCCTGAGTTCATTGTCGCGGCTTTTAGTCTTCCTCAATACCATACCTGCCATGCAGCAGGATCAAGAGGCCAAGGAATTGTGCCGTAACGTCGCGCGGGATGTGCAGTCTCTATCCGAGCATGCCTCTTTCGTGGCTGGCAACATTACCTTCCTCCTGGATGCGTCGCTTGGCCTGATCAATATCGAGCAGAACTCGATCATCAAGATTTTCTCGATCGCCTCCGTGGTTTTCCTGCCCCCGACGCTTGTGGCGTCGGTCTATGGTATGAACTTCGAGCTCATGCCGGAATTGCATTTTGCCTACGGATACCCGGCATCGTTGTTGCTGATGGTGGTGTCCGCCATCGTTCCGTTTTTCTTTTTTCGCTGGAAAGGCTGGCTCTGAGAGTCTAGTGATCCTGAATGTCTGACGAAACCCATCATTCTCCCGACGGGAAAATGAGCATACGCAAACTGTCCTACCTCGCCGTCGGGTCCGTCGGCGTCGTGTATGGCGATATCGGTACGAGCCCGCTTTACGCCTTTCGCGAGGCGCTGAAGCCGGTGGCCGCCGATGGTCTGACGCGCGGCGAGGTCATCAGCCTCGTGTCGCTGATGTTCTGGGCGCTGACGATCATCGTCACCATGAAATATGTCCTTTTTCTGCTGCGCGCCGACAATGACGGCGAAGGCGGCACGCTGTCGCTTCTGGCGCTGCTGATGAAGACGGCGAACGGCCACACCGCCGTTCTCATGCTGCTCGGACTTCTGGGCGCGGCGCTGTTTCTTGGCGATGCGATGATCACGCCGGCCCTGTCGGTTCTTTCCGCCGTCGAGGGTCTGAAGCTGGTCACGCCGACGCTGTCGGACTATATCGTGCCGATCTCGGTCGCGATCCTGGCGCTGCTCTTTGCCATCCAGTCGCATGGAACGGGCGCGGTCGCCCGCTTCTTCGGCCCGATCACGGCGATCTGGTTCATCGTCATGGGCCTTGCCGGCATCATGCACATCGCGGATGACTACGGCATCCTGGCCGCTCTCAATCCCTGGTATGCGGTCAACTTCCTGATGAACGAGGGCTTTCTCGGCGTCGTCGTGCTCGGCGCGGTCTTCCTGACCGTCACCGGCGCCGAAGCGCTTTATGCCGACCTCGGTCATTTCGGCCGGCGGCCGATCCAGTGGGCCTGGTTCGTCCTGGTCTTCCCGTCGCTGACGCTGAACTATCTCGGCCAGGGTGCGCTGGTGCTGCGCGAGCCGCTCGCCATGTCCGATCCGTTCTTCCTGATGTATCCGCATTGGGCGCTTCTGCCGGTGGTCATTCTCGCCACCATGGCAACGATCATCGCCAGCCAGGCGGTCATCACCGGAGCCTTCTCGCTGACGCGCCAGGCCATCCATCTCGGCTTCCTGCCGCGCATGGAAATCCTCATTACCTCCGAGACCAATACCGGCCAGATCTTCCTGCCGTCGGTCAACGCCATACTCTTCTTCGGCGTCATCTTCCTGGTGCTGAGCTTCAAGACTTCGGATGCGCTGGCGACGGCCTACGGTATCTCGGTAACCGGCGCCATGGTCGTCACCTCGATCATGGCCTTCGAATTCGTTCGTGTTCGCTGGAACTGGACGCTGCCGATGGCGATTGCCGTACTGACGCCGCTGCTATTGCTGGAATTCGTCTTCCTCGGCGCCAACCTGCTGAAGATTCACGACGGCGGCTATGTTCCGGTGCTGATCGCCACAGCCTTCACGGTGATCATGTGGACCTGGCGTCGCGGCAGCGCGATCCTGATGGAGAAGACGCGGCATACGGATATCCCGCTATCGTCCTTCGTCAGCTCGATCGAGCGCAAGAGCGATCACTCCCCGGCGCATGTGCCGGGCACGGCGATCTTCCTCACCAGCGATCCGGAATCGGCGCCTGCGGCCCTGCTTCATAATCTGAAGCACAATCACGTCCTGCACGACAAGAACGTTATCCTGACGATCCGCACCACCAACAAGCCGCGTGTCCCCCAGGAGGACCGCTACTCGGTCGAGAAGGTCTCCGACCGCTTCTCGCGCGTCGAGCTGCGCTTCGGTTTCATGGAATCGCAGAACGTCTCGCAGGCGCTCGCGACCCTGCGCAAGACCGGCCTGAAGTTCGACATCATGTCGACCTCCTTCTATCTCGGCCGCCGCAAGCTCGTGCCCGACGCCAAGTCCGGTATGCCGCACTGGCAGGACCGGCTCTATATCGCGCTCGCCAACGCCGCGACCGATCCCTCCGACTACTTCCGCCTGCCGGCCAACCGCGTGGTGGAACTGGGTTCGCACGTCATTATCTGAGGCGAACCAGAGCATCGTTTTAAAAAAGAGGCCCGGTGGATTTCTGCCGGGCCTTTTGCTTGCGGATTTTCAGAACGTGCGCGCGGCCATGCAAAAGCCCGAATTAACCATCCATCAAGGTTAATGGGAGATTATTCCGGCTCCTAATCCCGAGTGCCGTTTGGAGTCCGGTATTGCTTCGTCCGCGTCGTGTTTTCCGCAAGTTTGGCCTGTTGCCGAAAAACTGGACGTCTCCTGCCGTCTTCGGACTTTGCGCATGGCTGATCTTCCCGTCGACTGCGGCCTATGCCGACCTTGCCGGCCTTTTGGCGGGCATTGATAGAGGCAGCAGCAACTGGCGCATGGTGATCACCAATTCGCCGGCCGGATCTACGCATCAGGCCGAGCTTGCCTTCGGGAATGCATCGACAGCAGCCGCCATCGGCGATGGTGGCCTCGTCCTGCCTGACGGCCGCCGCGTCGCCTTCCTGTCGGAAGAGAAGGGGAGCGACCCCAAGCCGGACGAAGAGCGCATCAATCGTGAGGACAAGAAGGGCCGGGTGGTCGCTGTGGCGCCGATGCAGCCGCCGAAGGATTTCTCCGCCGGTTCCGTGCTGCAGCGCCAAAGCATGCTGCTCCGTCCGGAATTGGACACCAAGGACAGGACCGCTTTCCTGAAACCCAGGATTGGCGGCAAGGAAATCCAGATCGCCACGGCGTTCTATAAGAAGCAGCCGCCGAAGCCGGACGACAGCGTGCCGTCCTATCTGGCGAGCTTGGTGACCAGCCAGGATGCCGACGTTCTCGCCGCCGCCTATGCATCACCGGCGCCGGACTATGCCCGCGTCTCACCTTTCGATTCCATTCTCGCCAAGGATCAGGACAATGACGGCCGCTTCGTGCCGCAGATCGGGCCACAGGATCATGCCTGGGCCGCGAGTGTCCTGCCGCCCTCGGTCTTTTCCTCCGACGAGCAGCAATGCCTGGCGACCGGCATCTACTTCGAGGCGCGCGGGGAATCGGTGAAGGGGCAGGCGGCCGTCGCCCAGGTCATCCTCAACCGCGTCCGCAATCCGGCCTATCCGAAAACCATTTGCGGCGTCGTCTACCAGAACGAAGATTGGCGCAATGCCTGCCAGTTCTCCTTCGCCTGCGACAACGTCAAGGAGCGGGTCAACTCGCCGGAACATTGGCGAATTGCCCGTCAGGTCGCCATGGCGGTGACCGCCGGCAAGATCTGGCTGCCGGAAGTCGGATCCGCCACGCATTACCATGCCGTCTACGTCAGGCCGAAATGGGCAGCCGAGATGGTGAAGGTCGGTCGCATCGGCATGCACATCTTCTATCGCACCTATGGCGGTGGCTGGAGCTGAGGGTGGTTGCTGGGAGCGGGGCGTCCGCCACCGCAGGTGATGGGCGGCAGGCAAAAAAGCCGCGGTAATGCACGGCCTGAAGAGGATTCTTCGGCTCAGATTTCGCCCGGTACCGCACATTCGCGCTAAGGTTATGATTTAATTCGGCTAATTTATGGCTGGACAGATGACGTCTACGCCTTGACTATGCTTTTTCCTAAAACTATGTTGCGCGCGACTTCAAAACGGGCCGAAAGGTGGGGAAACCTCCTGTTCGTTTACGCGTTGACCGGGGAAATGGGACTGCGCGCAGCGAAAAGGGGGAGGATATCACCATGACGGACGACCGCGACGAAAGTCTGGAAGAGCGACGGGAGCACTTGGGAGCCGAATTGGCGAGCAAGCGTGCCGAGATGAAAGATGATGAACGCGCGGAGGTTCGCGCCGAGGTCAGCCGCAAAGGCTATGCCCAGGCGATGAAGCTTTCCAGTGAATTTATCGCTGCAATCATCGTTGGTGCTGTTTTGGGCTATGTTTTCGACCGTTTTGTTGGTACGGCGCCGTGGGGCATGATTATTTTGCTGCTTCTCGGATTCTGTGCCGGCGTGCTGAATGTTCTGCGCTCCGCGGGCAAGGTGGCGACACCCATGCTCGAGAAGCACGGGCTTGATAAAAAATGAGGCGGAAGCGGCGCTGAGGCGCGGTTTCCTGGTGAGAGGCATCCGCTCGATCGAGCGGGAAAATGAAAGAGAACAAGCGGTGGCAAACGGTCCTACCCATCAGTTCCTGATCTTCAAGATTATCCCGATCGATATCGGCGGAATTGATTTTTCGTTCACCAATGCTTCGCTGTTCATGGTTGCTTCGGCAGTGCTGTCCGCCGGCTTCCTGTATTTCGCGACCTCGGCGCGCAGCGTCATTCCGGGCCGCTCGCAGTCCGTGGCCGAAATGGCCTACGAGTTCATCGCCTCGATGCTGAAAGAAGGGGCGGGAACCAAGGGGATGAAGTTCTTCCCGCTGGTCTTCTCGCTCTTCATGTTCGTGCTGACGGCCAACCTGCTCGGCATGGTTCCCTATTTCTACACCGTCACCAGCCAGATCATCGTCACCTTCGCGCTGGCGCTTCTGGTTATCCTGACGGTCATTCTTTACGGCTTCATCAAGCACGGTTTCGGCTTCCTCAAGCTCTTCGTGCCGCAGGGCGTTCCCGGCATTCTTCTGCCGCTTGTGGTGATCATCGAAATCATCTCCTTCCTGTCCCGGCCGATTTCGCTCTCCGTTCGTCTTTTCGCCAACATGCTCGCTGGCCATATCACGCTTAAGGTGTTCGCAGGCTTCGTTGCCTCGCTCGGAACCCTTGGCGCGCTTGGTATCGGCGGCGCCATTCTTCCCCTGATTATGACCGTCGCCCTCACCGGTCTCGAGTTCCTCGTAGCCTTCCTTCAGGCCTACGTCTTTGCGGTACTGACTTGCATGTACCTCAACGACGCGGTCCATCCGGGCGGCCACTAAGGATTAAGACATTGGCGTCTGCAGGGCGTCAGTCATTCACCGCAACAACCATTTCAAAGGAGTTCAACATGGACGCGGAAGCAGCAAAGTTCATCGGCGCAGGTTTGGCTTGCTTTGGTATGGCCGGCACGGCTCTCGGCCTCGGCAATATCTTCGGCAGCTACTTGTCCGGCGCACTGCGCAATCCGTCTGCCGCTGACAGCCAGTTCGGCCGTCTGGTATTCGGTTTCGCCGTTACGGAAGCTCTGGGCATCTTCTCGCTGCTCATCGCTCTCCTCCTGCTCTTCGCCGTCTGATATTCAGCGGCGTTTAATAGATCACGGTTCGCGAGACAGCGAGCCGTGATTCTTTGTATTTGCAGACCACCTGGAGGTGAGCATGTTTGTGACCCCGGCTTACGCTGACGAAGCACCGCCGGCAGCCGGCGCGGTGCATACGGAAACCGGTGCGCCCGAACAGGGCCATCACGCAGGCGTATTCCCGCCGTTTGACCATACGACCTATCCGTCACAGCTGCTTTGGCTGGTGATCACCTTCGTCATCTTCTATCTGGCTATGCAGAAGATCGTTATTCCGCGTGTCGGTAGCATTCTGGAAAGCCGGCATGACCGTATCGCCCAGGATATCGAGGAAGCTTCGCGCCTGAAGTCCGAGGCCGATGCGGCTGTCGCGACCTATGAAAGCGAATTGGCTGCTGCTCGCGCCAAGGCGAATACGATCGGTGCGACCGCTCGCGATGCGGCCAAGGCCAAGGCTGAGGAAGACCGCAAGGCGATCGAAGCCAGCCTTTCGCAGAAGCTGAAGACCGCTGAAGCGCGCATCGGTGAAATCAAGACCAAAGCCTTTGCTGATGTCGGCGCGATCGCGGAAGAAACCGCTTCCGCCGTCGTCGAGCAGCTCGTCGGCAACGTCGCTGGCAAGGCTGATGTCGCTTCGGCCGTTGCCGAAGCATCCGCCAAGCGGGAGGGTTGATCATGTCATTTGCTCTTGACGAAACTTTCTTTGCTTTCGTTGCGCTGCTCCTGTTCATCGGTCTCGTCGTCTATCTGAAGGTTCCGGGCATGATGGCGAAGTCGCTCGACGACCGCGCCGATCAGATCCGCAACGAGTTGGCCGAAGCCAAGCGCCTGCGCGAAGAGGCCCAGCATCTGCTGGCCGAATACCAGCGCAAGCGCAAGGAAGCCGAAGCGGACGCGGCGAACATCGTCGCTGCTGCCGAGCGTGAAGCCGAAATGCTGACGACGGAAGCCCGCAAGAAGACGGAGGAATTCGTCGCCAACCGTACGGCACTCTCCGAGCAGAAGATCAAGCAGGCGGAAGCCGATGCGATGAAGGCGGTTCGTTCCGCCGCCGTCGATCTGGCCATCGCCGCTGCCGAATCCGTGCTCGCCAAGAAGGCCGGCGGCAAGGTCCAGTCCGAGCTGTTCAGCAATGCTGTCAGCGAAGTGAAGACCCGGCTGAACTAAGCGTTTAAGCAATCGATGTTTAAAGAGCCCCGCTTCAGCGGGGCTTTTTGTTTTTGCGGTCCTGTCGCGCCGCATTTGACGGTGGCTGGCAATCGAAACTAGATTGCGGGGGGTAACGGGGGAGTAGACGGTGCTGACGATGGAGGAGGGCGACGGCCCGTTTCGTAGGGGCGATTTCATCCTCCGGCCCGTTCGTCCATGGACGGCGGCCGTGCAGGGATTGCTTGCGGCGCTTCATCGACATGGTTTTCCATATGCGCCGATGCCTGCCGGTTACGACGCCGTTTGGGAGAAGGTGAGCTTTCTCCCCGGCATGACCGGCGATCTGGATGACAGCGAGGCTATGAGATCCGAGACGGCTTTGCGGTCGGCGGCGTCCCTGTTGCGGTGCTATCACGATTGTACGGCCCTGTTTCTGCCGGAGATGGCAGCACAGCAACAATGGCAATTATCGCCTCGCGCGCCGATCGAAGTCATCTGCCACGGCGATTTCGCGCCCTACAATGTCGTTCTGAATGAGGGCGTCGTAACAGGCATCATCGATTTCGAAGCGGCCCATCCCGGTCCGCGCGGTTGGGATCTTGCCTATGCTCTCTATCGCTGGGCGCCTCTGTCCACCGGTATTGCGGCGGAGAGCCTCGGCGGGCTGGACACGCAAATTGGTCGTGCCCGCATTTTCCTCGACGCTTATGGCTTGGAGATGGCGCAACGGCTGGCATTGCCTGACATGATCATCGAACGGCTGGATGCCCTCGTTAGCTTCATGGAAAGCGAAGCGGCGCGTGGCGTCGAGAAATACTGCCGCGATCTTCTGGACGGCCATGACCGCATTTACCGAAACGATATTGGCTATATCAGCGAGAACCGGGAGAAGATCGTCGTCGGCCTTGTCGGATGACAGCCGTCAGGCCTCATCCCTTCGAAGAGGCCGAAAGCTCATGCGATGCAGCGAGCAGGGGCCGTGCTTCTCGATGCCGGCGCGATGCTGAGCCGTTCCATAGCCGGCATGGGCGGCAAAACCGTAGGCGGGAAAGACGATGCCAGCGCGCGCCATCATCCTGTCACGCGTCACCTTGGCGACGATCGAGGCGGCTGCAATGGAAAAGGAGCGGGCATCGCCCTTGACGACGGCCTTTCCGGGGCAGGCAAGTCCGGCTGGCACATCCAGCCCGTCCGTCAAGACGTAGCTCGCCGGCATGGCAAGGCTGCAGATCGCACGGCGCATGGCATCGAGGCTCGCCTTGCGGATATCGGTGACATCGATGCGGCCAGCGCTCGATGAGGCGATGGAGACGGTCGCTGTCGCCAGGATCTCGGCAAACAGCGCTTCGCGCCGGGCGGCGGAAAGCTGCTTGGAATCGTTCAATCCTTGGGGGATACGTTCGGGATCGAGAATGACGGCGGCGGCAACGACCGGCCCCGCCAGGGGGCCGCGCCCCGCCTCGTCGGCACCGGCAACGGGCCAATGTCCAGCACGTCGGGCAATCAGCTCCAGTTCGAAGGTCGGAACGATCGGGCCTTCGTCGAAAAGCATGGGAGAATCGGGTGGTCTGCGTGGCATGCGGCAACGCTCGCACACCACCCGATCTCCTGCAAGCCCCCGGTGGATCATGGCGGCGAACCGGGGGGCTCTTCCAGCGGGCAGGGAAACCCGCGAGGAAAGGGTCAGAGCAGCGAGAGCTGCACGCCGCTGCCATCCGGCGGCACGAACAGGTCGTCGCGCAGCGCGATATTGCGGCGCGTGAGTTCCAGCCGCCTGGTCGCCATTTCGAAGCGGCGGCTGATCTGCCAGGCATAGGGGCCTGCGCCCTTCATGCGCTTGCCGAAATCGGCGTCGTAATCCTTGCCGCCGCGCATTGAGCGGATCAGCGACATGACGTGGCGATAGCGATCCGGATAGTGCTGCAGCAGCCAGTCGCGAAACAGCGGGCTGACCTCCAGCGGCAGGCGCAGGATGACATAGCTCGCCTCCATGGCGCCGGCCACCTTGCCGGCATCGAGGATGCGCTCGATCTCATGGTCGTTGAGGGCAGGGATGATCGGCGCCACCATGATTGCGGTCTGGATGCCAGCCTCGCTGAGCGCCCGGATCGCCTCCAGCCGCCGCTGCGGCGTCGCCGCGCGCGGCTCCATGGTGCGGGCGAGCTTGCGGTCGAGCGTCGTCACCGAGAGACCGACCCGCACCAGGTTTTTGGCAGCCATTTCCTTCAGGATATCGATATCGCGCATGACCAGCGCCGACTTGGTGACGATCGCGACGGGATGGTTCGCCTTGTTCAGCACTTCGAGAATCTGGCGCATGATCCGCCATTCCTTCTCGATCGGCTGATAGGGGTCGGTATTGGTGCCGATGGCGATGACGCGCGGCTTGTAGCCGGGCCTTGCCAGCTCCCGTTCCAGCAGTTTCGCTGCATCCGGCTTGGCAAACAGCTTCGCTTCGAAATCGAGCCCCGCCGACAGGCCCATATAGGCGTGCGTCGGCCGCGCGAAACAATAGATGCAGCCATGCTCGCAACCGCGATAGGGATTGATGGAGCGGTCGAAGGGAATATCGGGGGATTCGTTGCGGGTGATTGCCGTGCGCGGCTTTTCAATCTGCACTTCTGTCTTGAAGGGCGGTAGCTCTTCAAGCGTCTGCCAGCCGTCATCGAATGTCTCGCGCTGCTGCGGCTCGAACCGGCCGCTCGGGTTCAGCCCGGCGCCACGGCCACGCCGGCGGTCGATCTCGACCCTGAGACCGGTGTCGGCGATCAAAGCATTGGCAATATCTGCCGTATTGGCAGGCGCAAACGCGGCCTGCCCTGCAAGGGACTGCTCGTTCATCGGTAACTCCGGGGGCGGTTTATGACATTGCATGCCGCGTCTAGGCTGATTAAATTCCTATCTGACAAACGAGAACATTGCAAGAACAAAATGCAGAGAGTTACCCTCATTCGAGAGATGGGCGGAGGCCGGAATGGCAATTTCCAAGTTGCATATGATTCTTTTCTTAAACGCTCTGGTTTTCGGCTTAGCCGCTGGCAATAAATTGTGCGGCGCTCTATAAATGGGCAATGTTGACGGTAATCATCGAATGCCAGGACCAGGAACCTGAGCTGGCACAGACATTGGCGGCATTGGTGGTGGGCGCGATCGAAGGGCTCGTCTCCGATGTCGTTGTGCTCGATCATGGCTCGCGCGACGGCACCTCGCGGGTTGCCGACGCCGCCGGCTGCCGTTTTTATTCGCAGTGGGATATCAAGGACATATTGCGCTCGGCGCGGGGCGAGTGGCTGCTTCTGGTCGAGCCTGGCGCGCGACCGCAAGCCGGCTGGATCGATGAGATCGCCGAATATGTCTCGCTGAACAAGGTGCCGGCCCGCTTTACGGCGTCGCGCGGCTATCGCCGGCCCCTGTTGCAGCGCATCGGCCGCAGTTCGCCGCCGCTGGAGCTCGGGTTGCTTCTCTCCAAGCGCCAGGCCATTGCAGTCGCAAAATCAGGCATGAGGCTTGCCGAATTCGCCAAGGGACAGAAGGGCCGCCGCCTGTCGAGCGAGATCATCCCCTCCTGGGTCGCGCGCGCGGCGCGGTAGGCTTGGCCCTGCCGCCAATCCAGATTCCATTTGTAAATACTGGAATAGCTGTCATAATTTTCTCGTGGCGGCACCTTTCGCGTGTCGCGTCGGGCGGTCGACCATGAAGATGCCGGTATGCGGCAGAACAGGTCAACAGAACTCTCCTCTTCTGCCGGATTTCCGGCGAAAGGAGGTGCGTCATGGAACGCACGATGTTCAACCGCCTTATCGGAACGGCCGTCTTGGCAACGGCAATCCTTCTCCCCAATCAAGCCGCCGCACAGGCGACACTCGCTTGCGCCAAGCGCGCCGAGATTGTCGCTTTCCTTGATGGGCACTATTCCGAGAAACCCTCGGCCATCGGTCAGCTCGATTCAAAGACGATCGTCGAAATCTTTGCCGCTGAAAGCGGCAGCTGGACAATGATGATCACCGATGTCTCCGGTCGCAGCTGCGTCATTCTCACTGGTCAGAATTGGGATTCTATTCCTGTTCTTCCCGGGCCGAAGGCATAGCAATCCAGAAGGCCGGCCGCGTTATCTCAGCGAAACGCCAATCTCAGTTGGAGGCGGAGCCACGCTTAAGATGTTCGTCGAGGCGCGGCATGATTTCCACGAAATTGCAGGGCATGTGCCGATAGTCGAGCTGCGCCTTCAATATCCCGTCCCAGGCATCCTTGCAGGCGCCGGGTGATCCCGGGAGCACGAAGATGAAGGTGGCATTGGCGACGCCGGCCGTCGCCCGCGACTGGATCGTCGACGTACCGATCTTGTCGTAGGAGATGCGATGGAACACTTCGGAAAAGCCGTCCATCCGCTTTTCGAACAGCGGCTCCAGCGCCTCGGGCGTCACGTCGCGACCGGTAAAGCCGGTGCCGCCGGTGGTGATCACGACGTCGATGGTCTTGTCGCGCGTCCAGGCTTCCACCTGGCTGCGGATCCGCTCCTTGTCGTCAGGGACGATGGCGCGGGCGGCCAGCCTGTGGCCGGCCTCCGCGATGCGGGCGACCAGCGTGTCGCCGGATTTATCGTCGGCGAGCGTGCGCGTATCGGAAACGGTCAGCACCGCGATGCCGACGGGAATGAAGGGTCTCGCTTCGCTTGGGCCAGCCATCATGCATCTCCCTTGATTGTTTCCGTCGCCTGGAAATACCAGTCCGGCCGCAGCCTGTGAAGCGATGCGGTCGCCGCAGTTGCCTGCTCAAGATCATGAAACAGGCCGAAACAGGTGGCGCCGGAGCCGGACATGCGGGTCAGAAGCGCTCCTTCGTCGGCGATCATCTGCGACAGCGTGGCGATTTCGCGGCAGAGCGACCGCGCCGGCGGTTCCAGATCGTTGCGCAACCCTTCGATTGCCGCGATCCATGGCGCATGATCGTCCGACGTTTGCGAGGTGAGTGCGAGAGGTGGATTGTCCTTGCGGGCAAGGTGGCGAAACACCTCTGGCGTCGAAACGCCGACCAGGGGATTGCCGAGGACCATGGCGAAGGACGGGAAATCCGGCAACAATTCGATCGCCTCGCCGATGCCGCGCGCAATCAACGGCCGGCTGGCAAGGCACATCGGAACATCGGCGCCAAGCTTCAGCGCCAGCGCCGTCATCGTGTCCAGGGGCAAGGCAAGATTCCAGAGCCTCGCCAATCCGCGCAGGGTCGCCGCCGCGTCAGCCGAGCCACCGCCGATGCCGGAGGCAATCGGCAGGTTCTTTTCCAGATGGATATGCATCGGTGGCGCTTCCAGCCCGGCACTATGGGCGGCGCGGCGCAGCAGGTCGCGCGCCTTCAGCACCAGATTGCCGCCGGCATCCGCGTCAGCGGCAAGAAGAGGGGAGAAACGTCCGGAAAGGCTGAATTCGTCGCGCTCGCTGGCACGGAAGCCAAGCCGGTCACCATGCTGCGTGAAGGTCACCAGCATGTCGAGCAGGTGATATCCGTCGGCCCGCTGGCCGGTGACATGCAGAGCCAGATTGATCTTGGCGGGCGCTTCCTCTGTGAGGTCGAAATCGCCCGCCGCTAAGATCATGGTCATCGGTGGTCTTAGGATTTCTTATCGATGGGCGGAGTATTCGTATTGGGGTCGGTTGCCGGCGGCGGAGCCGGGTCCGGCTGCTTGCTCTTGTCGACCGTCTTAGGGTCGGTGTCGAGCGCCGGCAGGCCTTTTTCGACCTTTTCCTTGATCTTCGGAATATCCGCTTCCTCCGGCTTGGAGGCGAGCGCACGGTTCCACTGATAGACCGCTTCCAGCTTGCGGTTGACGCGCCAGTAGGCGTCGCCGAGATGGTCGTTGATCGTGGGGTCGCCAGCCTTCAGCTGCGCAGCGCGCTCCAGTTCCGTCACCGCATCGTCGAAACGGTTGAGGCGGAAATAGGCCCAGCCGAGCGAATCGACGATGTAGCCGTCATCCGGCTTCAGATCGACAGCCTTGCGGATCATGTCCAGGCCCTGGTCGAGGTTGGTGTTCATGTCGACCCAGGAATAGCCGAGATAGTTCAGCACCTGCGGCTGGTCGGGATTCAGCTCCAGCGCCTTCTTGAAGTTCGGCTCGGCCTGCGGCCACTTCTTCAGCCGTTCATAGGCGATGCCGCGCTGGAAGAACACGGCCCAGTCGCTGCGCTTCGGCACGGGGCCGATGACATCGACGGCCTTGTCGTAATTGTCGGCCATGCCCTGGAAGTCCTTTGCGTCGGAAAGAACGCTGCCATAGGCCAGGTAGCTGCGGACATCCTTCGGGTCGGAATCGATCAGCGCCTTCAGGTGCTTGCGCGCATCGTCGACCTTGCCGGCCTGGGCGAGCGCGAGGCCGAGCTGCAGCTCGGAGATGCGGGCCATCGGCGAATTGTCGGGCACCTTTTTGTAGAAGGCGATGGCGCGGTCGACCTGCTCCTGTTTTTCGGCGAGCCCGCCGAGGAGAACCAGCGTATCGGCGCTCTTGGGATCGAGCGTATTGGCGATCTGCAGATAGAGCGAAACGACATCTTCGGCGCCGTCGCGGTTCAGCGCCGCACCGATGGTAAAGAGCACGGACGCAGCGCCTTGCGTGGCGTCGGTGACCTGCTGCTCTGGCTTTTCGCCCTTGTTGATGCTGTCGCGCAGCGCGTTCAACGGCGCGTAATTATTAATCAGGTTGTCGCCGACCGAAACCGTGTCCAGCGCCTTCTGCTTGTCGCCAGCCTTGATTTCGAGGCGTGCCAGCGCCATGACCGCGCGCATGAAGGTGTCGGGGGCGGTTGCACCGCCTGCCTTGTCGAGAATGGCGTCGTTCAGGTGCGAACGGGCCGATTTCACGTCGCCGATGGTGATGGCAATGGCGCCTGCATGATAGTTCTTGAAGATGTTGAACCAGTCCGGTCCCTTCATCTTGTCGATCATAGCGATGGCTTCCTTGCCACGACCGGCGCCGGCGCGTGCCCAGGCAAGCAGCAGATTGTTCATCATCCGGTCGAGATCGTTCGGACCGTTATATTTGAGGATGTCTTGCGCGGTCTTGTATTCGTGCCGGCGGATGGCGTCCATGCCGCGCACGATCGTGGTGACACGCTCGACGGAAGGGTCGCTCTTCAGTTCGTTGGCGTATTTCACGCCCTCTTCGAGATTGCCGTTGAGCAGCAACGAGATCATCAGGCGCTGACGGATTTCCAGATTGCCCGGCTCGAGCATCAAAGCCTTTCTGTAGAGCGCGATCGCCGTATCGTAATCATGGTCCACGTCGGCGGTACGGGCGGCGAGAAAGGCGCCCGCGAAGGTGTCGACGGCTTCCGCGTCGAAGACCACCTCGTTCTTGATGTCCGGCGTTGCCGGAGCATCTTCCGCGCGCGCGCTATTCAGCGCCGACACCGAAAGGATCGCCGCCAAGGCTACGCCCGAGAGGAAACGGATGGCAAGTCTCTGCCGCATTAGAATGCCTTTCATCAAGGGATTGCCAGCGAAGGCGCCGGCGACACAAAGCGTTCGTGTCAACTGATTCACAACAGGATGGCTTTTTTGAAGCGGCGGTGCAAGAAA
Source organism: Rhizobium sp. AP16 (assembly GCF_000281735.1). NCBI lineage: Bacteria > Pseudomonadati > Pseudomonadota > Alphaproteobacteria > Hyphomicrobiales > Rhizobiaceae > Rhizobium > Rhizobium sp. AP16. The sequence goes on along the minus strand of NZ_AJVM01000073.1, from coordinate 345 downwards.
TTCGGGCCGCTGCCGATCAGTTCACACGTTCGATGCAGAAATCGATCACTTCCATGAGTGCCGATTTCCACGGCGTTTCCGGAAGCGGCGCCAGCGCGTCACGGGCGATGGTGCCGTAGTGAACGGCGCGGGCAATCGTGTCGTTGAGCGCGCCATATTTGGTGATCAGACCCAGTGCCTTTTCCAGGTTCTCGTCGCTGTTGTTGCCGGTCTCGATGGCCTCGCGCCAGAAGGCGCGTTCCTTCTCAGTGCCGCGGCGATAGGCGAGAATGACGGGAAGGGTGATCTTGCCTTCACGGAAGTCGTCGCCGACATTCTTGCCGAGATCGGCGGCCTTGCCGCCGT
>NZ_AJVM01000072.1:0-42751 GCF_000281735.1 Rhizobium sp. AP16 | reverse complement strand
CGGCTCGACCGCCAATGCACGGGCCACGGCCACACGCTGCCGCTGGCCGCCGGACAGCTTATTCGGATAGCGGTCGAGATAGGGCTCGATATGGAGCAGCGCCGCCGCTTTTTCGACCTGCGTCTTCACCCTTGCAGCATCGGCTTTCTGCATGCGCAAGCCGAAGGCGACATTCTCAAAGACTGTCATGTGCGGGAATACGGCATAGTTCTGGAACACCATGGCAAGGCCACGATCCCTGGGTGCCAGGCCGTTCACGGCTTTGCCGCCGATCAGAATGTCGCCCGACGTCTCTGTTTCCAGCCCGGCGATGATGCGCAGCAAGGTCGTCTTGCCACAGCCCGACGGGCCGAGCAGTGATACGAATTCCCCATCGCCAATTTCGAGCGAGATTTCCTTCAGCGCATCGAAGGAGCCGAAGCTCTTCTTGATACGGTCGATTTTGATATTTGCCATGGTCAGATCCCGCTCATTTGCTGGAGATGCCCCAGATCGCGAACAGGTAGCGTCTGACCGCGAAGATGAAGACGACGGACGGAAGGATGAGAAGCAGCCCTCCCGCGAAACGATAGTGCAGCGGACTTTCCGCAAGCACGGTCAGGAGGTAGGCCGTCAAGGTCCTGTTGCGCACGGTCAGCACGGATGCCGCGAAGACCTCGTTCCAGGAGATGACGAAGGCAAAGACGGCGGTTGCCGCAAGCCCGGGAAGCGCAATCGGCGCAACGATGCGAAAGAAGGCCTCGATGCGCGAGCAGCCGAATACCCACGCCGCCTCTTCCAACTCCCGTGGGACGCCCATGAAGATGCCCTGGGTGACGAGCGCGGCAAAGGGCAGCGCCAGCACCGTATGCACCAGACCAACACCGACAACGGTGTCATAGAGCCCCATGCGAATGAAGGAGACGGTAAGAGGCAAGGCCAGGATCGCCAGCGGAAAGGCCCGCGTCAGCAGCACCAGTAATCGGAAGCTATCCTTGCCCCGGAACTGGTAGCGCGCAAGCGCATAGCCTGCCGGCGCACCGATCAGGATCGAGAGCACGACCGTGATGGCCGCCGCTCCGAGCGAATTCAGAAAGGCAGTTGCCACCCCCTCCGTCTTCAGGAAGAGCAGGAACGGGTCGATGGAGATACTGGATGGCAGGATCGATTTCGGCCATTTGTAGACGCCCGTCTTGCCTCCAAGCGCGCCGAGCGCCACCAGATAGATCGGCACCAGAACCCAGGCGCAAAGCACAACGATGCCGCTCCAGAACAGGAGGGTACGCGCGCCGGTGAAGCTCGCTGTTCGTGACGCGCTCATGGCAGTCGCTCCGGATCGACCTTGACGGCCTTGAGATAGACGACGGTGGCGGCAAGCGAGATGACCATGATCAGCACGGCATAGGCTGCGGCGACGCCGTAGTTCTGGTTCTGGTTCTGCCAGGTATAGGCTTCGCCGACGAGAACGGGCATGTTGGTCCCTCCGAGCGCATAGACGACGGCGAACACTTCGAAGGCGAGCACCGTGCGTAGGATCAGTGCCGATTGCAGCGCCGGTCGGATCAGCGGCAGCGTGATCCGGCAGAACCGCGTCCAGCGGCTGGCGCCGAAGATCTCGGCCGCCTCGCGGAATTCCTTGGGCACCTGGTTGAGACCGGCGACGATGATGACCATGACGATCGCGGTGCCGCGCCATATCTCGGCAATCGCGATCCCGATGAACAGGGCGACCGGGGTCTGGTAGGTCAGCCAGTTCGCCTGCCGCGAGATGATGCCAAGCTCGAACAGCAGGCTATTGAGATAGCCGCTGTTTTGCAGGATCGAGAGCCAGACCAGGCCGGCGGCCAGATCGGAAATGCCAAGCGGGATCGTCCAGATCCACAGGATCGTCTCCCGCCCTCCTCCAACCTTGGCAACCATGCTGCCCATGACGAGCGCCATGGCAACCTGGATCGGGACGACGACGATCGTCAGAAGGAACGTATTGCGGATAGCCGACGCGAAATTCAGATCGCCCGTCAGCGTCTGGAAATTGACGACCGAAAAGCTCCCGTCCTGCGAAACGGCAAGCCAGATCGTCTGCACAAGCGGAACGATGAACAGCAACGCCAGGAAGAGGACGGCCGGCGCGATCAGCAGATAGGGAACCACGGAGCGGTTTGCAGTCATAAGGATTACTCACGTTGGATCGTGGGCTCCGGCGACAACCGGAACCCGCGGTGACCGGACGGCTTATTCGACCGGGCAAGCGCCATCGCTGGCTTTGTCCGGCGCCCAGCACGGCGCCTTGGTGTCCGTCATGATCTTGGAAAGAGTGACGGCCTGCTCGTTCAGCACCTGATCGATCGGCTCGTTGCGGATGACGATCCGCTGGAACGTATCCATGTAGACCTTGTTGAACTCGCCGCCCTTGTCGCCGAGGCCGACCGGGAGCAGCGAGACGATGGCGTCCTTGGCATTCTGCGTCGCATCGACACCCCTCGCCAAAAGGGCGATGCCCGGATCGATAGTCTCGGGGAGTTTCGCATCCACGGTCGGGAAGAAGCCGACCTTTTCGGCCGCCGTGAGCTGGATGTCGGGCTGAATGAGATGCTCGATCACGGCACGCGCACCCGCTTCGTCCGGTGCACCCTGCGGGATGGCGAGACCGGCCACAACAGGCATATAGCCCCGTCCCTTCGGGCCGGCCGGTGCCGGGAAGACGACATACTGATCGGGATTGCTGCTGACGGCCTCTTTCAGACGCGCCAGATGATCCCAGGCGACCCAGACTTCCTCGGAGAGCAGCGGCTCCTGCATGAAGTTGTAGTTGGTCGAGTTCGGATTGACGACCGACCAGAGCTCTTTGAAGCTCTCCCAGGCCTTGACCGCATCGGCGGACTTGAACGGCCGCACGACGCCGCCAGTGAAGGATGGGTAGAAATAGCCCTGGAAGAACCGGGGCATCAGCCCCTTGGGACCGGCGGGGAAACCGATGCGCGGCTGGCCGGTCGCCTCCTGCATCTTCTTGCCCCAGGCGATGAGCTGGTCGTAGGTCAGCGCATTGATATCGGCGCCTTCGGGAAGATATTGCAGCGCCTCCTTGTTTGCGGCCATCACATAGGTTGCCTGCATCCAGGGAATGTACTGCTGCTTGTCCGTCCCCAGCTTGCCGAGATCGATCACAGCCTTCGGCATGCCGGCCGCCGCTAGCTTGGCGGCCATATCATCAAGCGGCACGAACCCGCCCTTGGCGGCGATCGGCGACAGTTCGCCATGCAAAGCGCCGACCAGGCTGATCGTGTGCTTGCCGGCCTGCCGCTCGGCTTCCATGCGAACGGCAAATTGCGGCGGCTCCTCGACCACGTATTCGACGGGCGTCTTCACATCCTTCAGGAGCTGTTCGCGCACCACCGTCGCCTCTTCGATCGGCCGCAACTGCGTGGACAGGAAAATCGTGTCCGCATAGGCAAGCGAGGTGGTCGCAAAGCTCGCGGCAACGACCAGGCCGTATAGATATGAGCGCTTCATTGGTTTCCTCCTCTTTGAAACGTCGGCCGCTTCGGCCGGGCATGCATTCGGCTGTCAGGGACGGCGGCGGTGGCTCTCTCTCGGAACGAATTCCACCGGATAGATTTCTTGAAGTGTCGCGGGGTCTTCGCCGGCGATCGCGCGCAGCAGCAGCGACGCCAGCCGCTCGCCGACGTTCGCCCCGGTCATGTGCATGGTCGAAAGCGGCGGGTCGCTATAGGCGCCCATCGGCACATCGTCGTGTCCGATAAGGCTGACCGCATCCCCACCTTCTATTTCCCGAAGAGCGCTGAGAGCCCCGATCGCCATCTCATCGGTGCAGCATAGGATAGCCGTGGGCTTGTGAGCGCCCGACATCAGTGTCTTCGCGGCCTCATATCCGCCACGCTCGGTCGGATCGCCGACCGCGAAAAGATCCGCATTCAGACCGGCCTCGGAAAGCCCTGCTTCCCAGCCAGTCCGCCGCAAATGCGCGAAATTGTAGTCACCCGGCCCGGCGAGATGCCCAATGTGGACATGGCCCTCTTTCGCGAAGCGAAGTGTGGCCTCGCGAAACCCCGCATGGCCGTCCCCATCGATGAAGGCATGCGGCGTCTGGGCCTCCGTCCGACCATGCGTGACGAAAGGAATGCCGCGCGATTGCAGAAACTCGACGCGCTCGTCGTGCCGCTTCGTGCGGACGAGGACCATAGCGTCGACGCGGTGGCCATCGACGAAGCGACGGCACATGTCCAGCTCGCTCTTGCCCCTCGGCACCGGCGCAATCACCAGATTGAGGCCCGCGACGGCGAGATGCTCGGCACAATCGTGCAGCATGTCGATGAAGTATGGGGGGCTAATCCGGCCCGGAGCGCTCGGCAACGGTACGGCGACCAGTTCGGCACGCTGGCGCCGCAACCGTCGCGCCGAAGCGTTCGGCTGATACCCCGCCCGGCGCGCCGCCTCTTCCACTCGCAAGCGTGTTGCCGGCGACACATCCGCATAGCCGTCCAGCGCCCGCGAGACGGTCGTGATCGACAGGCCAAGCGAATTGGCAAGCTGTTTGAGGTTTGACATTGCTTCTCCCAAAACGTTTTGGGAATGAACTCCAAAACGTTTTGGGAGTCAAGACTTCGGATTGGCCCGATGGGTCATCCGGGCTGTCCTCCACAGCGCAGAGACCGTCCGCGCGAGAAACAGATGAGGCGGTGGTTCGGAGGCTGTATTGCCAAAGCGGGCATATCCATTTGACAGATATCCTACAAGTGAATATCTAGTTTCCGCATAATGATGAAGTGAGAACCCGCATGACCCTCAAGACGATGAAGCCCCTGACCCGCGCGCCTCTGTTGCATGTATCCGTGCAGGAGAGCCTGAGGGCCTACGTCGCCGACAACGCGTTGCAGCCCGGCGCCATGCTGCCGGCCGAGGGTGAGCTTGCCCATCAGCTCGGGGTCAGCCGCAACTCATTGCGGGAAGGCATCAAGGCGCTGGAATCGCTCGGTGTGCTGGAATCGCGGCGTGGTGTCGGCATCTTCGTCAAAGCCTTCTCCTTCGAGCCACTGCTCGACAACCTCGCCTACGGTCTTGGCGGCGCGCTCCGTCAGATCGAGGAGGTCCTGGAGATCCGCCGCACGCTGGAAGTGGGCCTCATCGGCAAAACCCTGGAGATCATCGGCGAGGAGGATATTGCCGAACTCAGGGCGACCGTGAACCGCATGCGCGTACATGCCGAGAAGGGAGAGGCTTTCGCCGAGGACGACCAGCTTTTCCATCGCCTGCTCTTCCGCTGCCAGGACAACGAGACGCTCGTCCGGCTCATCGATGTCTTCTGGATGGCCTTCTACAAGGCCTCCGATTTCGTCAACCTCGACAATCTCGATCCGGTCGGCACCTGGAAGGATCACGCGGCAATCGTCGACGCAGTGGAGGCACGGGACCTTGCGGAAGCCAAGCTGCGGCTGGACCGCTATTACCAGGGCATTTCCCGGGTGATCGCCAATAACAAGACGAATTCAAATGTGGGAGGAACACAATGAATCGACTGTCCAGACTGTCATCGGTCATCGCGCTTGCCGCGATGGCGTCAACGGTGACCATCCCGGCTATTTCCGCTCCGGCGTGGGCGGCAACATTGTCCGGCGGCTTCGATGTCGGACCCGGCGGTTTCCAGGGTAACTTCAATCCACTGGCGGCCACCGGCGGCTTCACCTGGCTCAGCATCTACTACGAGCCGCTGGTAAGCTATGACGAGAAGCTGCAGAAAGTCGGCGGCGTGCTCGCCTCGTCCTACGAGGTCAACGCCGATCAGCGCAGCTACACCTTCAAGCTCACTGACGCAAAATGGCATGACGGACAGGCATTCACGGCAAAGGATGCGAAGTTCACCATAGAGCTCGCAAAGAACCCTAAGACCGGCTCCGTTCTCGCCGCCCGGCTGACGGCCGTCTCCTCGATCGAGACGCCGGACGACAAAACGCTGGTCGTCAAGCTCAGCACGCCATCGGCCAGCCTCATGGACACGATGACCAAGATCATGATGCTGCCGGAGCATGCGCTATCACAGATCCCCACCGACCAGCTTGCCAAGAATAGCTGGTGGTCCACGGCGCCGATCGGCACAGGCCCGTTCAAGTTCACCCGCTATGTGGCGGACCAATATGTCGAGCTTTCGGCCAATACCGACTATCGCGGCGGCAAGCCGGCGCTGGAGAAGCTGATCGACCGGTATTTCGCCGATCCGGCGGCGGCGATCTCAGCGCTGAGGGCTGGCGAAATCCAGTTCACCTATGTCGATTCCAACGATGTATCGACCTTCAAGGGCAACGCCGATTTCCGGGTGATCGAGGGTGAGTCCTTCGTGGTGAACTATCTCGGCTTCAACCATGATTCACCGATCTGGAAGGATCTGCGCGTCCGGCAGGCGGTCATGTATGCCATCAACCGCCCCGCCATCGTCCAAAGTCTCTATGGCGGCGCCGCCAAGCAGGCCAACTGCGCCTATGTCGCCGACCATCTCGTGCCGAAGGATGTCGAGCCCTATGGCTATGATCCGGAAAAGGCCCGGCAACTGCTGAAAGAGGCCGGCTGGGACAAGATCAATGGCGACAAGCCGATCACCTTGCTGACCTACTACACCACGCCACTCGCAGCCAATGTCATGGCCGCCCTGCAGGCCATGCTCACCCAGGTCGGCATCAATGTGACGCCGCGCGCAGTCGACACGCCGACCTTCAACAGCATCGTGCTCAATCCGAAGCCGGATGTCGCGCAGTTCCAGATGATCTACGCCGGCCTGCAGAACGGCCCAGATCCCAGCAGCATCAATGCCGGCCTCAACGAGAAGCAGATCCCGCCGGCCGGTGCCAATGTGGTGCGCGCCCGCATGCCGGATCTGACTACTGCACTCGACGCTGCCCTTGGCGAAACGGATCTTACCAAGCGCAACACCCGCTATCAGGACGTCTGCAAGGTCATCAATGGCGAGCTTCCCTGGGCAACGCTCTGGGTGGCAAATCGTTATGGCGTCGTCTCCTCCAAGGCGAAGGACTTCGTCTGGACGCCGGCACCAGGCGGCGGACCTTACCAGGCCCATCCGGAGAAATGGTCGCTCGCCGAATAGGCCTGGCACTCCCGCAGCGTGAGGGTGGCGCATTGAACCGCGCCACCCCAACAGGGGACGTTTTTCATGCTCAAATATAGTGCCCGGCGCCTTTTGATCGGTTTGGGAATGCTGCTCGCCGTGAGCCTGCTGACCTTCATCCTCCTGCGGCTTACCCCCGGCGATCCGGTCGATGCCTATGTCGATCCGAACGTGCCGATCTCACCGGCCGATCTTGTGGAATTGCGGACCCGGCTCGGCCTCGATCGCCCATTGCCGGTGCAATATCTGGCATGGCTGAAGGAGGCCATCACGGGCAATCTCGGCTACTCGATCAAGAGGTTCGACCAGCCGGTGCTCGAGCTCGTGCTTTCGCGCATCGGCCCAACGCTGCTCCTGATGGGATCGGCGATCGTGATCGCGGTCGTGGCCGGCGTGGCGATCGGGGTTGTCAGCGCCGTGCGCCGCAACTCACTGCTGGACGTCTCGTTCTCCGTCCTCGCACTCGCCGGGATTTCAAGCCCCGCCTTCCTCAGCGCGCTGATCGGACTCTATATTTTCTCCGTCAGGCTCCACTGGATGCCGTCCGGCGGCATGCTGACACCGGGTGCGGATTTCTCCGTCGGCGATCTGCTGCGTCACCTCACTCTGCCCGCCTCGCTTCTCGCCATCGCCCAAGCGGCTCTCATTACCCGTTACATGCGTGCCTCGCTCCTTGAAGTGCTCAATCAGGATTATGTCCGCACCGCGCGCGCCAAGGGCGTCTATGAGTTCTGGGTCATCGCCAAGCACGCACTGCGCAATGCACTTCTTCCCGTCGTCACCCTTATCGGCTCGACCATCGGCCTTGCGATCGGCGGCGCGATCTTCATCGAGAGCGTCTTCAACTGGCCGGGCATGGGGCTGCTATTGGTGGACGCCGTCGGCGCGCGCGACTATCCGGTCATCATGGGCGCAACACTGGTGATCGGCGCCTGCGTCATCGTCGTCAATCTCCTGACGGACATTACCTATGCGGTGATCGATCCGCGCATCAAGGTGGGTTGAGCGATGCTGGCCCGATCCCCCACCCGCAGCCCCGGCCCGCTCGCCCGCGCCTTCGAGCGCTTCCTGTTCAATCGGCTCGCCCTCTTCGGCGTCTGTTTGATCGTGCCCATGCTCGTGCTGATCCTCTCCTATCCGCTATGGTGGAGTTTCAAGCCGAACGACATCGACCTCCTCGCCATGAACAGCGGGCCAACCACCAAACACTGGTTCGGCACGGACGGCGTCGGGCGCGACGTTTTCGCCCGCGTGCTTGCCGGCGGGCGCATTTCGCTGCTCGTCGCCATCGGATCGACCGCTATTTCCGCCGTCATCGGCTTCCTGGTCGGCGCCATCTCCGCGCTTGCCGGCCGTTTCGCGGACGCGGTCACCATGCGTTTCGTCGATCTCGTCATGACGCTGCCGCCGGTGATCTTCCTGCTGGTGCTCGCCTCGATCGCCGGCACCGGCATCTGGCCGACGATCCTCGTCATCTCGCTGCTTTCCTGGCCGCTTCTGGCGCGCATGATCCGCTCGCGCCTCCTTGAGCTGCGCGAACGCGACTTCGTGATCGCGGCGCGCGGCATGGGCGCCGGTCTCCCGCATCTGCTTCTGCGTCACGGCCTGCCGAACTCCATCGATATTCTCGTCGTCTTCGCAACGCTGCAGATCGCCAATTCCATTCTGCTTGAAGCCGGCCTTTCCTTCTTAGGGTTGGGCATCGCCCCGCCCGCCGCGAGCTGGGGCAACATGCTGAATGCCGCCCGCTCGACGGCCGTGTTCGAGCAATATCCCTGGCAATGGCTCTTTCCTGGCGGAGCGCTCGTCCTCGCCGTCCTTGCCATCAACTTCATTGGCGATGGTCTTCGCGATGCCTTCGACCCTCGTACCGAGCGAAACTAACCACTGAGAGAAAACGAATATGAGTAAATTCAAGGGTGTTGTTCCCCCCGTCGTCACACCGCTGAAGGCGGATCTCACCGTCGACTACGTCTCCTATACACGGGTACTGGAGCATCTGATCGAGGCCGGCTGTCACGGCCTCTTCGTGCTCGGCTCGACGAGCGAGGTGGTCTTCCACGACGAAAAGACCCGGCAGGAGATCATCGAACACTCGGCCAAGGTGATCAACGGCCGCGTGCCGCTGATCGTCGGTGTGATCGATCCGACCACCGACCGCGTCATCAACCATGCCAGGATCGCCAAGGCGGCAGGCGCCGATGCGGTCGTCGTCACCGCCCCCTTCTACACTGTCACCAGCCAATCGGAGATCCTCGATCATTTCCGCTATATCCGCGATGCGGTCGACGTGCCGCTGATCGCCTATGACATCCCGGTCTGCGTGCATGTGAAGCTGCAACGCCAGATGACCGTCACGCTCGCCCGCGAAGGCACAATCATCGGCGTCAAGGATTCCAGCGGGGATGACGGCAATTTCCGCTACCTGCTGCTCGATCTTGCCGACCGGAAGGACATCTTCCTGATGACAGGGTCGGAGATCGTCGTCGACAACGCGCTGTTGATGGGCGCACATGGCGTGGTGCCCGGTATCGCCAATGTCGATCCGCACGGCTATGTCCGTCTTTGGAACGCCGCTCAACGCGGCGACTGGGTCGCCGCCCGCAAGGAGCAGGAGCGCCTCTGCCGACTGTTCGAGATCGTTTGGGTGGCGCAGGGCCGTGTCAGCGGCGGCGCGGCAGGCATCGGCGCCTTCAAGGCGGCGATGAAGAGCCTGGGAATCATCGATACCGCGCTGATGCCGAGACCGCGCGCCGCCCTCAACGACGCCGAGACCGGCAAGATCAATGATATCCTGCGCGCCACTGGCCTGCTTGACTGATGGTCATGATGCACGAGAGCACCGACACCATACTGGACATCAGGGGGCTACGGACGGTCTTCCGCATCCGCTCAGGTGCGGTGACCGCGGTCGACGATCTCGACCTTACCGTCACGGCCGGCGAGACGCTGGCGCTGGTCGGGGAATCCGGCTCCGGCAAATCGGTGACCAGCCTCTCGGTGATCCGCCTGCTGGCGCGCGATATCGGCGCGATCGCGGCCGGCAGCATCCGCTTGAAGCGCAAGTCCGGCCAGGTGAGCGATCTCGTGCCACTGGATGAGAAGGAGATGCGCTCAATTCGCGGCGACGATATCGGCATGATCTTCCAGGAGCCAATGTCGAGCCTCAATCCAGTCTTTACCATCGGCGACCAAATTTCCGAGCCGATCCGCATCCATCGCAGGGCAAGCAACAGAACAGCGATGGATGCGGCTATCGGACTTCTCGATAGCGTGGGCATTCCCGATGCCAGACGCCGCGCCGGCCAATATCCGCATGAGCTTTCGGGCGGCATGCGCCAGCGCGCGACCATCGCCATGGCGCTTGCCTGCGACCCAACACTGCTGATCGCCGACGAGCCAACAACGGCGCTAGACGTCACCATACAGGCGCAGATCCTCGACCTGTTGCGGAAGCTGCAGCGCGAACGCGGCATGGCCATGCTGTTCGTCACCCACAATCTCGGCGTGGTCGCCGAGATCGCCCATCGGGTGGCGGTCATGTATGCCGGCCGGATTGTCGAGACCGGGCCGGTGGGCGAAGTTTTCCGCAATCCGAGGCACCCTTATACCGTCGGGTTGCTAGCCTCGATGCCAAGGCTCGGCGATGCCAGCCGCATGAAGCAGGCCGGCGAAAAGCTCGCTGCCATTCCGGGCATGGTGCCTACCCTCATGAACATGCCGGCCGGCTGTTCCTTCGCGCCGCGCTGCACGTTCGCGATCGACGCCTGTCGCGCCACCGTGCCTCCTCTCGCCGAGGTCAATCCGCATCATCAAAGCCGTTGTATCCGCTGGCAGGAGATCTAGATGAACGAGCCCCTGCTCTCCGTTCGCAATCTCGCGAAGCACTATACGACCCGCGGCACCAGGACCTCCGTCCTGCAGGATATCTCCTTCGAGATCGGCAGGGGCGAAGTGGTCGGCCTCGTCGGCGAATCCGGCAGCGGCAAGACGACGATCGGCCGGTCGGTCCTGCGCCTCATCGAACCCTCGGCAGGCAGCATCCGTTTCGACGGCATCGCCCTCACCACCCTCTCAGCATCGGCGATGCGGCGGATTCGGCCGCGCATGCAATACATTTTCCAGGACCCGTTCGCGAGCCTCTCGCCCCGCATGACGATCGGCGAAATCCTCACCGAGGGCCTGACGATCCAGGGTATCGGCACTTCGAAGGAGCAGCTAGATCGTGCTCAAAGCGCGCTCGAGCAAGTGGATCTGCCGGCCGATGCCATCCATCGTTACGCCCATGAATTTTCCGGCGGCCAGCGCCAGCGCATTGGCATTGCGAGGGCACTCACCCTCGCGCCGGATTTCCTGGTGGCCGACGAGCCGGTATCTGCCCTCGACGTGTCGATCCAGGCGCAGGTCATCAACCTCTTGCGCGATCTGCAGCAGCGCCTCGGCCTCACCATGCTCTTCATCTCGCATGATCTCGCCGTGGTCGAATATATCTGCGACCGGATTATCGTGCTCTATCTCGGGCGCATCATGGAAATCGCACCGAGCAGCGAGCTCTATGTCTCGCCACAGCACCCCTATACGCGAGCCCTGCTTTCGGCGATCCCCTCGCCCGATCCGGACGCGCGGCGTGACCGGCAGATCCTCAAGGGTGACATTCCGAGCCCGGCCAACCCGCCAAGCGGCTGCGTCTTCCGCACCCGCTGTCCCAATGCGCTGCCGGCCTGCGCCGACGCCGTGCCGACGCTGCGAGAAATCTCGCCCGGCCATTTCAAAGCCTGCATCCGCGACGATCTCTCCGATTGAGGCGTTGCCTGCTCCCATTTCTGCCGTTTATGGTGATGGAGACAGCATCGTGGGGAGGCAGCATTGAGCGGAAAAGGGATAGTGATCAGGCATATCAGCGCCGATGAGTTCGATATCTTTCGGCGCATTCGCCTGGAGGCGCTTCGCGTCGAGCCGTCCTCTTTTGCAAGTAGTGTAGAGGACTGGGAGGTGCTGACCGACGAGGAATGGCGCCGGCGGCTGAGCGATCCCGTTTTCGTGGCGTTTCGAGGCGAGGAACCCGTCGGGGTCATGGGTTTGCTGCGTCAACGATCCAGCAAGATGGCGCACCGCGCCACGCTGATCATGGTCTATGTGCGCAAAGATCTACGAGGAGTGGGTATTGCGAAGGATCTCTTGGACACCGTGATCGCCTACGCGCAGAGCGAGGGCATTGTGCAGCTCGAACTGGTCGTCAGCGCGGAAAATCCAAAGGCAATCAGTTTCTATCGCCGAGAAGGCTTCTCAGAAATCGGCAGAATTCCCGGCGGGGTCCGCCATAACGGCCGGGAAATCGACGACATCATGATGGTGCGGCGGCTTACGGCCTGAGAATGCCCCCGCCTGGGGGGCGCAAGCTTCCGGTTATTTTGTCGATTCAGTTCAGTTCACATCGGATCATAATTTATGGCATCAAAACCAAACAACCATACAAATGCTTTGAATTGCAAGACAAAGCATTTGTATGGTTGTTTGGTTTTTATACTCTGCTTTATACGCGTCTAACGTATAATATTGACGTAAACCGACTGGCATCGATACGTCACTATGTGAATATTTCATGCTGCAACGACAGCAGAGAATTACAGCCCTAATCGCAACTTCGCCCCTTTAAGCCACCTTCATGCAATTGCAATGGAGTCATTTCGCGCGATTCAATCCCAGATCTGACCGGATCAAGGCGATCCTCGAACTGACCTATGTTTGCAGGCAAAATGATTGGGAGAACTTCAATGAAAACGTTCTTTTGGCTCAATCTACTTTTTTTGATTCCAGCTTCAGCATTCGCCCAATCCGGCCCCGTCATGGGGCCTCCAACATCAACAATCGGAAATATGCCGGTTTTCGGTAACACCACCGGCACACAGGTTTTGGACAGCGGAAAATCGCTGCCGAGTGGCGCAGTCGTGGGCACAACTGATTCTCAGACCCTCTCAAACAAGATAGTTACCTATACCGCCCCAGGTACAGGAGCGGTTGCATCTACAGTAGGTGGCAAACTCGATCAGATCATAAATGCTGCTGATTTTGGTCTGGTTAGCGATCCGAATTGTACGACTGACGCCACAGTCCCACTCAGGGCAGCTATCGCGGCGGCTGCGGGGAAGAAGCTCGTTCTGCCCGCAGGAAAATTCTGCCTGAACACCGCAACCAGCACGCTACAGATTAGCAATGCAATGGAAATTGAAGGACAGGGCACAGGCAGCACGCTCATAAAATGGAATGCACCTGTCGGCTCAAATTACGCACCCACTATTGATGTCTTGGCCAGCGGCGTGACGGTGCATAATCTAGCTATTGATGGTAATGCGGCAGTCGGAAATTATCTGGATTCCATCTACTATGGTGGAGTTGTTACTTCCCCGATGGCGCCGTGGGGTGAGGTAGCCTTCGTAATAGAAGGCGACAAATTCACAGGCTACAACCTCAAAGTCAGTTCTGCTTTCGCCAACTGTATCGGCATTGGTAGAGTGACGGATGGAACAAAATCAACTTTTGGCAGTCCACAAAATGCAAATTTAGACAATATCTATACTGAATTTTGCGGCAGTGGCGTTGCTGCCGCGAACCAGCCCATTCCAGGTCATTCCGGATTTGGTATCGACAACGGGTCCGGGCAATTTGTCAACATAAGCAATGTCATCGACAAGCAGTCATATAGCAATTTTGGCAATGATATAAATACCGGTGCCGCGACAAATTGGACCAACGTCTGGGGATACTTTGCACGTCATGATCCCGCCAATACTGGCGCACCTTCGAGTGGTTTCGGATTCTACAATGGAGCTGCTGGCGGCACTTTCACCAATATCAACATCATATCACCGGATACCTTTGGCATTTGGGCTGATGCCTCTTCCTCACAAACATCGTGGAGCAATATTACTGTACGCGGCGCGGGTCAGGAATGCCTGATCATCGGGGCAACGTCTTCAAATTGGAGTAACATTGAATGTCAGTTGCCATCGCAGTCGGTGGCTGGCGGCTATGCAGCAGTACGCATACGCACCGATCAGCAATTATGTGATCCACAAGGACAGAACTGTGAACCACTGCCGATTTCCAATTTGAATATGAACAATCTGGTAATCGAGGGTCCAACCAATTCCTTGAGTCAACAAGCTACGCCGCCCTCTTGGTCCTATGCGATTACCGCGACCGGCGGACCTAACAATGTGACAGGAGTCATCAATATGAATGCGGCGACCGGTCGGCAAGGACCCACCGCATTCAACATTGCGCCCTCGGTTACCGGTCTGCTAATCAATAACAAGGAAGCTTTGACTCTATCTTTCGGGGATCAGAACACAGGTTCTCTATCGCCTTATAGATTTGCCTTTGGCGGCCTGATGAATGTCAAGTCCGTTGGACAGAACGCGAGTTGGCAGTCTTCCGCATTCGGCGATTTCTCGAACAATGGTAGCTTATTTGTTTCTGATACGGCGACACCCTCCAAGAGGCTTGCCTTCGGTTGGGACCCGGTGAATAACATCAGCGTTATACAATCTGTCTATGCGTCTGTTGCTGGAATGCCACTTGCACTTAACCCGTCAGGAGGCAGCGTTTATCTTGGCCAGCAGGCACTTACGCCTGCATCGTCTACCGGCTTTCCTTACATGGGAACAATTGCAGGAAATCCCACAGGAACTCCTATCGCAGTTTCCGGAATGGCTCCATTTACCTTTGACGCGACGAACCGAAACTTCAATGTCTATAGCGGTGGCTGGCTGAAGATTCCTACCGTTACTGCTGCCGCCTCCGATATGCTTGCAGGAACAGCAAATCGATTGGTTCAGCCCTCTTCCATCAACGCCGCAGATACACCGGTCAATTTAACCGATGCTTCCAACATTGCCCTTAATTTTGCGACAGGTAAAAACTATTCGCTACCCCTTACGCTACCAGTAACAAATCTGAACAATCCGCAAAATGTCGTGCCAGGGCGCTACGGATTCATTCGAGTGTCCCAGGATTCGATCGGAGGTAGAAGCGTAGTATTTGGCAATGCTTTTAAATTCTCAGGAGGAGTACCTTGTGTGGTCACATCAACGCCCAATGCGGTTTCCTATATCCGTTGGTCCGCTTTTAGTTCGACGGAATTGAATACGGCATGCGATCTGGATGTCAAATAGAAATAAGAACCTATGACGGAACTCCCACACCCGATGACGCGTCCAATCGCAATGACGCGGGAGCGGACGTCGATGCGAGAGCTTGTAAGGCCGCTATATTCTGGACAACTGGCAAGTTTATTGTCTGAGCTTGGATCAACGCCTGTGACAAAACGAGGTAAGCAGAAGGCATACAACACGGGTCGAAAGAAGCATGATGCCCCCTCTCCATACCTATCTAGACTTCGTGCGAAATCCACCGATCTCAAAGCTAACAGCGATTCTTCGGCAAGATATTCTAATGCAGAAAAGCAACAATGACTTTTTATTAGAATAATATCACCCCTTCATCTTCATGCAGATAAATCACCTTGCGCACCTTTATTCGACTTTCATTGATAACAAACAAAAATATAGCGATTTTAGAAAAAAATCCCCCCCATAAAACTTGTCAGATTAAGGTGGCACAGATGATGTGACCGATATTATTCAACTTCTGAAGTGTTGTTTTGAACGATTTCACGTTCCACTCGACAGACCTTGGCTAGAAAGAGCCCGCAACTCTTCATAAAGCTCCTTCAATTCTTTCTTAAATAGGAACAGATTAGCTGTCGGGACGTTCTGCACTTCTGGATCCGCGATATCTCGAACTGAAAATAGACCGTTATGCAAAATTAGATAAAATCCGAAATACTCGCTAATTGGAAAACTATTCTTTATAAAAGAGATATCCTCTTTGAATAAACTCCATATGTAATTCGGATGCACTTCAATTTCTAGGATTTTTGGTTGCAGAAGTTCATTGATACTCTCTTTAATCAGCGCAGCCTCAAAACCTTCAATATCCATTTTGATCATATCAAACGGGCCGAAAAACTCCCGCAATCGACCAATCGAAGCCTGAGTCACATCTAATGTTCCAATATTATGCAGCGAGACACCATCGCGTCCAAGGAGACCAGGGCTTTCAGGATGCAAATCGATTTTTGCAAGCGCTGAACCGTCAATCGTGGAGCCGGCGGTATGAAGCACAATGCCGCGATGACCGAGATTGTTTGCACGCAAATTTTCGTTCGAAGTTTGAACATTAAGCGGAAGCAAGTCCATACCAACAATCTTGCCTCCTTCCGGGCAGGAAGCGGCCATAATAGCCGTAAACAAACCCCACTGGGTTCCAATCTCCAGAATATTCGATGATACTTGAGCACAGCGATGAAGAACGTAAGCTTCAGCATTAACGTATGTGATGGGTAAGGAAATATCGCCGGTTCTCGGAGCTGACCCAAACGCCGGCAGGGTTATCGAAAGAGGGATATCGCCTACATTGAAACTGAAACTCTGCAAATCGGACATAGGAATAACTAGCTCCTCGCTGGATAACATGTTGAGATAAACGGGACATTCCATATCAAGAACGTAACAAATACCTGACTGCTCGACTGGGCTAGTCATATTACGGCAAGGCTATACAGGAACGACCGACGCGGCGCCCATCACTATCAAAGCAATTCCAACGAGGAGCAAATTCAGGCAGTTGCGGGATTTTTTCCAGCAAGATGTCACCGATTTTGAATGTATACCGGCGATCTATGTCGTATAAAGTAAGGATTGTACGTTAATCTGATCGGATTATTTGTAGGATTGTAAATATCGGCATCCATCAGCAGGTTGGTTGGAGAAGGCGGAAAAGCTGATTAATAACAGTTCGCTGAGACCACTTACGGTTGGAGATTTATTTCGCGACGCCGAAACAACCAACCGCTCAAGCAATCAGCCCCTTCATCGGGGCTACGAAGCCCGATCCCGGAAAGACATCACGAGCCAATATGGCGGGGGAAGCGCCGAGCAGGTCGACGGCAATGCCCTTTATCACGGCGCGCAGATCCGTCGTGGCGGCAAGATCGCGGCCGTCGCGCAGTTGCGCTTCCTTCAGGCCCGGCCAATCGGCGATAACGCGTCCTCCCTTGATCGCGCCGCCGGCGAGGAAGGCTGTCGTGCCGGTGCCATGATCGGTGCCCTCCGTGCCGTTGATCCGCGCGGTGCGCCCGAATTCCGTCGCGACGACGATCGCGGTATCCTTCCAGCTTGGCCCGAGCTCCTGCTCGAATGCCGCCAGCGAATTGTCGAGGCCAGTCAGAAGTCGCGTCAGGCGGCCGATCTCCCCCGCATGCGTATCCCATCCTTCGAAGGCGAGCGCTGCGACACGCGGTCCGTCGTCCTGCGCGAGCAGGCGTGCCGCCCCTCTTGCCATCTGCTCCATCCCAGCGGGGTCTCCCGGACCACCCCGGGCTTTAACGTCGACGCCAGCCGCAATCTTGCCCGTGGCAATGCCCTCGGCCAGTATGTTTGCAAAAAGAGGATCGGTGTGGGTGTAGAGATCCATCAGGCGGGGCGGAAGGTCCGCACTGACGGGCTGCAGGCTCGACGGCGACCATCCGAGAACAGGCGCCTTGCCGCGAATGACTAGCGGCGCATTCGCGCCGACGGCAAGCCCGCGGAGAGTGGTGTTGGGCGCGACCCTGTCGCCTTTCGGCAGGCCTTCGAGCATACGGTTCAGCCAGCCGGAATCCACGCGGCCCGGCGTTTCATAGCCGGATTCCAGCACGTCCTGACCGTCGAAATGCGAGCGATCGCGATAGGACGTGGCGTTGGCGTGGACGACGGCGGCCTGTCCCGCCCGATAGAGCCGATTGAAATTGGGCATGGAGGGATGCAGGGCAAAGAAGCCGTCCAGCGGAAGGGTCGCATTAGGCCCGCTGATCGTCATCGCGATCGACTGGCGCAAGGATTCGTAGTCGGGGTCGCCGACCGGCGGAACTGCAGTCAAACCATCAAGGGCGCCGCGCAGGATGATGGTGATGAAGCGTGGATCGCGACCGCCGGCGGCATGGGCAAAACGCGGGATAAAAGCCCAGGCGAACAAGGCGCCCGAAGCTCCAAGGACGGCACGGCGGGTGGGGGTTACGAGTTCACAGGTCATGATCAGCGCCTCTGAAATTCGGGGGAAAGATAGGCAATCGCGAGACCCTGGCTGCGGGTTTCCGCACGTGACACAGCCTGCAAGGTTTCGTCGGAAAGAAGCGGTCCGAGGCTGTCGGAGACAAAGCGACGGGGATCGACCTGCGGGGGCGCCGCGTTGGCAATCGTGTTGGCGACATCCATCCGCGTGCTGAGCCCCTGGCCAGACGCCCAGGCATCGACCGTATCGGGAAATCCATTCGGCCCGGACGGTGCCCAGAACGGCTGGCCCATGGCGGCCAGGGCACCGACGATGACATTGGGTTTCGGCTTCTCGCCGCTGGCGCGCAAAAGCGCGATGACGAATTCGAGTGGCGACCGGATCTTGACCAGTTTCGGGTCCCAGGCTTCGTCGGACCCCAGCAGCGCCAGATAGACGGCCGAGAGATCACCATCGGTCTTGGTGAATGTCGCGGAAAGCTTTTCAACGAGCGCCGGCGGCGGGACGTCCGAAACGAAGTGGCGAACCAGTTTCATGGCGATATGCCTTGCCGTCGCCGGATGGCGCGAGAGATCATGCAACGCCTCCCTGCCCTGTCCGAAACCATGGTCGGCATAGGTAAGTCCCAAGAGTGTCTGATCGCCCGGCTCGTGAGCATTGGCATTGAAGGCGAAGGTACCGGACGCACCCAAGGGCGACTGACCGCGCACGACCGTCCAGCCGGTGATGATCCTCGCAAGCGTCGTGACATCGGCCTGCGTATAGCCGCCATCCACGCCCAGCGTGTGGAGTTCGAGCGTCTCGCGGGCGAGATTCTCGTTCAGCCCGCGCTTTCCCTTCGCATTCGCCTTTGAATCCGGGCCAATCGACTGTCGGTTATCGAGGAAGGTCAGCATGGCGGGATGGGTCTCGACGGCCAACAGCATGTCGGAGAAGCGCCCGAAGACGTGAGGCCGGATGGCTTCCCGCTCGAATGCGCCAGCGAGGATATGGACCTCCTCCCCGCTCGATGTCGAAACCGCAAAATGGTTCGCCCAGAACATCGCCAGGCGCTCGCCAAAGCCGATCAAAGGCTGGTGAATGGTGCCGTTGAAGCGTGCCTCGACCTCGGCCAGGAAAACCTGTTGCGGAAGGTAGGGTGCGGCAGGTGGCGGTGGACTTGCCATGGCCTTCGGCATTGCCGACGGTTGACCGGCTTTCATGTCGCCACCCGACATCGCCGGTTGCGGACCCTGGTTGGCCGTCACCGGCGGCGCGGCGACTGTGACCGGCTGTGCCCTTGCTTGTTTGCGCTGCTCCTGAAAATCATAGAGAGCCACAAGAAGATCGGCCGTGGGTTTCAGCTCCACACCCACAGGCACCGGCACGAAACGCTCGGTGATCTCTTCCCGCAACGCGCCGCGTGGGTCCGATGCTATGGCCGCGACGCCATTGCTGTCGGCGCCGAGCCCAAAGCGCGAAAGGGCTATTGCGGCATAAACCTCACTTGACGGTTGCGTCATGTCCTTGCCAACTCCTGCGTCAACTATCCGTTTAAACGCAGGCAACCGGCCGATCCGTCGGCCGGCAAATGTGATCATTTTGCGGCAGCGGGTTTCGGGACGCTGCGGCGGATCAGGCTTTCCGCGAGCGTACGGCGCTCGTCATAGGACAGCGTGGCGGCAAAATCGACGGCGCGCTGCTCGAGCTTTGCGCGCAGGGCGATATCGGCATTGCGGGCTCTCGCCAGTGCCGCAGACAGCGCCTCGGCATCGAGGGTCGGCTGCCCCAGAAGGGAGGCCGCATCTATTTTCGCCTGCTGAGATTCCAGTACACTTGGCCGCTCCGCCTTGCGCGCATCATTGAGCGCCTGGCGGAAGGCTTTTTTCTGTCCGGAAGGAAGTTGCTCGCCGGCAAGCGGCAGCGTCTCGACGTGGGTCTGCGTGCTGCTGATCCAGGTCAGTCCACCACCTGCCAAAGCGCCGATCAGGAAGGTGTTAAGCACCAGCAGAGATAGGGCGAATATCCGAAAGCCGCGTTCTGTCATTGGGTGTCCTGCGCCGTATTCGCGTCGGTTCCGATATCACCGAAAACCGTTGTCGTTTGGTCCGTGGCGACCGTCGTGTCGGAAGTCACACTTGGTGTCAGAACCGCGATGGCAATACTTCCTGCCAGCGCGCCGGCAATGCCCACGCCGACAAGGCCGATACCGGCGGAGGAAAAGCGAAACCACCTGCGCATCCGGGACCTCCGGACAAGCTGCGTGAGAATCCGATCTCCGAGACCGTCATTCCTCGCCTTCAGCGCATAGGCGTCGAGCAGCTGATCCAGGCCGCCGGCAGCCGCGAGTACGGACAATCCCGCAGGCGTCTTTGCGAACGTCTCGGTCGAGGCCCGCTCTTCTTCGGGCCATCGATCGACCGCGCCTCCATATGCCGCAGCCAGGGCGGCAAATCGATCGGCGTTCATGGCCGTCTCGACATATTCAGTCATCGATCCGCTCCTTCAACAACAGCGTTTGCAGCGAGCGCCTTCCGCGCGCGAGCAGGCTTTCCAATGCATCCACACTGATCTCCATGATCGCCGCCGCCTCCGCGTTGGACATCGCCTGATAGTAAACCAGAATGATCGCCTCCCGCTGGCGCGGCGCGATCATCTGCATGGCCCACTCCATGCGCTTACCCGGATCGTCTTCGCTCAACAGGCCAGCATCCGGCGCGGGCCCCTCATAGGGGACATCGGGCGGATCCTCGGCGAGCACATGCTTGCGGCGGCGCAGGCGGTCATAGCAAAGATTGATCGTCACACGATGGATCCAGGTGCTGAAGCGCGCATTGCGCTGCCGCCAGCCGCCGGCGTTGCGCCAGACACGCAGGAATGTTTCCTGCGCCACATCCTCGGCCTCATTGGCGTCACCGAGCATGCGTGTCGCCACAGCCAGAATGCGCGGCAACTGCCGTGATATCAGGGCGCGGGTTGCCTTGACATCGCCGGCCGCGACGCGGCCAAGCAAATCCTCGTCCGGATCACCATTTTTGGGTGAGCGATCCCCATTCATTGCCAATCGCCACCATCCGGATTTCGCGCGACGTCCCCATAGCACGCCTGTTCCTCGCCGATGACAAGGGCTTCGAGCCTATCGATCAGCTCCGGCGACCTCAGGCCATGTGCTTGCGATGTCTCCGACAGGCCGGTCTTTTCCTTCAAAACGAATGGACGCATTTCGGCTTTAACGGCCGACCGACGAAAATCCGTCGGTCGCACTCTGTCAATTTTCAGGAAGGCGTAAGCCACGCCCTCGAGATCAAGACGCCGCTTGTTCGATCTCGCAAAAAGAAGCGAGGATACGGACCCAAGAGCGGATGCCCTTATGAAAGCTCGAAAGGTCGTATTTCTCGTTCGGGCTGTGAATCCGATTGTCGAAACGAGCAAAGCCGACCAGAAGGGCGTCGCAGCCGAGGCGTCGTTTAAACTCGCCGATGATCGGGATGGAGCCGCCGGTGCCGGCAAGAGCTGCCTCGCGCTGCCATTCGACGGTCAGCGCTTCCAGTGTCTTGCGCAGAAACGGGCTGTCGAGCGGCATGGTGGTGGCAGGCGCCAACCCATACTCCTTGAAGCTGACCGAACAGTCCGATGGAATGCGTGCCCGCACATGCGCCTGGAATGCATCACGGATAGCGACGGGATCCTGCCCCTCGACCAGGCGGAAGGAGATCTTGGCGCTCGCCTTTGCCGGAATGACCGTCTTGAAGCCATCACCGGTATAGCCGCCGCTCATGCCGTTGATCTCGCAACTCGGCCTCGCCCAGACCTGCTCAAGGATGGAGCGGTCCTTCTCGCCCGCGGGGATCGAAAGGCCGATATCGCGCAGGAAGCCGTCTTCATCGAAGGGCAGGCTCTTCCATTGCGCCTTAACGGCCTCGGGCAATTCCTGGACGCCGTCATAAAAGCCGGCAATCGCCACGCCGCCGTCCGGCGTGCGCAGGCTGGCAACGATCTCCGACAGGACCTGTAGCGCATTGCGGGCGGCATTGCCGAACATGCCGGAGTGAAGGTCTCGATCGGCGCAGGTGATTTCGATTTCCTGGCTGACGAGACCGCGCAGCATGGTCGTCACGGCAGGCGTGTCGTGGTCCCACATGTCGGTATCGCAGACCAAAACCGTGTCAGCGACAAGTTCGGACGCGGTTTTATCCAGGAAGGGAGCAAGACTGGGGCTGCCGGCCTCTTCCTCCCCTTCGAAGAGAATGCTGACCTGGATCGGCAGCGTTCCGGTCACGGATTTCCATGCACGGCAGGCCTCGACGAAGGTCATCAGCTGTCCTTTGTCGTCGGAGGCGCCGCGCGCGACGATCGCGGTGTCTCCATTTTCCAGCGGTTGCAGGACGGGCTCGAAAGGGTCGGTCTTCCAAAGCGGCAGCGGATCGACCGGCTGGACATCGTAATGCCCATAAAACAGAACATGCGGCCCACCAGCCCGTTTTTCATGGCCGACAACCATCGGATGGCCGCTGGTGTCGCGTACCGATGCATCGAAGCCAATCGTGGCCAGATCGCTTGAAAGCCATTCGGCTGCCCGGCGGCAATCATCGCGGTAGGCAGGATCGGTGGAGACGCTGGGGATGCGGATGAGATCGAACAGCCGTTGCAGGCTCTGATCCATTGTCTGATCGACATGAGACAGCACGGCTTCGATCTGATCGTTGGTGGGCTTTGGCATTTGGGCATTCCTGGCTGTGGGAAAAGCGGCATTTGCAGGGTTTGGGAGACGATGCCGCCGGCTACGATTTCGGGGCATCGTAGCATCAACCGGCCCGTCATCAAGGTGCAGGATCACGCCAGACCCCGTCTAAACAGGCCTTCTCCGCGAGATTTTTTCACGCTTCGGTGCGGACATGAGATTCAGACTATACAACTAACATGTTAGTCTGTATGTACTGACAACACATCTGGGAGGAACGGAACTTGTCGCAGAAATTTGGCCTATCAGTCGCGCTCACCACACCCTTCGACAGCAACGGCGATATCGCCATCGGCCCGATGATCAAACAGGCCAGGCTGAGCCTTACATCTGGATGTTCCAGTGTCACGCTTTTCGGCACCACCGGCGAGGGATCCTCGATCGGCACGCAGGAGCGTGAAGAGGTGCTCGACGGCTTCCTGGATTTGGGGATCGCAGCAAACCACATCATCGTCGGCGTCATGGCGGATTCCGTCGAGGACGCTGCCGCCCAAGCCGGATCGGCACTTTCCAAGGGCGTGCGCAATATCCTGCTGGCACCGCCCTTCTACTTCAAGAATGTCAGCGACGAGGGCCTGTTCCGCTGGTTTTCGGCAGTCTTTGCGCGGCTCGGAAACAAAGCGCGCGACATTATCGTCTACAATATCCCCTCCGTCACCATGGTGCCGCTCTCCGTGGCGCTGATCGGCCGTTTGCGCAGCGCCTTTCCGGGCGTTGTCACCGGCGTCAAGGATTCCTCCGGCGATTGGCCTTACACGGAGGCGCTTCTGAAGGCGCATAGCGACCTCATCATCCTGATCGGTGATGAACGCCATCTGGCCAAAGGCGTTCGGCTGGGCGGTCAGGGCGCGATTTCGGGGATGGCGAATTTCGTACCCCATGAGGTCCGACTCATGGCCGAAGACGGAAAGGATGACCCGCGCGTCGAGGATTTTGTCCTGGAATTGCTGAAATATCCGGTGACGGCGGCAGTCAAGGTCATGGTGGCGCAACTCTCCGGAGACGAAATCTGGCTTGCAGTTCGCCCGCCGCTGGTTTCAATATCCGGCGAAGGACGGAATCATCTGGCCGGCGCATTCAATGCGCTTTTCAGATCCAAAGCCGCTTAGGCAAACCGGACAGGGAGGGGGACGAATGGACGGCATGAACGAGCAGCCGACATTGCGGGAAAAAGCCTATGCAAGCTTTACCCAGCATCTGCTTGCCCGTGATGTCCGGCCCGGCGAATTCGTCTCGCAGCGCCGGCTTGTGGAGCTGACCGGCCTGCCACTCGGCGCCATCCGCGAGCTGATCCCGCGGCTGGAAGCCGAAGGCCTGATCAAGACCGTGCCGCAGCGCGGCCTGCAGATCGCCCATATCGATCTCGACCTT
This sequence comes from Rhizobium sp. AP16, assembly GCF_000281735.1. Lineage (NCBI taxonomy): Bacteria > Pseudomonadati > Pseudomonadota > Alphaproteobacteria > Hyphomicrobiales > Rhizobiaceae > Rhizobium > Rhizobium sp. AP16. Next base: position 18,437 of record NZ_AJVM01000072.1, on the reverse strand, counting down.
ATCCGCGAAGCGTTTCAGCTCCGCATTTTTCTGGAGAAGGAAGCCGTTGCGCTCTTTACCCGTTCGGCTTCGGACGAAACCATTGCCGGGCTCCTGAAGCAACACCGCGATATTGCCGATGCCATCCAGGCCGGCGATACGTCACAAGAGCTCGAACTCCATGCGCAATCGGTCGATTGGGGCATGCATGATGCCTTCATCGACGCGCTCGGCAACACCATTATTTCGAATGCCTATCGCGTCAATTCGATCAAGATGCGGCTGATCAGCCAGGACCGGTTCCGGATCAACGGACATGTCGGACCGGTCATGGTCGAACATATCAAGGTGCTTGAGGCGATCCAAAGACGATCGGCGGAAGATGCCGTCGCATCTCTCGTTTCGCACATCAACGGGGCAAGAGACCGCGCATTGAAGATTTGAATGAAACAGGCCGCGAATGAGGAGATTTTCGGCCAAAGGAGGAGGAACAACATGTCATCGTCATTCATCAATCCCACACGCCGTCATTTTATGGCGGGCACGGCGGCTTTAGGGGCAGCAAGCCTGCTCGGCGTCCGCTCCGCATCGGCGGCCGTGGACTGGAAGCGCTTTTCCGGAACGACGCTGGAAGTCAATCTGGTCAAAAGCCCGCGCAGCGAAATCATCATCAAGTACCTCAGCGAATTCGAGGCGCTGACCGGCATCAAGGTCAATGCCGAGGCAACGCCGGAACAGCAGCAGCGCCAGAAGACGACGATCGAGCTCAGCTCCGGAAAGCCGAGCTTCGACGTGGTGCATCTGAGCTATCATGTGCAGAAGCGCCAATTCGAAAAAGGCGGCTGGCTCGCCGACATCAGCGGTTTCCTGAAGGATCCGTCCCTGACGGATCCATCGCTGACAGAAGGCGACTTTGCAGAGGCCGGCATGAAATTCGCCAGGGATTCCGATGGCGTTCTGCGCTCCCTGCCCTTCTCGGTCGATTACTGGATCGTCTACTGGAACAAGACGCTCTTCGAAAAGAAGGGGCTTGCCTACCCTGAAACCTTCGAGGACATGGCCAAGGCCGCTGAAGCGCTCACCGACAAATCGACCAATACCTACGGCTTCGTTGCCCGCGGCTTGAAGAATGCCAACACCCCGGTCTGGACCGCCTTCATGCTCGGCTATGGCATAACGCCGCTGTCTGCGGACGGCAAATTGCGCACCACCTCGCCGGAAGCGGTAGAGGCTGCCAAGCTCTATCAGCGCCTGATGACCAAAGCGGCACCTCCCGGAGTTTCCGGGTTCAACTGGGCCGAGTCCCAATCCGCGTTCCTGCAGGGCAAGATCGGCATGTGGTTCGACGGCGTCGGCTTTGCGCCGCCGATCGAAAATCCGGAAAAGTCTCGCGTCGTCGGCCAGGTCGGCTATAGCGTCATCCCCAAGGGGCCTGCCGGACAGGCGGCCGCTACCTTCGGCGACGGCATCGGCGTGACGGCGGCAAGCCAGAAGAAGGAAGCCGCCTATCTCTTCTGCCAATGGGTGATCTCGCACGAGATGGGTGCGCGGCTGCTGCAGGCCGGCGCTGGCGTGCCGTTCCGCCAGTCCGTCCTTGAAGACAAGAAAGTCCGCGAGGGCGTCAAGATGCCTGGGGCCTGGCTGGATGCCGTCGTCGGTTCCGGCAAGGTCTCGGCACTCGGCTTGCCCGTCATCATCCCGGTCACCGAATTCCGCGACATCTACGGCGTGGCGCTCACCAACATGATCGGCGGCGCGGATCCGGCAAACGAACTGAAGAATGCAACCGCACAGTTCGAGCCGGTGCTGGCGCGAAGCGAGGAGTGATGGCGTCCGTGAGCATCGAGAATACTACGGCAGCCGCCGTCCAGAAGAGGAGCAAGCCCAGAAAAGGGCTTGTTCCCAACTATTGGCCCTTCGTCATCCCCGCCCTTGTGGTCATTGCTGCGGTAATCGTCTTTCCGTGGGTCTTCACCCTATGGATGAGCGTGAATAGCTGGACGCTCGGGCAATCCCAGAGCTTTGCAGGCTTTGCGAACTACGCCCGCCTGGCAACGGACATGCGGTTCTGGGAGGCGCTGTGGCATACGGTGCTTTATACCGGCCTCTCCGTCATCGCGCCGGTTTTCTTAGGGACCCTTGCCGCCCTGATATTCGATGCGCAGTTCCCGTTGCGCGGTTTCCTGCGCGGCATTTTCGTCATGCCGATGATGGCGACGCCTGTCGCTATCGCGCTCGTCTGGACGATGATGCTTCACCCGCAGCTCGGCGTGCTTAACTATCTCCTGTCCTTCGTCGGCATCGGCCCGCAGGAATGGATCTACAATCAGGTCAGCGTCATCCCGTCGCTGGTGCTGGTGGAAACATGGCAATGGACACCGCTCGTCATGCTGATCGTGCTCGGTGGTCTCGCCGCTGTGCCACGCGAGCCTTATGAAAGTGCGGAGATCGACGGCGCCAATGTGTGGCAGAAGTTCCGCTATCTCACCCTGCCGATGATCGCGCCCTTCCTGATGATCGCCGTCATCATCCGCAGCATCGATGCGGTGAAAAGCTTCGACATCATCTGTGCGATGACGCAGGGCGGGCCGGGAACGGCTTCCGAGACGATCAACATCTATCTCTACAACACCGCCTTTTCCTATTACGACATCGGCTACGGCTCGGCCATGGCGGTCGTCTTCTTCATCCTCATCGTCGCGCTCTCCTTCGTCCTGCTGATGGCGAGACAGCGCGCGAACTGGTCGGACACGGAGACACGATGATGAAACGCAAGACGCTCGACAAGATCGGTCTTCTCTTCGTGGCGCTGGTGATGATTTCGCCGGTAGTGCTGTTCTTCCTGTGGATGATCTCGCTTTCGCTGAAGTACGAGATCGATAACGGCGCCTATCCGCCGATCTTCATTCCCGAGCGCTTCGCCTGGTCGAACTACGTCAAGGTTTTCGAGGAGAACAACTTCTTCCTTTATTTCTGGAACTCCATTCTGGTGACTGGGGCCGCGACCTTGCTTGCTCTGCTGATCGGCGTTCCCGCCGGCTACGGTATTGCGCGGCTGAAGGCGGAGAAGTCGGCGGTCGTCATCATGATCGCCCGCATGACGCCCGGCCTCTCCTTCCTCATTCCGCTGTTCCTGCTCTTCCAATGGCTGAACCTTTTGGGAACGCTGTGGCCGCAGATCATCATTCATCTCGTCGTGACGGTCCCGATCGTCGTCTGGATCATGATCGGCTATTTCGAGACGACGCCGATGGAACTGGAGGAAGCCGCCAGCATCGATGGCGCGACGCCGTGGCAGGTCTTCCGGCTGGTGGCGCTCCCGATCGCCAAGCCGGGGATCGTCGTCGCCTTCATCCTCTCGGTCATCTTCTCCTGGAACAATTTCGTCTTCGGCATCGTGCTTGCCAGCCGCGAGACGCGCACCCTGCCGGTCGCCGTCTACAACATGCTGTCCTTCGAGCAGGTAAGCTGGGGGCCGCTGGCGGCCGCCGCGCTGATCGTCACGTTGCCGGTGCTGGTTCTCACCATATTTGCCCAGAAGCAGATCGTTGCCGGCCTCACCGCCGGTGCCGTCAAGGGCGGCTGAACTCCCTTTCGAACAGGATCCAATCATGGCACCCGTGAACATACAAAACATCCAGAAGCGCTTCGGCCAGGTCAAGGTCATCCATGATATCAGCGTCGATATCGCCGATGGCGAATTCGTCGTTCTCGTCGGCCCGTCGGGCTGCGGCAAGTCGACATTGCTGCGCATGATCGCGGGGCTGGAGGAGGTGAGCGACGGCGAGATCCGTATCGGCGCTCGCGAGGTCAGTAACCTGCCGGCGCGCGATCGCGACATCGCCATGGTGTTCCAAAATTATGCCCTCTACCCGCATATGACGGTTGCCGAAAACCTGGGCTTTGCGTTGAAGTTGAGGAAAGCCAGCCCTTCGGAAATCTCGGCAAAAGTGGAGAAGGCGGCCGGCATTCTCGGTCTTGAAGCGTTGCTCGACCGCTTTCCGCGCCAGCTTTCCGGCGGACAACGCCAGCGTGTCGCCATGGGTCGTGCCCTGGTGCGCGATCCCCAGGTCTTTCTGTTCGACGAGCCGCTCTCCAACCTTGATGCGAAGCTCCGCGTCCAAATGCGCGCCGAGATCAAATCCATGCATCAGCGCGTCGGCACGACGACGATCTATGTGACGCATGACCAGGTCGAGGCGATGACGATGGCCGACAAGATCGTCGTGCTTCATGGCGGCCTGATCGAGCAGATCGGTGCGCCGCTCGACCTTTATGACCGCCCGGCCAATCTCTTCGTCGCCGGCTTCATCGGCTCGCCGGCAATGAACTTTATCGACGGAAAGATCGAAGAGGGTGTGTTCCGCAGCGACAAGGGGCTTATCCTGCCTCTGCCCGAGGGGCTGCCGATCTCGCAATATGGCGGGCAACCGCTGGTCTACGGCATCCGGCCCGAACATATCCGCGCGGCGTCCGGTGGTATTTCGGGACGAGTCGAGATTGTTGAGGGTACGGGGTCGGAGATTTACGCCAAGCTCGATTGCAGCGGCCAGGAAATCTCCTGCCTCTTCCGCGAACGGCTCGACATCCGCTTCGGCGATACGGTCGGTATTGCGATCGATGCAGGTAGCGTGCATCTGTTCGACAAGGCGAGCGGCAAGCGGCTTTGATGTCATCCTCGATTTTCGATCCGCCGACAGGCGCGCCGAGACACATCCTCTGCGTCGGCGCTGCCGTTCTCGACACGCTGTTTCGTGTCCACACACTACCGTCAGGGCAAGGGAAAGTCCTGCCCTACGAGATGCTGCAGATCGCCGAGGGCATGGCGTCAAGTGCGGCCTTTGCGGTCGCGCGTCTTGGCGGCAAAGCGAGCCTATGGGGCGCGGTGGGCGACGACGAGACCGGCGAGCGGATTGTCCGCGACCTCGGGGAAGCCGGTATCATCACCGATAGCATGCTGCGCGTCGAGGGAGCGCGGTCAGCGCTGTCGACAATCCTGATCGATGACGATGGCGAGCGGTTGATCGTACCCTTTTACGATCCCAGACTGCATGAGACGGTGAAACCGGTCACGCCGGACGATATCGCGGCTGTCGACGCCGTCCTGGTCGATGTCCGCTGGCCGGCGCTCGCGCTAAAGGTCCTGCAAGCGGCAAGAGATGCCGGCAAGCCCGCCATCCTCGACGGGGATGTCGCGCCCGATGGCACTATCGAACGACTGGCGCCCTCGGCAAGCCATATCGTATTTTCCGAACCGGCGGCACAACGGCTCACTGGCGCGAACGATGTCGCGGAAATGGTCCGGTATCTGAAACAGAGATTCAGCCACGCCTTCATCAGCGTGACCGCCGGCGCTGCTGGCAGCTACTGGTTTGACGATGAAAACGGCGAGATCGAGCATTGGCCGGCCCTTGCCATCAAGGCCGTCGATACGCTTGCGGCCGGCGATATCTTCCACGGCGCATTTGCCCTTGCCATCGCCGAGGGCAAGACGCCGAGGGATGCGATCCGGCTTTCATCGATTGCCGCTGCGCTCAAATGCGAGGTGTTCGGCGGTCGTTCAGGCGCGCCAACACGATCGCAGATTATCGCTCGAGCCGGTCACCAGCCAAGCGGCTAGCTGACGCTTTCCATCGTCGCCTCCAGAAGCAACCGAGCGCCGTTGATAGCGTCAACGGGCTCGACATATTCGGCCTCGTTGTGGCTGATGCCGTCGCGGCAGGGAACGAAGATCATTGCGGCAGGCGCCACCCGGGCGACGAACAGGGCATCATGGAACGCGCCGGAAATCATCCGCTTGCAGGGCAATTCAAGTGCCTTTGCCGCCACCTCGATCCGGTTCGTCATGACCGTTGAGAACGAGCCGGGCGGCATATCGAAGGATGTCGCGATCTCGACGCTGCATCGCTGAGACGCCGCCGCCTCTTCGCAGGCCGCGCGAACCCTTGCTTCGATGGCTGCCAGGGTCACCGCATCCGGATGCCGGATATCGATGGTAAAGGTCACCCGATCCGGAATGGCATTGATCGAACCCGGATGGGCCGAAAACCGCCCGACGGTCAGCCGTGCATCATCGTCCTGCGGCATGACCGACATCTGCAACCGGTTCAACGCCGCGGTTGCCGCCACCATTGGATCGCGTCGATAGGCGAGCGACGTGGTGCCCGCATGGCCCGCACTTCCCGAGAAAGTTACGGTCAGCCATCGCGTGCCCTGAACGGCGGTGACGACACCGGCGGCAAGCTTTTCGCGCTCAAGCGACGGGCCTTGCTCGATATGCAGTTCAAGATAGGCGGAGATCGGCGTGCCCAACGGACGCATCTCGGCGTCCGGCAAAGCAGCGAGCGTTGCTACGAGTTCTTCCCGAAAGCTTGCTCCATCGCTGGCCGTCACAGACTGAAAATCATCCGGATGCGCAGCACCGACAAAGGCCATCGATCCCATGACGCCGGGCGCAAAGCGGCTACCCTCTTCATTCGTCCAGGCGACGACTTCGACGGCAGCCTCCGTCTCATGGCCCGCATCCTCCAAAGCCTCCAGCACTTCGAAAGCGGCAAGCGTGCCAAGCGCGCCATCAAAGCGCCCGCCTGTCGGCTGGCTGTCGAGATGGCTGCCGATCAGCATCGGCGGCAGCGCCGGATTGCGGCCCTCGCGGCGGATGAAGAGATTGGCAATCGCATCCTGAAAGATCTTGAAGCCCCGCGCCGCTGAGAGATCGGCGAGAAGACGCCGCGCTGCCCGGTCTTCACTGCTCAATGCCTGCCGGTTGACCCCACCGGCCTTTGTCTTGCCGATTTCGGCGAATTCGCTCAAACGGCGAAGCAAGCGCTCGCCGTTGACCTCAGGCCTGCCTCTCATCGGCGCAATCCGGCGATGAAGGCCTCGACCCTTTTCAGATCGACGGCATTCCACCAGACGCCACCATGTTTGAGCGAGCTTGCGACGATAACGCCATCGACAATATCGAGAATGTCATTGGCATTCTCCGGCGTGACACCGCTGCCGACAAGTGTCGGCAGACCCGCCGCTTCCTTGATCATCCGGATATAACCGAGATCGGCGGCATGGCCGGTGCGCTGGCCGGTCGCGATCACGGCATCCGCATCGAAGAAGACCAGATCCTTCACCTGTTCCTCGACCGGCCTGTCGGCAACGATTGCGTGCGCCCCGTGCTTGACATGGGCATCGGCAAAAATCTTGATGCCGTTTGCCCGCAACTTGGCGCGAAAACGCATCGCGCGCGCCGCCTCGCCTTCGATGAAGCCTTCATTGGCGACATAGGCATTGGCCCATTGATTGACGCGCACGAAGCCAGCGCCGGACGCACTGGCGATGGACAAAGCCGGAATGGCGGCATTGGCCAGAACGTTGATACCGATCGGGCGACCCAGCTCCCGGCGGATGCGATCGGACACGACTGACATATAGGCTGGGGTCTCCGGCCCGATATCATCGGGCTTCGAGAACGGGATATCGCCGTGATTTTCGACGATGACACCGTCGCAGCCGCCATGCAGATAGGCTTTGGCGTCGTCGAGGCCGCGTTGATAGATCGCTTCCACCGCCTCGCCGTCGTAGCGCGGCGCGCCGGGCAGAGGTGCCAGATGGACGACGCCGATCACGACCTTCGTCCGGCCGAAGAGCGAGAGAAGTGCATCGCCGGACGCTTGGCCGACAGGCTTCTGGGAGGGTGTCATAGGCTTTCCGCCTCCATTATGTTCATGAGTTTCGATAGCTCCACCCGGCTCGGGCAGGCTTCCAGTGTCCCAGGACGGCCGACTACCAAAGCGGCAGCTGCAACCGCCAGCCGCGCCGATTGCGCGAGCGTCCACCCCTTCGTCAGGCATCCGGCGAAACATCCGCAAAAGACGTCGCCGGCACCGCTGGTATCGACCACGGCCACCTTGACCGCTGGGATCAGATCGACAGTGCCACCTTCCAGCAGTAAACATCCCTCGGCACCCAGCGTGACGATCACAGCCTTGGCACCACGACGAACCAGATCCCGCGCGGCCCGCTCGGGATCAGGCTCGCTGGTGATCTCGAATGCCTCACCCTGGTTGACGATGACGATGTCGACCGCCGTAAGATCAGGTGCCGCGCCCGACAAGGGGCTCGGATTGAGGATCGTGGTCGTGCCCGCAGTCTTCGCAGCCCGGAGGCACGCATCCGTGACCATTGCCCTGAGATTGCCCTGCATGACCAGAATGTCGCCGCTGGTGATCAGCGCCGCAAGACCGGTTTCCTGCAAGGGGTCGAAATCAGCGGCGCAGGCAACGCCGCTGACGATCAGGTTTTCACCGTCCCGGTTGACGACGATCGTCGATCTGTCGCTTGGCAATGGCTTTTCCGACAACCCGTCCAGATCGAACTCGCCTTTCAGCCGCTCCCTGATGAAGGCGGCGGCGGGATCACTTCCGAGCGGTGCAAAAAACCGGACATCAACACCGGTCCTCGCGGCGGCAACGGCCTGGTTCGCGCCCTTACCGCCGACACCGTCCGAATGATCGCTCGCATTGAGTGTCTCACCCGGCACCGGAAAACGATCGACCCGAAACGTAGTATCGATGCAGACGTTGCCGACGACATGGACCGGCATGGCGCATCAATCCTTGGCGGTGGCGAAGGCGAGCATCTGTTCAAACAGCGTCTTGTAGCCACTCCAGGCAATGAAGCCCGGCGGCAGCCAGTGCGGCCCGACGTCCGATGTCCAGGCGATGGTGCGCCCCTTGCCATACCGCCCCGTGACCAGCAATGGCAGGGAGCCGTAATCGGAGGAAACCGTCGCCAGAACCTCCGCCTCGTCCTTGACGGTAACTTCGTTGAAACCGAGTAGAACCGGCCAGTCCTTGCCGAGCCCCGCCAGGATCGGGTGGCTCTCGTCGCCAGTGACGACAGGTGCAAACCCTTCCGGCACCTCGACCCGGTCATCGACGGACAAGCATTCTACCGGCAGGACATCCTCGACCGGTGTCTTGCGATAACGCGCGCCGCCATTGATGCCCTGGAAGCTGTAATAGCCGCCGAACATCAGCAGGCCGCCGCCACCCCGCACATAATCGCGCAGCAGGCGCAGGCGGTTCGGCGTCGTCTTGGAATGGATCCAGGTATCCGGATGCAGCAGCAGCGTGTTTGCGCCGATGTCCGACAGGACAACCGCATCATAGGCGGACAGGGCCTCGATGGTCTGCGGGAAATCACGCTGCGCCTCATGCGCCGGCATGAAGGTGACATCGAAGTCGCTGTTCTTCAGTGCGGCCAGCAATTCGTCAGCGCCGGTGTGATAGGTCACGGTCGGAAACTGATCGAAACCCTTGATATGGGTTGCCGTCGATACCCAGGATTCCCCGGCGAGAAGGATCTTCTTCTTGGACATGTATGCTCCTTGCGATGCAGATTTCTTGGCCGGTCAAGCGGCGGAAAAAACGGATTTCGGATTGTCGGTGAGCATGCGGTCGATTGCCGCCTGCTCGACACCATGGCGCAGCAGCCGTGGCACGAAATGCTTGAGGATGTAGCCGTAGCCAAAGCCGCCATAGCGCGTCAGCATGATCTTCAGGAAGACATCCTGCGACAGCAGCAGCCGGTCGACAAAGCCCATGTCGACCAGCGACCGGATGGCACGGGCATTCTCCTCGTCCGACGGCGATTGTGCGTCCTGATCGGCATAATAATAGTCCATGCCGATCATGTCGTATTCGAGAAACGCACCTCGCTCGGCCAGGCTCTTCTGATAGGCGAGGTCATTGTGACTCGGGTTCATGTGGCAGAGGACGGTGTGCCTGAGATCGGCCCCCTCCTCCTCGACGACATCGAGCACCTTATGCGCCAGCCTCTCCCAGCCGGGAAGATGGATTGAAAGCGGCAGGCCGGTGATGCGGGACGCGCGGGCAGAGGCGCGAAGCGACTTCAGCTCCTCGGCGGTAAAATCCTTGCCGACGCCCACCTCGCCGATGATGCCGGCCATGATGTCCGGCTGTTCGGCACCGCCGCCGACATCGTTGACGATGAACTCCGTGACGGTGTCGAGGTCCATACCTTTAAGCCATTCGGGATGGGTATGTTCCAGATAGAACCCCGTCCCCATGATGATCTTCATGCCGGACATGCGTGAAATACGCGCGAGCTTTTCCGGATCGCGGCCGATGCCGATATTGGTCGCTTCGATGACCGTATGGCCGCCGAGCGCCTGGAATTTCTTCAGCTCGGCGAGCGCCAGATCGCTATCGTCCAGCGAGACATTGTCGCGGTTCATGTAGGGATTCATCCGCAATTCGCCGACGATCTCGATATTGACCTTCTGCTCGGCAATCAGCCTTTCATCGGGATGGCAGGGGCATTTCCAGGTTCGTGCACCGTCGAGCAGGATATGCTCGTGCATGAGCGTGATGCCAAGATCATCGACCGAGACCGGTCCCAGGACCGTCATGGCGGTGCCGGATGCAATGCCGATCGGCGCCCGCTCCGGCGGTGACGTTTCAAACAGATGATCCATGCTTCATCGGCTCCTGACGGCACCCTTGAAGATCCGGAAGTTCAGCCAGATCGCAATCAGGATGATGGCGCCGGTGACGATCGGCGTGAGAAACGGCGACATATGCGCAAGGATCAGCCCATTGGCGATGACGGCGACAGTCAGCGCACCGAGAACCGTACCCAGGATCGTGCCACGCCCGCCGAACAGGCTGGTGCCGCCGAGAACCACCGCGGCGATGACGTCGAGCTCGAAACCCTGACCAGAATTGGAGGATCCCGAGCCAAGGCGAGCCGCGAGAATGATGCCCGCCAGGGCCGCTGCCGTACCGGACAGCATATAGACGCAGAGGGTGACGAAGCGGGTGTTGACGCCGGCGCGGCGCACCGCCTCGGCATTGGCGCCGACGCCGGTCACATATCGGCCGAAAGGCGTCTGATTGAACACGATATAGGCGAGAACCAGGACAAGGAGCGCGATCAGCGCCGGCACGGGCACGCCCAGAAACCACGCCCTGCCGATTGCCGTAAACGGGCTCTCCGCATCCACCGGGATGGAATAGCCGGCGGTAATCAGCAATGCCAGACCGCGCACGACCGAAAGCCCCGCAAGCGTGACGATGAAGGCCGGAATGCGCTCATAGGCGATGAAGAAGCCCTGCAAGGCACCAACGGCTGCGCCGAGAAGCAACATCAACACGACAACGAGCGGCCAGGCGATGTCCGCCTGCAGCGCTGCCGCCGAAAGGGTGGCGGCCAGGGCAAGCACCGATCCGACGGAAAGGTCTATTCCGCCCGTGGTAACGACGAATGTCATCGAGGCGGCGACGATCAGCAGGGGTGCGGACTGTCGAACGACATTCAACAGATTGGGAGCCGTCAGGAAGGCGCCGGTAAAGATGGAAAAGAAGACGCAAACGACGAGGAAGAACAGGGCGATCGAAATGATGCTGCCATTGCTCATGATCTTGTCGCGCCATCTGGTCTTGTGGATGCGCGAATGCGGTGCCGCCGCAACGGGCGCATGTGCCGTAGAAGAGGATGTCGTCATGCCTGAGCTCCCTGGTCGTGGCGATGGCCGGCCGAGCGTGCCTGGAATTTACGACCGACGATCAGATTGACGACTTCCTCGATGCTCGTGTCTTCAATCCTGCGTTCCGCGACATTGCGCCCTTCGTACATGACCTGGATGCGGTCACAGACGAGGAACAGATCCTGGAGGCGGTGGGTAATGAGAATGACGCTGACGCCGCGGGCGCTGACCGTCTTGATAAGGTCGAGCACCGCCTCAACTTCGGCAACCGCAAGAGCTGCCGTCGGTTCATCCATGATCAGAACGGAAGGGTTGAACGACGCCGCCCGGCCGATCGCGATCGATTGACGCTGGCCGCCGGACAGGTTTTCCACCTTCAGCCGCGTATCGGCAATGACGATGCCGAGCCGGTCGAGCATGTCACGTGCCTCGTCATGCATCTTCCTGTTGTCGAGAAACGGAAGCCCGAGCAGGTGGCGCCGGGGCTCGCGGCCGAGAAAGATATTGCCGGCCACATCGACGCTATCGCAGAGCGAGAGGTCCTGGTAGACCATCTCGATACGAGCTGCGCGTGAATCGGCGGGGGATGCGAAGCTCACCGTCTTGCCATCGATTTCGATAGACCCGGAATCGGGAATGACCGCCCCGGACAGGACCTTGCTCAAGGTCGACTTGCCGGCGCCATTGTCACCGACGAGGCCGAGAACCTCGCCAGGCTTCAGGGTCAGCGATACATTGTCGAGTGTCTGGATCGTCTGGTAGCGTTTGGAGATACCGGTCATCTTGACGCGGTAGATGTCGTCGTTCATGGCGTTTCCACCTGAAAAGAGTCTGCTATGCGGATGTCGCGAGAACCGTGGCCGCTCAATGGCCACGGTCGCACATGCGGGCTGCTTACTTGAACATGTCCCGGAACTTGTCGACATTGTCCTTGGTGACGATCGTCACCGGAACATTGATGATCTTGTCGATCGTCCCACCCTTTTTGACCTTGTCAAGCGCCTCGACGGCAGCCTTGCCTTCGCCGGCCGGATCCTGCTGGATGACCGCGGTGACCCAGCCCTGGTCGATGCCCTCGATCGCCTGCTTGGTCAGATCCCAGCCGAACACCTTGATGTCGCCAGTGCGGCCCTGGCTTGTCACGGCCGAAACCGCGCCGAGCAATGCCGGCTCGCCGGTCGCATAGAGCGTCGTCATGTCGGGATTGGCCGTCATCAGGTTTTCGGCAGCACTGAGCGCGACATCCTGGACATTCTGGCCGTCGACCGTGTCGAGAAAGGTCACTTTCTCGCCGCTATCGGCAACGGCCTTCTTAAAGCCATCGAGACGCTGGTTCTGAATGAAGGAGTTGAGCGCGCCGACGACGCCGATCTTGGCGGAGCCGCTCATCTTGCTCTTGACGTAATCAGCATAAAACTTGCCGATATCGCCACCAGCCTTGGTGTTATCGACGCCGACGAAGGCGATGTTATCGCCATCGGGGATCTGCGCATCGATGGCGATGACCGGGATGCCGGCCTTCTTGGCCGCAGTGACTGCCGGCTTCACGCCATTGACGTCGATCGCGACCAGAATAATGCCGTCGACCTTCTGGGTGATGTAATTCTCGATGGCGTCGTTTTGCGCGCTCGGCACGTTGTTGGCGTTGAAAATGACAAGATCGGCACCGACAGCCTTGGCCGCGGCCTTCGCCCCGTCATTGATCTGATTAAAGAAGAGAGCCTGCTGGTTGATGGTCACCAGCGCGAAGGTTTCGGCGGAAGCGGATGCAGAGCCGAAAGCAAACGTCAAAGCTGCGGCTGCAGCGCAACCCGCTGCAAATCTGGAAAGGCGCATATGTGTTCCCCTTGCGGAAAGGCCCGTGATCGGGCTCATTGGCATTATCAGCGGGGGCATAATTCAAGAGACTTGAATGGTTGTCAAGTATCTTGAATTAGACTTGACGTAGCGCATACCGGAACGGCGCGGAGACTCCGGATCGATCCTATCTGGCGGTCAGAATGTGGCCGGCGTATTGACCCAGAAGATGCTGGCCCGCGTCGTTCCGACGTTTCTGTACCAATGCGGCAGTTCGGATCTGAACACGAAGGAATCGCCGATCGAAAGCCTGAAGGTCTTTTCGCCGACCATCAGCTCTATCGAGCCGGCAAGCAGGTAGCCAACCTCTTCGCCGGCATGCTGTATCGGCCCTGCACTCTCCCCGCCCGGCTCGATGTGGTGAATGTTGCACTGAAGCAGATGACCCGGCGAATAGGGGATGATCCGTTCAAGCGAGATGCCCTCGCCGCGCCGCAGCGGATCAAGCCCGATCAAGGGGCGCGTTCCAGCCCGAAAGACGATCCCCTCGTCGCCATCCGCCTCTTCGAACATCCAGCCGATATTCGTGCCCAGCACCTCCACCAGCCGATGCAGCATCGGCAACGAGGGCGACGCCTTGCCGTTTTCAATCTTCGACAGAAGGCTCTCCGAACAATCCGCCGCCACCGCCAGCGCCTTCAACGTCATCCCAAGCATCTGCCTGGCAAGCCGCAGCCGCGTGCCGAGACGACCATGATTGGCGGCTGACGGACGATCATCGGTGCCTGGCTGGATGTCGATTTTCATGAGGGTTTCATGTGTCCGGGGTGATTGTGGCCGGACAGGAGATTATCGGAAACTAAGCGGGCCTGTCCACAATCGATATTTCATAATACTTACCCAGTTTCCTGACGCAGCAGGAGATTCACAATGATACAAATTCGAAACGTATGCACCCGAGATATCGAACCACGTCTTCCCGATATGCTCACGTATCCCGCGCTGCCAAAAGCTCTATTAGGGGGTCAGCTAGCATGGCAAAACCACGGCGAGCCGCCGTATGCAAGGCGGCGATCGCATCCGCTCTTTTGCTGACTGGTAAGTTGTGGAGCTTGTTCGTTGCAGTGTCGAAGATGCTTGCACGCAAGTCGGGAGAGCCGTGCAAAAATCTTTGAGTGATCTGAAGCACTACATATGAGGGTTTAAGTATCTCCACCATCCGGGCATCGAAGGCGGCTGGCCGATACGCGTAACTAACCTCTGCAAAGACACTGGTCAGCGCCATCGCAAGATTTGTTCCAAAACTATCGCCAAACACCATACAGCTCGCCTTGACTGGAGCTTCGATGTTACGCCAGACGCGCAAACAACCATGATTGTGAACACCATTATCAAACACTAGCCTAGCATTCATATCGTCAGCAAAGACCAGATCATAACTGGCGCGGGGTGGGTCAACTTTGATACCAAGATCCCCCTGTCGTTGCAGGATACGAAAATCGCGAGGTAAGGCGGCCCTTACTTCTTCGATCATGCTCCATGATTTTAGCACGGCCTCTGCGGCAATGGTCGCACCTTGATCAGTCCAATGAGTGTCTGTCTCAGAATAAGCGAAGTTACGCTGCGCGCGCAATTCCCATAGCGGCAACACAATACCTGCATCGACAAACTTAGTTCGGAAGTCGTCCAAAACGGTATGATTTGCGCGAGATCGAGGGTAAAAGTCGGGGAAAATCTCTTCTTTAGCCGGGGCGACAAGGAATGCACATCTGAGACCATATTGCGCCTCCCACGTTCGCATATTTGTGAAATTTTTCATCCACGATTGGATAGAAGCTTCGGAAAGCCTCCTCTCCTCGGTGAATTGGCCGACGCTATCATTACTGTCGCCGCCCAGGAACAGATGCCGATTTCCTCCAATTACAGCATATGGCCCTTCGTTACGGTCTACAATTTCGAACGAAAAGCTATCTCCACCCGGTTCCAATGCGTCTAGCCGATAAACACCCGCCTTCCGTGGTACAACGAGATCAAAACCGCAACGTTCTAGCGTTTGCTTTGCCTGCGTATCCATGGTCTTGGTGCGAACGACATTAGGACGTGGAAGATTAGCCTCTACCGAGGCGAGAGCTGTGCCACGGTTTGAAATTGTAATGCGCCCGCCACCAGCTCGCGTTAGAAACCAGCCACGAAATCGGATTGATATAGCCGTAACATCTGACCCTTGAGTGGGACTCTCCAGGTTCCAACCCAAAATGCCGCCACCGTTGCGCCGCGAGATGGGAACGATACTCCAGTCTGAAGTCATAACCAAAGTCCTGTAAGGCACACCAATCCCGAAGATTTAGCGCTTCCGACATAAGATTACCTCGGTATACTCCCCCAGAATACCCTGATGGCGATCGGAAAAGCGTGTGATCTCTACAGAAAACGACGTCCAGTAAGTAATGAGTTGATGCATGTCATAGCCATAGTCCCAGGTCACTAGCGCACCTTTGCCATCGATCGGGTTACCATGATACTCGGGAGGGTCCTTGAGGAACTCAAGCACTCCGTCACTTCGTAGTCGCGCCAGGGGCTTCGAGGGCTCGACCATCCATTTCCGGATCGGAAACGTTGAGATATAGAGGCCGCCGGGTTTCAGTGAGCGCCAGATTGTTGATTTCCACTGAGAGTTGACCCTGGATTGATGGATATTTCCATCGAGAATTGACCCATGTTTGAACTTTGCCCTGCGTGTTTACAGCGGGGGCTATGGAGTGATCGACATGGCGTTATTGAGCGTGATCCGACGCTGGCATTTTCGAGAGCATCTATCGATCCGGGAGATTTGCCGCAGGAGCGGCCTCTCGCGGAACACCATCCGCAAATATCTTCGATCCGACGGGGTGGAGCCGAAGTTCAAGGTTCCGGATCGCCCGAGCAAACTTGACCCCTTCGCCGACCGGTTGTCAGCCTGGTTGAGGACGGAAGCCAACAAGTCGCGCAAGCAGAAGCGGACCCTTAAGCAGTTGCATACCGATCTGCTGAGCCTGGGCTATGACGGTTCCTATAATCGTGTGGCGGCATTCGCTCGGGAATGGCAGGCCGACCGGCACCGGGAACTGCAGACGTCGGGTCGCGGGACATTCGTGCCGTTGACGTTTGAGCCCGGCGAGGCGTTCCAGTTCGACTGGTCGGAAGACTGGGCGATCATCGGCAGTGAGCGCACCAAGCTGCAGGTGGCTCACACAAAGCTAAGCTACAGTCGAGCCTTCATCGTGCGGGCCTATCCGCAGCAGACGCACGAGATGCTGTTTGACGCTCATAATCACGCGTTTCGTGTCCTTGGCGGCGTCCCACGCCGTGGTATCTACGACAACATGAAGACCGCCATCGACAAGGTCGGACGCGGCAAGGAGCGCGACGTCAACGCCCGCTTCATGGCAATGGCCAGCCACTACCTCTACGAACCCGAGTTCTGCAATCCGGCATCTGGCTGGGAGAAGGGGCAGGTTGAGAAGAATGTCCAGGATGCGCGTCATCGGCTCTGGCAACCCATCCCACGCTTTCCGTCACTCGAAGCCCTGAACGAATGGCTGGAGCACCGATGCAAGGAGTTTTGGCAGCAGACTTCGCATGGCCAAATGCACGGGACCATCATGGATGTCTGGGCTGAGGAAGCTCAGGCTCTGATGCCAACCTCACGTCCGTTCGACGGCTTTGTCGAGCACACCAAGCGGGTTTCCCCGACCTGCCTCGTGCATCTTGAGCGTAATCGCTATAGCGTTCCTGCATCTTTCGCCAATCGGCCGGTGAGCTTACGTGTCTATCCAGATCGTATTGTCGTCGCCGCAGAGGGTCTGATCATCTGCGAGCACCGTCGTATCATCGGCCGTTCGCATGGTGGGCTGGGACAGACGACCTATGATTGGCGGCATTATCTGGCGGTCGTGCAGCGCAAGCCTGGTGCTCTTCGCAACGGGGCGCCGTTCACCGAACTTCCAGATGCCTTCAGGACATTGCAGCAGCATCTGCTCAAGAAGCCGGGTGGCGATCGCGAGATGGTCGATATCCTGGCACTTGTCCTTCTGCACGAGGAACAGGCTGTGCTGTCCGCCGTCGAGATGGCGTTGAAGGCCGGGGTTCCGACCAAAACCCATGTGCTCAACCTGCTCCATCGCCTCATCGACGGCAAATCCTTCACACCGCCGACCGTCGATACGCCTCAGGCTTTGACACTCACCAACGAGCCGAAGGCCAATGTCGAACGCTATGATGCTTTGATGAAGCCTGCGGAGGTGCGCCATGCGTCATAATCCAGCCAGCGGCGCGATCGTCATCATGCTTCGAAGCCTCAAGATGCATGGCATGGCACAGGCTGTCGGCGAACTCACCGAACAGGGATCGCCGGCATTCGAGGCCATCATTCCGATCCTGTCGCAGCTTCTCAAGGCCGAGACGGCGGAGCGAGAGGTCAGATCAATGACCAATCAGCTTAAAGCGGCTCGCTTTCCAGCCTATCGTGATCTGAACGGCTTTGACTTCGCCAGCAGCGAGATCAACGAGGCACTCGTGCGCCAACTCCATGGCTGCAACTTCATCGATGCGGCGAACAACATCGTGCTCGTCGGCGGCCCTGGTACAGGCAAAACGCACATTGCCAGTGCCTTGGGTATCCAGGCCATCGAGCATCATCACAAGCGGGTCCGCTTCTTCTCAACGGTCGAGCTGGTCAATGCACTTGAACAGGAAAAGACCCAAGGTCGCTCCGGTCAGATTGCCAACCGTCTCACGCGCGCTGATTTGGTGATCCTCGATGAACTCGGATACCTGCCGTTCAGTGCATCAGGAGGAGCGCTCCTCTTTCATCTGCTGAGCAAACTCTATGAACGCACCAGCGTCATCATCACTACCAATCTCAGCTTCAGCGAATGGGCTAGCGTCTTCGGCGACGCCAAGATGACAACCGCGTTGCTCGACCGCCTGACCCATCACTGCCACATCCTCGAAACCGGAAATGACAGCTTCCGCTTCAAGAACAGCTCGGCGCAAAACGCCAAAACAACCAAGGAGAAAAACAGGAACTTGACCAAAACACCAGACCCGAAACATACATGAGAGGCGGGTCAGCTCTCGGTGGAAATCCAGGGTCAGCTCTCAGTGGAAATCAACA
>NZ_AJVM01000071.1:0-62056 GCF_000281735.1 Rhizobium sp. AP16 | reverse complement strand
GGGGCTGACGACGCCGGCGGGCCGGTCGGCGCGCTCCTATTTAAAGCATCATGCCGCCGGACACTTCGATCCGCTGACCATTGATCCAGCGATTATCCTCCGACAGGAGCGAAGCGATCATCGGGCCGATGTCATCGGGCAGGCCAACGCGGCCGAGCGCCGTCATGGAGGCGACGAACTTGTTCACCTCGGGATTGTCGCGCACCATGCCACCACTGAAATCGGTCGCGATCGCTCCCGGCGCCACGGTGTTGACGGCGATGCCCCGCGTGCCCAGTTCCTTGGCGAGATACCGCGAGAGAACTTCGACCGCACCCTTCATCGCCGCATAGGCCGACGAGCCTGGATTGCTGAAGCGGGCAAGGCCGGAGGAAATGTTGACAATGCGACCGCCATCCGCAATCACGGGCAGCAGCTTCTGCGTCAGAAAATAGACGCCTTTGAAATGGACATTATAGAGCTTGTCGAGCTCGGCTTCCGTCGTTTCCGTGAAGGATGCGTGATAGGATGTGCCGGCATTATTGACGAGAAAATCGAACCGATCCCGACCCCATTCCTGTCGCAAAACCCGTCCAACCTCGGAGACGAACACATCAAAGGAGCTGACGTCGCCGGCATCGAGTTGCAGTGCCACGGCCTTCGGTCCGAGCGCCTCGATCTCGCCAACCGCGCTTTCCGCTTCTACCCGATTTGAATGGTAGGTGATGATGCTATCGACACCGCGATGGGCGAGATGGACGGCCGTGTTGCGACCGAGACCACGACTGCCGCCTGTGATGATTGCGATCTTTGCCTTTGATTTATCGATATTTTCAGTCGTCATTGCCGTTCTCCAGGGAATGCTTGATGGCGTAAACCTACGTCCGTTGCCCCATCTCCTTGAATGCCGGAACTGTCGAATTTCTTGCCTATTCCTCCAGCCGCCTTGCCGGCCGACGTTACACTGCTATGATGATGACTTCGCCCCTGCCCTGGAGACCACCGATGTCGTCAACCCTTAAAGACGCGCTCACACACTTCATCGAAAGCAGTGATGGCGGCGACAACGGGGTCTTTTGGACCGGCATCGATGGCTTTTGCGTCATGCGCTCGAGCGAGCCGAAGATGCCGCATAAGATGATCTACAGGCCGGCGCTCTGCGTCATCGTCCAGGGTGCGAAGCAACTGATGCTGCACGACAGGGTGATCGACTATGCCGAGATGCAGGCCCTCATCATCAGCATCGAGCTGCCCGCGGCCGGCCGGGTGATCGAGGCAAGCCCGGAAAAGCCCTATATCGCCATCTCGCTCGAATTCGATGTCGGCATGATGCGCGAGGTGATGGAGCAACTCGACGTGCCGCCGAAGCCGACGGGCGGTGCAGGTCTCGGCATCTTCGTCGAGGACCTCAGCCAGCCGCTCGCCGATTGCCTGGTGCGATTGACCGGGCTGCTCGCGACCCCGAGGGCTATTCCGGTGCTCCATCCGGCAATCATGCGGGAAATCTGTTTCTGGCTGCTCACCGGCCCCAACGGGGGCGAAGTCTGCAAGCTGGTGTTGCCGGACAGCCAGACGCGCCGCATTGCCGACGCCATCCGCCTGCTGCGCGACAATTTCGCCGAGCCGGTACGCATCGAGCAGCTTGCCGCCGCCGCGCGCATGAGCCCCTCCTCGTTCCATCAGCATTTCAAGACACTGACCTCGATGACACCACTGCAATATCAAAAGCAGATGCGGCTGCTCGAAGCCCGCCGCCTGATGGTTGCCGGCAGCGCCAACGTGGAGAATGCCGCCTACCGGGTCGGCTATGAAAGCGCCTCGCAATTCAGCCGCGAATACACCCGCATGTTCGGCGCGCCGCCGAAACGGGACGTAGCGGAGATGCGGGTGGCGGCGGAATGAGACGCTAGTGCAAGGCCAGAACCCTGCTCTCCTCACGCCCGAAGCCGATGATCTCCAGCCGATCCTCGTAGACCGTGACGATCGCATAGGCGCTGTTGTCTTCGGTATCGACCATGCCTTTGAAATTGACGAAATACGTCCCGTCGGCGACGCCAAAATTGCCAGCATGGTTGTGGCCGTTGAGATAGGCGATGACGTGATCATGTTCGGCGAACAGCGCCAGCAGGCGTTCGCTATCGAGCGCGTTGTGCGAATTCTCCGGGAAAACCGGATAGTGGTTCATGACCACGACTTTCTCGCCCGCGGCCTTCGCCTCGTTCAGCTTCGTGGCGAGCCAGGCATATTGCGTGTCACTGATAGCGCCATTCCAGCGGTGCGAATTCGGCGCTCCGGCGTCATTCAGCGCCCTCATCAAAGCCTTGGCCTCATCGCGACGCGGGTCACCTTCCGGTGAAGCAAACAGGCTGATCTCGTTGCCGTCGAGAGCAATGAAGCGATAGCCGGCTCGGGCGAAGTCATAATAGGCCGACGACAGCCCGACGCGGTTTGCGACCTTCGCCAAATGCTCTGGCGCGACCGCAAAATCGTGATTGCCGAGCAGGAAATGCCGCTCATGCCGAAGGCTCTCGTAGACAGGGAGAATCTCTTCGAAACTCTCCCAATGACGGTCGATGATATCCCCGAGCGTCACGACGAAGGCGAGGTCGTGCCGATTGAATTCCGCAATAGCCTCTTCGAGCTTCGTAAGGCTTTTCGCCGGATAGCGATCGAGCTCGATATTGGGCTCGAGGGCGGCATATTGCGGATCGGCAACGACGCCGAAACGGAAGAGCGGAGCGGACGGAGACGACATGCAGCCTCCTTGGGCTGATGAGTTGATAACCGGACAATAGATATGAAAACACCCGACGCTTGGACAGCGCCGGGTGTGAAAGCAAGCCGAAACGGCAAAGCTTACTTCGTGGCGGCTTCGTAGCGCTCCAGGACGTAGTCCCAATTGATCAGGCTATCGATGAAGGCCTCGAGGTACTTCGGGCGCAGGTTGCGGTAGTCGATGTAGTAGGAGTGTTCCCAGACGTCGACGCCGAGGATCGGGGTCGCACCATGAACCAGCGGGTTTTCGCCGTTCGGGGTCTTGGAGATTTCGAGCTTGCCGTTCTTGACGGAAACCCAGGCCCAGCCGGAGCCGAACTGGGTGGCGCCGGCAGCAGCGAAATCGGCCTTGAACTTGTCATAGCCGCCGAGATCGGAAGCGAAGGCAGCTTCGAGCTTGCCTGGCAGCTTGTTGCCGCCGCCGCCCTTCTTCATCCACTTCCAGAAATGGACGTGGTTGTAATGCTGGGCAGCATTGTTGAAGAGGCCAGCATTGGTGCCGAAGGACTTCTTCACGATCTCTTCGAGCGAGAGATCGGACAGGCCTGCTTCAGCAGCGAGCTTGTTGCCGTTGTCGACATAGGCCTTGTGATGCTTGTCGTGGTGATACTCGAGAGTCTCACGCGACATGAAGGGGGAAAGAGCATCGTAATCGTAGGGAAGTTCAGGCAATTCGAAAGCCATGGTCATATCTCCTCTTGGCAATTGATTGCGTCGGCAGGTGACCCGGAACATAGGAGGGGACGAAGTGAAGGGCAACCGGCGACATGCCAAAAAATCGCGGGCTGGAGGAAAATTTACCCGTCTTTCAACCAGATACCACTTGTATTGCTCATCACTCAAATTGGGTGTCAAACTGCCCAATCGTCTTCTCACCCAAGACTGGTCTTAATTAAACCTTAATCAGCCTGTAGTTGTCCTTCTATCGTCTTGGGCAGTTTGGCTTATCGCAGCGTCAGAGGTTCTCGACCCGCCGATCTCCTCAACCGTATGGTCCTGAATATGCTGGGCACGTTTGCCTGCATCGACCATGCCAAGCCCAAGGAGACAGCATGTTCAATGGCATCGTCAAGAATTTCGACCTGGAAAAGGGCTACGGCTTCATTCAGCCGACCGACGGCAGCGTCGCTATTTTCGTTCACGCGAAAATAGTGGTGAAATCCGGCTTGGAGACGCTCAAAAAGGGTCAGAAGCTGATCTTCGAAATCGAGCAGGACGGCATGGGCCGCAGCTCGATCTCCAAGCTCAGATTGGCCTGATTGGAACGGAATGCGGCGCTGACCACGGATGTACTGGCAGCCCGCGATCACCCGATTGACAATCAAGCCGGAATGTTCGGCAAGCGGCATCTTGGCCGTCTTGCCGAACATACATTTCCCGATAGACGACATTTGCGCGCGAGCGCCATGATAACAGGGCCGTTGCAACAGACAGGGCCGGAAAGACGTAGCGCACCGTGGCCATTCACCGTTTCCCCATCGGCGAGACCGTTCGACTGAAGAGCCTGAAAGGCCTTTCCCCGAAGGCGGCGGAGGTTTACCGGATCACGGCCTATCTTCCAGCGAGGGACAACTCCCCGCAATATCGGATGCGCAACGACGAAGTCGCCCAGGAACGGGTGACACAGGAAATCGATATAGAATCGATCGCCCCTGCGGCAAAAGCCGAATAGATCGCACCGTCGCAGCAGTCGCGCGCAGTAATAGCATTTGAGGCCTCTGTTTAGACGGTGGCGCGCGCGAAACCGTGCGCCGGTCTGACAGACCGGCGACAATCGTCGCGCTGAGTTCCGAGGCCATCAACTATGCCGGAAGGATTGATGATGCCCGCCGATACTGCCAGCGAGACCAGCAGCAATGACGGCCCGGTTGGCCTCATTCCATTCTTCGAAAGCCGTTCGTCCCGCCATATCAGGGACACATCCCTCCTGGATAGTAAGGTGCCGCTCTTTGAAAACGATGAGTGGCTGATCGACGATTTCGGTATCCGGGCGAAGATGCCAGTGGGCACCTTCAAGATTCCCGCCAGCCGCCTCGGCGAATTGACGACATCCGCGGCGGGCGCCTTCCTGTTTTGGCCGACGCATATGGCACAAGAAAACTGGACCAGGATCAATCTGTTTATCGAAGCCTATAGGCAAGCCTTGAAGCTCCACAAGGGACGATACGGACCACAAATTCCAGACGAGCTGCTTGACAGCAGCTTAAGCGCCGCGATGGCGATAGCCGCGGATAAAACACGAAAGACAACCACTAGCTGAGGAAATCAGACTCCATGACACCCTCATTCTCTGCCAAAGTGCCCCGCCCCAACGCACCTGAAACGATCGACCTCGAATTCGCGGTGGAAAACGCGCTGGCCATCGCCGAAGATATCGACGGCCCGGATGTTTTCGTAACTGCGGACGGTCCCAAGATCGTTCTCAGCGGCTGGCTTGCAACGGAAGAAGAGATCGATCGCGCCGGCAAAATCGCCGCCACGATCTGCGGCATCGCACGCGTCGACAATCAGATCGTCAGAGGCTAGGCTCGGTGAACCGCCGCCTTGTCGGGTGGCTTCAGCGAGACCAGCTCCGTGAAAATTGCCTGCCTGCACACTGCCGAAAGCAACATTCCCATCTATGAGGACGCTGCCAGGGAGCTTGGCCTTCCTGCTGGCGCCCTCCATCATCATGTCCGCGCCGACCTTCTCCTGACCGCCGAACGGCTAGGAGGTTTGACGGCCGATATCACGACGGAAACGGCTGATGTCCTGCTCCACCTCGCACAGGAGGCCGATGCCGTCGTGCTCAACTGCTCCACCCTTGGCCCGGCGGCATTGCTGGCGGCCGGGAAGTCGCCGGTTCCCGTTATCAGAGCCGACGGTATCCTAGCCGAAAGAGCGGTGAAGGCGGGCGGCAAAGTCATTGTCCTTTGCACCGTCGAAACGACCATCGACCCCAGCACACGACTATTCGAAGAGGCCGCAAAGGCAACCGGTGCCGTCATCGACGTGCGGTTGATCGAGGGCGCCTGGGCGCTGTTCCGGGCCGGCGAACAGGAGGCTTATCTGATGTCGATCGCTGCAGCGGTCGACGCAGCGCAGCGCGAGGGGGCGAAGACGGTCGCCTTCGCACAGGCGTCGATGACCGGAGCGCTACGGCTGCTGACCGGAAACGCTGCCCCGCCGATGACCGGCCCGCTCGTTGCGCTGGAAGCGGCTATGGCAGCGGTTGCCACGAACTGAAAACTGGAGCCGAGAGAACCGACAAGGCGCTTTGCGGGCTTGGCATCACCATTGGCGTGGTCCAGACTATCGCCCTAGTCGACATCAGCAGGACGCCGTCGCCATGCCCGAAGCCCATCAGATATTGGAGAAGCTGCGCCGCCTGGCGGGGAAAGACAATCGGCCTGCCGTAATGCCGGCTGATGGAAAAAGCTATTCCACCCTCTTCACCTTCGTCACCCGGCAGCGCGAGCGTATCGCCGGCTCGGCCTTTGCCCATGTCTCGATCGTCGTTCTCATAGAGGGCTACAAGGAGGTGCTGAGCATGGGGCGGCATCTGCGTTTGCCGGCCGGTACGGTGCTGGTACTGCCCGCCGGCTGGCGCGGCGATGTCGTCAACGATCCCGATCCGCAGAGCGGCGTCTATCGCGCCATCTTCATCAGCTTTCCCGACGAGCTCGTGCGCCGCGCCATCAGGGCGTTTCCGCCTGCGCGCACGGCTTCGCAGATCGACCTGCCGCTCGATCCGGTGCTGGCTGCAGCCATCCATCATGCCGGCGACGGCATTGCCTCCGGTCAGCTGCCGGCGGAACTGATCGAGCACCGCCTGATGGAGGTGCTGATGGTGCTCGGCATGCGCGGCGCCCTGCCCGCTTCGCCTGAAACGACGGCGGAGGCTGTGCGCGCATTGGTGCGCTGGCAGCCGGACCGCGCCTGGACCGCCGACCTCATTGCCGTCGAACTCGGCACCAGTAATGCGACGCTGCGCCGGCGTCTGTCGCGCGAAGGTTCATCGTTGCGCGACGTGCTGGCAAGCGAACGTGTGGCGCTCGCGACCACATTGCTGGCCGAAGACGGACTGTCGCTGCGCGAGGCAGCCCTTGCCACCGGCTATCGCTCCCCTCGCCGCTTCGCCGAGCGGCTGCGCAGCACTTGAGCGTTTCCGGCTTCACTTTGAGCGTTTACGTACGCAAGCGTACCGGAACGATCTGTTAGACCCTGCCCCATGAAAGCTCGAAAGGGCTGAAACGCGAAAGGGCAAGACCATGCGACATACTCCCCATCTCCTCGGCGCAATCGCTATCGCAGCGGCGGTCACCACCGGCTCACCGGCCTTTGCCGCTGATCTCAAGGTCAAGTTTGAAAAGAGCGATGGCCGCATGCTGCTGCCGGAAAACGCCTCGTGTATCGCAACCCCAAACAGCAAATCGGCGCAGGGACCGAACAAGAGCGTGGCTTTGTCTTGGTCGAAAGGGCCGAAGGGCACACGCTCCTATGCGCTGACCATGGTGGATCCCGATGTGCCCAGCGATTTCTCGTTGTTCAACAAGGACGACACGATCATCCCCAGGAACTTCAAGCGGATGGAATTCGTCCATTGGGTACTCGCCGATATACCGGCTTCTCTCACCAGCCTTCCCGAAGGCGCCGATGGCGATAATTCGCCGGCGGCCGGGCTGCCGCTCGAGCGCACGGACCACGGCCGGCGCGGACAGAACGGCGCTGGCGGCGGCTCCTTGAAGAATGGGCCGCATGGGGGCTATATGGGCGCGTGCCCGCCCTGGAACGACGAGCGTATTCACGGCTATCACGTCACCGTCTATGCACTCGATGTCGACCGCCTCAATCTTCCCGATCTCTTCACCCGCGCAGACCTGCTTGCCGCGGCAAAGGGGCATATCCTGGCGTCGGGCAACCAGGAATTATTGTATACGTTGAATGCAAAGGCCAGAAAATGACAGAGACAAGATGGGAGGCAGCCGCGCCGGCTGAACCGGAAACCGCTTATTGGATGCGGAATCTGATCATCTGCCTCGTCGGCTCCTTCACCACCATCGTGGCGATGACGCTGCTGCTTCCCTTCCTGCCGCTTTATGTCGAGGAGCTCGGCGTCACCGACAAGGCCGCGATCGTGCAATGGTCCGGCATTGCCTATGGCGCCACCTTCTTTGCCGCCGCTTTCGTCGCGCCGCTCTGGGGCCGGCTCGGCGATATCTATGGCCGGAAATTGATGCTGGTGCGCGCCAGCCTCGGCATGACGGTGGCGATCTCGCTGATGGGCATGGCGGGCAGCGTCTGGCAATTGGTGGCACTGCGCCTGTTCACCGGCCTTGCCGGCGGCTATGCCTCGGGCTCGATGGTGCTGGTGGCGACGCAGACACCGAAGCTTCGCTCGGCCTGGGCACTCGGAGTATTGTCCTCCGGGATCATGGCCGGCAATCTGGTCGGGCCTCTGATCGGCGGCGCATTGCCGCCCATCATCGGCATTCGCGGCACCTTTCTGCTGGCTGGCAGCGTGATCTTCTTCACCTTCCTGGCGACCACCTTCCTCATCAAGGAAGAGAAATCGCCGGCGCGGAAAAAGGCCGCCAAGGCGAGTGGCGGCTGGGCTTCCATCCCCGACAAACGACCTGCTATCGCCATGTTGTCGATCGGCCTGCTGCTGATGCTCGCCAATATGTCGATCGAGCCGATTATCACCGTCTATGTCGCCCAGTTCGTCGAGAATGCGCATGTCACGATGATTTCTGGCGTGGTCATGGCTGCGGCGGCACTTGGCAGTATTATGTCGGCCTCATGGCTCGGCAAACTGGCTGACCGCATCGGCCATTGGACTGTCATCATGACGGCTCTCGCGGTCGCGGCGCTGCTGCTGATCCCGCAGGCTTTCGTGACATCAGCCTGGCAATTGATCGCGCTGCGCTTCCTGATGGGTATCGCGCTCGGTGGACTGCTGCCCTGCATCACCGCCGTCATCCGCCACAATGTACCGGATGCGGCGGCCGGCAGCATCCTCGGCCTTTCGATCTCGTCGCAATATGTCGGTCAGGTGGTTGGCCCGGTCATGGGCGGCTTCGTCGGCGGCCATATCGGCATGCGCGCCGTCTTCCTCGGCACCTGCGTGCTGCTGGCGATCGGCGCAGTCTATTGCTGGTGGGTCAGCCCGAGGAAAGAGGCGGAATAGTTCTCCTCAGCGAAAGTCATTCGGCGTCAGGATGTACATGCGCCGGCGGGCATAGCCATAGGCTTTCATGGCCACCTGCTGGATCGCATCACGTCCCGCATCGAAGGCGGCAAGATAGCCTGCCTCGGTGTTGGCCTCTGGAAAGACATCGGCTTCGACCAGAAATGGAACCTCGAACATGCCATCATGCCCGATAAAACGGATACGCCGCGCCGAGGCATCGTAACTGCGGCTCCGATTGGGAAAGCTCAAGCTCATCGTCGACTACCTTTAAACAAGAATGGACCCGGCGGCCTCATAAAGGCCGGCGGTTTCAATTGCTTCCGACATCACCACGTCAATCCGAACAGCATCGAATAGATGACGAACCCGATCGCCGCGATGACACAGAGCTGCAAAAACAGCCTGTAGTAGTCGAAAAGATAGACAGAAGCAGGAAGAGAGATTTTCATGGCGGCCTCCTTAGTGGTTTTGCCGACCAACTCCATAATAGCACAAAAGCAATTGCCGTGGGAGAATTCGCTACATTTTCTTGTACTGCGAATTATTCTTCCGCATCCCGACGTCTATTCTTATCTTTACGGATATCGATAAATCAGGAGGAACAACCGTGCTTCCGACCTTTGAAACCGGCCGCCTGATCCTGCGTCCGCGTACCATGGCCGATATCGAGGAATGCATGGCCATGGATCGCGATCCGGAGGTGACGAAATTCATTCCCGGCCCATGGAATGATCCGGAAGCACACAGGCTGTTCCTGGCAAACCGCATTCAGGCGGACTTTGGTGAGGGCCTCGGCTATTGGTCCGTCTTTGCCAAGGACAATCCAGAACAGTTTTTGGGATGGATTTTGCTCATACCCGCCGATGCGGTTGGGCCAGAGATCGAGATCGGCTGGCGGCTGAACAGGCTCACCTGGGGCAAGGGCCATGCGACGGAAGCTGCAAAGCCGGTCCTCGCCCATGCCTTTACAACACTCGGCCTCGAATGCGTGATCGCCGATATCGCGCCGGGCAACACGGCTTCCATCCGCGTTGCAGAAAAGCTCGGCCTGTCGCCGACGCGCGCAACCGAATATCTCGGCCAATCCTTCGCATCCTACCGGATCACGAAGCAAACCTTCAAAGCCAATTCGAAGGCATCGTGATCCGAAGACTGCGTGCAGTATTCCTTATTCTTCGCTGATACTCCGCCCAAAGGCCCAGTCCATGTAAAGCTCCAGCGCCTTGCGGGCGATCGGGCCTTGCTGGAATTCGCGGCTATCGAGGCGGGTGACGCCGACGACCTTGGAGAAGTTGCCGCTGGTGAAGATCTCGTCGGCGGCCATGAACTGTTCGACCGACAGTGTTTCCTCGCGCACCTCGAATCCTTCCTGGCGCAACAGGCCGATGACGCGGGCGCGGGTAATTCCGGCGAGGAAGGTACGGTTGGCGACCGGCGTGTAGACGATACCGTCCTTGACCATGAAGACGTTGGACGAAGCGGTCTCGGCGACATTGCCGTTCATGTCGCATGCAAGCGCATTGTCGAAGCCGCGCTTCCTGGCTTCCAGGATCATCCGGCCGCTGTTTGGGTAGAGCGAGCCGGCCTTGGCATCGGTCATCGCGGTTTCGGGCGACGGACGGCGGAAAGGCGAAACGGTCAGCGAAATGCCACCCTGGCCGCCCAGCGGCGCCTCAAACAGGCAAAGTGCGAAGCGGGTCGATTCCCCATCGACAGCAACAACGCTGCCCGCCGTACCATGTTCGCCCCAATACATCGGCTTGATATAGAGCGGTGTCTTGCCGTCGAATTTCTTGATGCCTTCCCAAGCGAGTGCCTCGATCTCCTCCGGCGTCTTTACCGGCTTCAATCCCATGGCGAGCGCCGAGCGATTGATGCGCTGGCAATGAAGGTCGAGATCGGGCGCGATGCCGTCGAACCAGCGCGCACCATCGAAGACGGTCGAAGCCAGCCACATGGCATGCGAGGTCGGCCCGATCAGCGGCGGATTGCCGGGGAGCCATTCTCCATCGACATGGGTCCAGGTGGTGGTGCGGGGGGATGTATCGACGGCCATGATGATTTCCTCGTGAAAGCGGCAAAAGGAAATCCCTGCGCAACCTGGGGGTCAAGCGGAATTTTCAACCCGAAATCCATTCGCAACAAAGCGCCGGATGATGCTTTCCGTGCGCAATTTTCATGCGCCGAAACAACAGCTTGACGAATGGGTCGATCAGGAAAAATGATGAGCCAAAGCAAACGCGGCGAGCTATAGGGGATACCCATGAAAGCTATGTATTATGAGGCCTTCGAGGCCACCCCCGAGATCCGTACCCTCTCCGACCCCACACCCAGCGAAGATGGCGTCGTCATCGCCGTCGGCGCAAGCGGACTTTGCCGCAGCGACTGGCACGGCTGGATGGGCCACGACCCCGATATCAAGCTGCCGCATGTGCCCGGCCATGAGCTGGCCGGTAAGGTGGTGGCGACCGGCCGTGGTGTTGTCCGCTTCAAGGTCGGCGACCGTGTCACCGTGCCGTTCGTCTCCGGCTGCGGCCATTGCGCCGAATGCCATTCCGGCAACCAGCAGGTCTGCCCCAGCCAGTTCCAGCCCGGCTTCACCCATTGGGGGTCCTTCGCCGAATATGTGGCGATCGACTATGCCGATACCAATCTCGTGCATCTGCCGGAGACGGTCGACGATGCCACGGCGGCAAGCCTCGGCTGCCGTTTCGCCACCTCGTTTCGCGCCGTTGCCGATCAGGCGAAAACACGGCCGGGCGAATGGATCGCCGTGCATGGCTGCGGCGGCGTCGGCCTGTCCGCGATCATGATCGCCAGCGCGCTCGGGGCGAATGCCATCGCCATCGATATTTCCGATGAGAAGCTGGCTTTCGCCCGCGAATGCGGTGCCGTCGCGACCATCAATGCCGCCAGTGTTGCCGATGTCGCGGAAGCCGTGCGCGAGATCACCAAGGGCGGCGCGCATGTGTCGATCGACGCGCTCGGCCATCCCGTCACCTGCTTCAACTCGATCAAGAACCTCCGCCGCCGCGGCCGGCATGTGCAGGTCGGCCTGATGCTCGGCGACTATGCGACGCCGCAGATCCCGATGGCGCAGGTGATCGGCCACGAGCTGGAAATCTACGGCAGCCACGGCATGCAGGCGTGGCGCTACGACGCCATGCTCGACATGCTCGCCGCCGGCAAGATCACCCCGCAAAAGCTGATCGGCCGCAGGATCAGCCTGGAGGAGGCCGTGCCGGCACTGATGACGCTGGACAAGGCCGAGGGTACGGGAATCAGCGTGATTACACGATTCTGATATATCCCGGTGCTACGCCGGGATGAAGCAAAGTCCATCTGAGAGGATACCATCATGGCGTGGTCTGCCGGCCAATATGTAAAGTTCGAGGATGAGCGCACGCGCCCGGCGCGCGACCTGCTGGCGCAGGTGCCGCTCACGCGCATCGACCGTGCCATCGATCTCGGCTGCGGACCCGGCAATTCAACCGAACTGATCGTCGAGCGTTATGGCGTGGCCGGTGTCTCCGGCCTCGACAGCGACGACAACATGCTGGAGGCGGCCCGCGCCCGCATGCCCGGCACGGACTTCGTCAAGGCCGATCTTGCGACATGGCTGCCGGACGAACCCGTCGACCTGCTGTTCGCCAACGCCGTCTTCCAGTGGCTGCCCAATCATCTCGAGATTTTCGACCGGTTGATGGACGGGCTGAAATCCGGCGGCGTACTCGCCATCCAGATGCCGGACAACCTGACCGAACCCAGCCACCTGATGATGGAAGAGACCGCGAAAAACGGCCCCTGGAGCGACGCCTTCGCGAAGAAAAGCGTCCGCCGCAATCCCCTGCCCGCGCCGTCGGTCTATTATAACAGGCTGATCGGCAAGTCGGCCCGCATCGACCTCTGGCACACCAACTACAATCACGCGCTGGAAAACGCCGCCGCCATCGTCGAATGGGTCAAGGCCACGGGCCTGCGCCCCTATCTCGATCATGCCGGTGCCGAACATCGTGATGCCTTCACGGCCGATTATCTCGCGCGCATCGAAAAGGCCTATCCGCCGCTCACGGACGGCAAGGTCCTGCTGCGGTTTCCGCGGCTGTTTCTGGTGGCGGTGAAGAAGTAAGCCGCCGCCGAGATCCACAAAGACAGGCTGGCGGCGATCCATCGACAACCGACGCCAGCCCGCGCTACAGCGCCGTGCGTCACATGTGACGCGCAAAGGTCGCTGTAGCACTTCAAATCTGCCGCATAATTTTATCCTTAGATCGATTCCGATCTAAGGAATTATGCAGTAGAACATGCGCAGCCAAAGCAAAAACTGCAACAGGTCCGAGGAGATACCCCATGTCGTCCAGAAACCCGATGTTCATCCGCTTTGCCGAGGTACACGCATGAGCGGCCCGGATGTTGCACCGGCTCCGCCGTTGACCTTCGTGATCTTCGGCGCCACCGGCGATCTGACGCGGCGGCTGCTGATCCCGACCCTCATCAACATGTCGCGCAGCGGGCTGGTGGGCGACGACCTGCATATCCTTGGCATCGGCATCGAACCTGGCGGCGTCGATATGCTGCTGGAGCGGCTGGATTCGTTTCTCGCGACATCGGGCGACATGCAGGAACCAGAACGGCAGGAGGCGTGGCAGAGCCTGCGCAAGCGCATTGCCTATATCTCCGGCGACTTCACCCAGAACGCCGTCTATGATGAGATCAGCAAATACCTGTCGCAGGCGCCGAGCGCCAATGCGGCCTTTTATCTCGCCGTGCCTCCGCGCTTCTTCGGCGATGTCGCCGAAAAGCTCTCTGCCAACGGCCTTATGAACGAAACGGCTGGCGCCTTCCGCCGGATCGCGATCGAAAAGCCTTTCGGCCACGACCTCGCCTCGGCTCGCGAGCTGAACGCCCGGCTGCTCAGCCACGCCAACGAAAACCAGATCTATCGCATCGACCATTTCCTCGGCAAGGAAACCGTCCAGAACATCATGACGACGCGCTTCGCCAACATGATGATCGAGGCGCTGTGGAACAACAACTATATCGATCACGTCCAGATCACCGCGGCGGAACTGGTCGATGTCGGCACGCGCGGCAAATTCTACGATTCGACCGGCGCGTTGCGTGACATGGTGCCGAACCACCTCTTCCAGCTTCTGGCCATGGTGGCGATGGAGCCGCCGAACAATTTCGACGCCGAGTCGATCCGCAATGAAAAAGGCAAACTTCTAAAGGCCTTGCGCATCTATTCGCCGGAAGATGCTGCCAAGAACGGCGTGCGCGGCGCCTATACGGCCGGCCCTCTCGCCGGCAAGGATCTGCCCGCCTACACCGGGACGGCCGATGTCGCGCCCGACAGCAGCACCGAGACCTTCGTGGCGCTCAAACTGCTCGTCGATACCTGGCGCTGGGCCGGCGTTCCCTTCTACCTTCGCACCGGCAAGGCGCTGAAGGCACGCGACACCGAGATCGTCATCACCTTCCGGCAGGTGCCCTTCGCGCAATTCCCGCGCCCGGCCTCGCGCCCGCAGCTGCCGCCGAACCGGCTGATCATCCAGGTGCAGCCGGACGAAGGGCTGGACATGGAAATCTCGATCAAAGCGCCCGGCCTCGTGCTGAAGACCGTGCCGATCTCGCTCGATTTCCGCTACGCCGACCGCTTCGACATCGGCAAGCAGACCGGCTACGAGAGCCTGTTCTACGAACTCTTCGTCGGCGACCAGACCCTGTTCCAGCGCGCCGACGGCATCGAAGCCGGCTGGGCGGCGGTACAGCCCTTCCTCGACCTCTGGGCCGAGGGCGGGAAGCCCGATCCTTACGCGCCCGGCAGCATGGGACCGGCCTGTGCCGACGACCTCATCCAGCGCGACGGCCGCGCCTGGCATCAGCCGGATGAGAAGCCGGAGGGCAAGAAGGTCTGAGTTAGCGAGGCCAGCTCCGGAGAAGGGGCTGGCTCCGCGTCTCAATCCTCGAACTGATACAGGATACGTTCGGCTCGGCGCGATTCCAGAACGGCCGCGAAGAAGCGATCCTGTTCGGGATCGTCGGCCAGCGCGTTCATCGTGAAGCCGGCCTCATGGCGCGTGGCCTGTCCGCCCATATATCCGCCGCGCTCCACCCATAGGCTTGGATAATCCTGGCTGTACCGGCAGGAGTTGGCAGAGCTGACGGCATAGACATATTGCCGGCCATAGGCTTGCATCAATGGCGGGATCGTATGGGTTTCATTCTTGTCGCGCCCCTGACCGTCGGCGCAGGCGGAGTGAAAGACAAGTTCGACCTGGCCTTCATACGCACGCCAGAGCTCGGGATAGCTCCAATCTCGACAGATCAGAAAACCGCAGGAAACGCCTTCAATATCCAGGATGAGCTGGTGGCGACCCAATTCGAAAGCCCGCTGATCATTGGTCGAGCAACAGCGCTTGTCATAGCGGCCGGCGAGTTGACCGTCGCGGTTGAAAACATAGAGAGAATTGAATTTCTTCTGCGTGGCGTCGTCGCGATGCACACAGCCAGTCGCGACCCAGACGCGGTGACGACGCGCCGCGGATTGCACCGCTTCCACCGCCACCTGAAGACCAAACCAATCGAAGCCGGTCCAGTCCGGCCAATTGGCCGAGCCATAGCCGGACAGAGCACATTCCGGGAAATGGGCGACATCGGCTCCTGCCTCGGCCGCCGCTTCAATCAGCGACAGAATCTGCGCAGCATTCGCCGCGATGTCATGCCCCACGGGGATCTGGCACGTTGCCACTCTCAGACGATCCGGCGCTCCGATGGCCGAAGGCCGCTTGTGCCAAGTATAGGCGCCATCCCACTTCGCCATGAACTTTCCCCGCAAAGACTCGATTCGGCTATGCGATTAGCCTAACAGAAAGCGATCCGCACTCGAACGAACCATGCTACCTGCCGGCAGCCTTTCCGATGTGGAGCACCCCAGACCCTCGGTGGATCACTGTGCCGCAGCAATCGAAACCTGCAGCCCGCTGCCCACGAAGGGACGATCCGCCGCTCCACCCTGACCATGGCCCACGCTCCATTGCGACGGCCATACCAGACGCTCGAGGCCGGTTGCGGAGGCCGCATCGAAGGAGGTCCATCTGTTATCGCCATGCATGCGGTAGAGCACGCCACCCGGCCCCATGCCGGGATGCAAGACAATATCGAGGTCGAAAGGCTGGCCTGCGGCGAGATCGGGACCCAACCAGTAATGCGGACTGCGACCTGGATCGCGACCCAGGATCACGGTCAAGGTCTGTCGCGGACCGCGCAGACCAAGCCAGAGCGGCGAGATACTATCGGGATTGAAGGCGGAGAAGAGGGTTTGAGCCGGGGCATGTGCCGTGTCCGGCATCAGCCCCCGTATCCGCAGTTCGACAACACGGTCATTGCTCGTCGAGCCGCTAAACCCAGCCGCATGCGTTCCAGGTGAGAGGTTTTGCCACTCCTCCGGATCAGCCGGCTTGAGAGGCCATTGCAACCGTTCGCGAACAACTCCGTCCGTATCCAACACCTGATAACGAAAACTGTCCGCATCGAGCGCCGCCTGGATGCAATGGAGATATTCCACGCCCTCCGGCATTCGATGAGCCGTGCCCGCGCCGGCGGTGCAAAGCTGTAGGACACCGCGATGAACCTGGACGTCGAAGACAAGGATATGGCTGCAAACATAGGCCAGCACATCGGCTTCAACCAGAATATCCCAAAACCGCTTGGCATATTCGGGGCCGATCTCGCGCTGATACGCGCCGGAAAATCCGTTGACGGGGAAAACTGGGTGGTGGCCGAGGACGATCTTGTGGCTGATATCGTCATGCGCCTTCAGCGTTGCTTCCAGCCACTCGGTCTCGACATGGCCCTCGCCGCCGAGGCCGGTCCAGAGCGTATGGACGAAGACCAGGAGAAGATCACCATGGCGCACCCAATAGGACAGGCCTTCCTGCTCCGGTGGTCCGTTTTTAGGAAGCTGCAGGACCTCGCGGAAGATCTGCTCGCTCATCTCGTCATAGGTGGTGTGGTTGCCGGTCGTGTGCCAAAGCGGCGTCTTTTGGCGGTCGAGCCAGCCCATTTCGTTATCGAGCCAATGCCGCCATTGTGCTCTCAATTCTTGGGCATCGGCGGTCAGGCCGATGACTTCATCGCCCGGAAACAGAATGAATTCCGGTGGCGGATCGAGCCGGCGCAAGACGGCATTGACAGCGGCAAAGGTCTTTTCGTGCAGCGCGCCTGGAACGCCGGAACAGGAATCGCCATAGAGCACGAAGTTGCGGCCTGATCCTTGCGGCAGAAGAGACGGAATAGGATTGGCGGACATGAGCGGCCTGCAATTTACAACATGACAAAACGAAAAACCCCGCAGATGAACCGCGGGGTCCCTGTCACGAATAACAGCAGATTACACGAACTGGCTCAACCCCGGCACGGAGCCGACGACCTTGTCGACCACGTCGTTGCCGGCATGCTCGCGGGCGGCTTCAATGGTTGCCTTGGCGAGCGAGGTCACCTCACCCATGCTGAGGCCGCTGCTCATCAGCTGCTGGCCAAGCGCCATGATACCGCCGCCGCCGCCGACAGCGCTGAGAAGGCCGCCAAGCAGGCCGCCGCCGGAGGCTTCTTCGCTGCCATATTGCGCCACCAGATCGGTAGCACCGGGGATGGCGGCAATCATCTTGGTGACCGGGCCATCTGGAGATTCACGCTGCAAGAAGCCAAGGATCGTGCCGACGGCTTTCTCCGCGACATCGGGTGCAATACCAGCTTTCGCCGCGATTTGATCAATAACTTCGTTCACTTAAACCTCCAGCCTGTTGATTCCGACGTTAACGTCAACGTAACCGAATGAGCCGACAGGCACAAGCCGTGCCGGATATGCGTAGTCTATCATGAACATAACCATGACGCGAATGGTTGTCGCCATTCAAGTCTGTTCTTATAACAGCTTCAGGACAAATCGATGAACCGGCCCGGGCAGCTCCTTTAGAGTTGCCCGGGCCGCCGCCCACAGGGAGACGACACCTCATGCCGCAGCAAGATGGACAGATTTTCGTTGGCGCCAGCCGCAAGCCGGACGACAGTCTCAACAAGAGCGAATATCTGACGCTGAAATTCGGCAATCGCCACGGTCTCATTACCGGCGCGACCGGTACGGGCAAGACGGTGACGCTGCAGGTGTTGGCGGAAGGCTTTTCCAAGGCCGGCGTGCCGGTCTTCTGCGCCGACATCAAGGGCGACCTCTCCGGCATCGCCGCCAAGGGCGAGCCGAAGGATTTCCTGTTGAAACGCGCCGAGGATGTCGGCCTGAAGCCCTATGAATTCGAGCAGTTCCCCGTGATCTTCTGGGATATCTATGGCGAAAAGGGGCATCGCGTGCGCGCCACCATCGCCGAGATGGGACCGCTGTTGCTCTCCCGGCTGATGGATGCGTCAGAGGCACAGGAAGGCGTGCTCAACATCGCCTTCAAGATCGCCGATGAAAACGGCCTGGCGCTGCTCGACCTCAAGGATTTCCAGGCGCTGCTGAACTACATGGGCGAAAACGCCAGCGAGCTTTCCAGCAAATACGGCCTGATCTCGAAAACCTCCGTCGGCTCGCTGCAGCGTTCGCTTTTGGTGCTGGAACAGCAGGGGGCGGCGAATTTTTTCGGTGAACCGGCGCTGAAAATCTCCGACATCATGCGCGTCAACAACAACGGCTACGGCCAGGTATCCGTACTGGCCGCCGACAAGCTGATGATGAATCCGCGCCTCTACGCCACCTTCCTGCTCTGGCTGCTCTCCGAGCTCTTCGAGGAACTGCCTGAAGTCGGCGATCCTGAAAAACCGAGGCTGGTGTTCTTCTTCGATGAGGCGCATCTGCTCTTCAACGATGCGCCGAAAGTGCTGATCGAGCGTGTCGAGCAGGTCGTACGCCTGATCCGCTCCAAGGGTGTCGGCGTCTATTTCGTCACGCAGAACCCGCTCGACGTGCCGGAAACCGTGCTCGCTCAGCTCGGCAACCGCGTGCAGCATGCGCTGCGCGCCTATACGCCGCGCGAACAGAAGGCCGTGCAGACGGCGGCCGACACGTTCCGGGCCAACCCGGCCTTCAAGACCGCCGATGTCATTACCACGCTCGGCACCGGCGAGGCGCTGGTGTCCATGCTCGAAGGCAAGGGCGCACCCTCGATCGTCGAGCGCACCCTGATCCGCCCGCCGTCCGGCCGCATTGGCCCCCTGACCGATGCCGAACGCCAGGCCATCATCAATGCCAGCCCGGTCGCCGGCCTCTACGACCAGACCATCGACCGCGAATCCGCCTATGAAATCCTCGCCGCCCGCGCCGGCAAGGCAGCCGAACAGGCTGCAACCAAGGAAGATGGAGACAGCACCGGCGGCTGGACGCTTCCCGGCTTCGGCGGCGATAGCAACAAGCCGGCAGGCCGCGGCCGCTCCGGCTACCAGCGCGAAACGATCCTGGAAGCAACGATGAAAAGCATGGCGCGTACGGTCGCAACGCAGGTTGGGCGGGCGCTGGTACGGGGGATTCTGGGAAGCTTGAAGCGATAAAAGATCACCCTCCCCTTGAGGGGAAGGGTCGGACCGAAGGTCCGGGGTGGGGTGATCTGCGACAAACTCTGCAGATCCGAATGTCACCCCCACCCGCCGCTTTGCGGCGACCTCCCCCCTCAAGGAGGAGGTGTTATACTACCGACCCGGCGCGACCAGAGAGAAGAACGCCCCTTGCGGATCAATGGCCTGGACGATCCAGCTGCCGCCGGGGACTTCCATCGGACCATTGACGATCTTGCCGCCGGCTTCGTTGATCCGGCCAATGGCTGCATCGATTGCCGGAACGTTGAAATAGAAATTCCAAGCGGGCATGGGCATCTCCGCCGGCTTCGTCATGATGCCGCCGAAGTCGCGGCCCTCGATCTTGAAGATCTTGTACTGGCCCATCGGACCCATGTCGAAATCGGAACTCCATTCCCAGCCGAACATGTCGCAATAGAAATCGAAAGCTTTCGCGCCGTCACCGGCATAGAGCTCGTGCCAGCCGACATAGCCGGGCGCGTTGGGTGCCGGCACCTCCCAGTCCTGCCCTGGCAGCGGCGTGAAGAGGCAGAAGGCGGCGCCATAGGGATCGCCGACAACGGCGAAACGGCCGACGCCGGGAATATCCCCCGGCTCCCGATAGACCTTGCCGCCCTTGGCCGTGATCGTTTTGGCCGCCTCATCGACACTGGGCACGCTGATGTAGCCGGTCCAGCAGGGCGGCGTGCCCATGGCCTTGGCTTCATCCGGCAGGATCATCAACCCGGCGATCGGTCCGGCGCCGGCGCTGAACAGGGTATAGGCCATCTCGATTTCCGGCATGCCGGCATCCTGCGCGTCCCAGCCGACGACCTTGCGGTAGAAGGCTTCCGCCGCCGCCATATCGGTGGTCATCAGTTCGTACCAGACAAAATATCCCTTCGCAGCAGCCATTGTCTCTCTCCCTATTGCTTGCGGCGGTGATTGGCGATCACGAGCTGCTTCCGGCTCCACCCGGATGACAAGCCCCATCCATAGTCCTAAACACGGCGCTCCGGATCTTTGTTCCCTATAGCCTTCAGCCGTGACCCCATGCGGCCAGACTCCCACACTTCAGTGACAGCAGGATTGCGCCTTGGGGCTCTCTTCATATTCGTCGTGACGGCGAACGAAAGACATGGTGCCGTCTTCGTTGCGGCCCTTGGGGGCGCGGTCGAGGATCATCAGCGTGCCGATCAGCTCTTCCGGGCCTCGGGCGTAGCTGGAATAGGTATGGAAGATATTGCCGGCTTCGTCCTTGTAGAAAGCGCTGAGGCCCGGCAACTCGTCATGGCCTTCGGACGAGTCGATGGGAGTGAAATTGTAGAATATCGTCTCGCCAGCGAGCTGCTCCTTCGAGAAGGAGACGTGATAGTCGAAATTGAAATCGTCGGCGAAGGACGAGAACCACGGGAATTCCCAGCCCATGCGCCTCTTATAGGCTTCCACCTTCTCGAGCGGAGCGCGGGAAACGGCGACCAGGCTGACGTCATGATGATTGAGATGCGGCAGGGCTCCATCGAGATGATCCGCAAGGAAAGAACAGCCGGGACATCCCGCGTCCCAATCCGGACCGAGCATGAAGTGATAGACGATCAATTGACTGCGGCCGTCGAAGAGATCGGCAAGCGTCTTCTTGCCCGTCGGCGTGTCGAAGACATAGGTCTTGTCGACCTTGACCCAGGGCAAAGCCAGGCGCTCGGCATTGACGCTATCGCGCAGATGCGTCGCCTCCTTCTCCCGGGCCAGCAATTTGCGGCGGGCCTCTAGCCAAATTTCGCGGGAAACGATCTGGTTCATTGTCCGCCCTCCTCCGGCGTGCGTTTATCCCAAATCTTGACAAATACATTGATATCAATATTAATAAATCATGTCAAATATGATTGAGATTCCCTTCGCAACAACGCTTCTGGTGCGCGACACCTGCCTTTGCCTGCATGTGCAGCGCGCCGCCCGCGCTCTGGCACGTCGCTTCGACGAGGCGCTAAGGCCGCTCGGGCTCACCAACGGCCAGTTTTCCCTGATGATGTCCCTGAACAGGCCGCAGCCCGCGCCGATGGGACCGGTCGCGACACTGCTCGCAATAGACCAGACGACGCTGACAGCGGCCTTAAAGCCGCTGGAGCGACGGGGCTGGGTGAGCGTTCTTCCCAATCCCAGGGATCGACGCGCGCGGCTGCTCAGTCTGACGCCGTCAGGCAAGGCGGTGCTGGCGGCCGCGGTGCCGATCTGGGAAGCGACGCATGCCGAGGTAGAGCAGCGGTTGCCCGAC
Organism: Rhizobium sp. AP16; assembly: GCF_000281735.1. Taxonomy (NCBI): domain Bacteria; kingdom Pseudomonadati; phylum Pseudomonadota; class Alphaproteobacteria; order Hyphomicrobiales; family Rhizobiaceae; genus Rhizobium; species Rhizobium sp. AP16. The sequence goes on along the minus strand of NZ_AJVM01000071.1, from coordinate 40,313 downwards.
GGCAACGGCGATGGATTGCGGCGGGACCTGCTGGCTCTGGCCTGACCGCTAGCCCCGCATGCGGGGGTCGTCGCCGAAATCGCTGCGCGCGAAGCCGAGACGGGCTTTTGGAAACTCGCAGAGTGCCTGCACGCCGGCTGGCGACAGCCGGATGCGCCAGGTCTCACGTTCCACAGGCTCGCGCGCGGCAAAAGCATGGGCCGTCAGAAGTGCAATATTCTTGCCGCCCTTGGGATCGCGGACGGACTGGTAGAGGATCGCGTCAACCTTCCCTGCCCGCGCTGCGTCAGCAAGAGACTGGCAGGCTTCGTAATTAACGGGATCGGCCCAGGCTTCGCGATCGCGCTCCAATGGCGCAAGCGTCAGATCGATCGCCTGCTTGGTCGCAATCACAGCCGCAAAAGCGGTATATTCGGCCGCGTTGGCGGGCAGCGGCGTTCCCGGAGAATCGCTGAAGAAAAGCAGCCGATAGAAGCTCATTTCCGCCAGTGCCGTCTCGACCTGTTCGGACGCATAGAAGACGCCCAGCGTACGCCCTGCTCGCCGAAAGCGCGAGCCATAGGGATAGATCGCACCGTAACGAAAGGGCGTGGCCAGCAGGTAATCCAGGTCGGCGCATTCCGGTGGTAAAGCCGGCTTGCTCTCTTCCAGAAGGGTCTCGAGAAGAGCCTGCTCCTCCAGCGTGTCGACCAGCTTCAATGTCGAGACCTGATGCTGCGCCTCCACCAGCCGCCAATAGCGGCCGGAAATCGGCCGCGCCTCAGACGAGAGCGCGTCGGGCGTCCAGATAGGCAAGGACATCGGTCAATCCGGAAATGGAAGTGATCTTTTCAAGCGGCGTTGCGCTGAAGGCGAGATTGGGATTGCGCAGCCATTGCCGTGCCACGGCCTCGTCGCCGCCGACGATCGCATCGAGCGAGCGGAAGAGGCGCACGAAGAGGACCGCGAGCTCGAACGGCTTGCTGTGACGTTCCAGCAGATGGTCCCGCCGCTTCATGCGCGACACCGTCGCTTCCGAAACGCCGATGACATCTGCGAGTATGCGTGCGTTCAACCCCAGCCGCTCGGCGGCATTGACGGCCGCCTTGGTGATGACCAGAGCCTCGCCGGGGATTGCATGATGTATCGCTTGAGCATTTGCCATAGCCACATCCTTTCTCAAGAAAATATATAGCAACTTTCTTGCAAAAGAAAAAGGGCGATACGCCGAAAAGCGTGTCGCCCCTTTTATGTACCGTCCGCTCCGTTAGTCCGGTGCGACGGTAAAGCCTATTCTCAGGCCACCGTGACCGGCACTTCTGTCGAGGTGCGGAGCGCATGGCTGTAAGGGCAAACGATGTGGGCTGCGGCAACCAGCTTTTCAGCTTCAGCCTTGTCCAGGCCCGGAATGTGAACCGACAGTGCGACTTCGATGCCGAAACCGCCGCCATCTTCGCGCGGACCGACGCCGACCGTTGCGGTCACCTTGGCGTCTTCCGGAATCTTGACCTTCTGCTGGCCGGCGACAAATTTCAGCGCACCGAGGAAGCAGGCGGAATAACCGGCAGCAAAAAGCTGTTCGGGATTGGTGCCGGTGGCGCCATCACCGCCCAGTTCCTTCGGCACGGTCAGCGTGACGTCGAGAACGCCGTTGTCGGAAACAGCGTGGCCAGCACGGCCGCCGGTGGCGGAAGCTTTGGTGGCGTAGAGAATAGGCATGTCGGATCTCCTTTGCGGGTTGGATGGATTTTATATATAGCACGATTTAATCGTGTACAACATATTTTTGCGGTTTGATTTTGAAAAGTGAACCTGTGACAATGACACTAACAACAAAATGGTGGAGCAGCGATGACAGACAAGGTGCAGGGGCAAGCAATCCCGGATGAGGAAAAGCGGCTGGAGCGGCAGCTTTGCTTTGCGGTCTACGCCACTGCGCATGCTTTCAATCGTGCCTACAAGCCGATCCTCGATCGTGTCGGCCTGACCTATCCGCAATATCTGGTGATGCTGGTGCTCTGGGAAAAAGGCTGCCTGCCGGTCAAGACCATCGGCGAACAGCTCGATCTCGATTCCGGCACGCTGTCGCCGCTGTTGAAGCGCCTGGAACAGGCCGGCCTGATCGGCCGTGCGCGCGACCCGAAGGACGAACGGCAAGTGATCGTTTCATTGACGGAAAAGGGCGCCGGTATGCAATGCCAGGTCAGCACCATCATGTCCGCCATCGGCGAAGCCACCGGCTGCGATATGGATGAAGTGGCCAGCCTGCGCGACCGGCTGCAACGACTAAGGGCGAATTTGACGGCTGAATAAAAGCCACCAAACCCGCCCTATCCTATCTTAAGCTATGTAAGCCTAGGCCTGCGTTACCAGGATCGGCGCACGCTCCGGCACGCGATCGTAGAGATCGATGACATCCTGGTTCAGCAGACGGACGCAGCCGGAGGAAACGGCCTTGCCGATGGAGCGCCAGTCCGGATTGCCGTGCAGACGGTAGAGCGAATCCTGATTGTCCTCGAAGATGTAAAGCGCACGCGCGCCAAGCGGGTTCTTCAGGCCAGGATCCATGCCGCCATTGGCAATCGAATATTTGACGAGTTCCGGCTGGCGGGCGACCATTTCATCCGGCGGGTTCCAGCGCGGCCACTTCTTGCGCCACTGGATGACGCCGCGGCCCTGCCAGGCAAAGCCCTCACGACCGACGCCAATGCCATAGCGCATCGCGGTGCCGCCCGCTTCGGTAACGTAGAGGTGACGCTCGCGCGTATTGACGACGACGCTCCCCGGCGCTTCGCCGGTCGGGTCGGCAACGCGCTGGCGATAGAATTGCGGATCGATCTGCTGGTAGGGCACGGGCGGAATGAGAAAACCACCATCCTCCACGGCCGCGTACATCACGGCCGGATCCGGTTGTTCGCCGCCATAATTGGAGAACCAGCTACGGAAGGGGCGAGAGGCCGGAGCACCGGTGTACTGCACCGGGCTGACGACAGGCCCGCTTTCGACCGTGGAAGCGCAGCCGGCGAGCGTCGAAACGGCGCCGATACCAGCGAAGGCGAGGAAATTTCGTCGGGAAAAAGAAGAAGGCAGGCTCATGTCGACAGCATCATTCCTGTTGGACGGGAAGCGAGAACCGATGACAACAAAGCTGATTCGGCTTCCCACGAGATTCGCAGAGACAGGAGCAAAACTAAAGAGCGCAAACCGGTCCGGCTATCGCACTTATGCAACATCACGAAAATTTGTTATAAACTGTCGTTATAAAACGACAATTTCCGCCTTATCGGGCACCCGGTTGTAGAGATCGATCACATCCTGGTTGAGCATACGCACGCAACCGGACGAAGCCGCCCTGCCGATCGACTGCCAATCCGGCGTCCCGTGGACACGATAAAGCGTGTCCTTGCCGTCCTTGAAAATATAGAGCGCCCGAGCGCCGAGCGGATTGGTCGGCCCCGGATTCATGCCGCCGCGCTCGGCCGAAATCGGCCTGATCTGCGGTTCGCGCGCCACCATTTCAGCCGGCGGCGTCCAGCGCGGCCATTTCGCCTTCCACTGGATGACGCCCCTGCCATGCCAGGCATAGCCGGCAGCACCCAGACCGACGCCATAGCGCATGGCGCGGCCACCCGGCTCGACGAAATAGAGATAGTGGCTCCGGGTATCGACGACGATCGTTCCGGGGCGTTCATTGGTCTGATAGTCCACCTCCTGACGCAGGAACTGCGGATCTATGCGCTTGTAGGGGATGGCCGGCAGCGTGAAATCATCCTCGCTCCTCTGTGCATACATGGCCTGATGCACGGGATTGAAGGTCGGCAAGCCGTAGGTCTGATGGAATTGCGTGCGGAAGAGATCGCGCGATTGCGGCACCGGCTGCACCGGCAGGCGCTTCACCTTCTGCGGATCGATACCTTCCGGCCGATAGAAGACAGGCGAGGTTTCCTGCACGAACCGGTCGGGATCGGTCGCACCCGTATCGGGAACGATGCTGCAGGCGGACAGCATGGCAAGGGCCGCAACGGCAGGCAGGAGGCGGGAAACGGGCAAAAGATCGGCCATCATCGGGAACCAGTTGGAATACGGATCGGTGAGCCGCATGATGACCGGCCCGGCTGGCGCGAGGCTGGCGTCGAAAGCAAAGATATTGCACCAGGAGGTCAAACTTCTGTTTTCCCTCGCCCTGGCTTGGGTTAGACCATTGCGAGACGGAGGATGGCATGAATATCGACAGTCTCGACCCGAACCTTTTTGCGCCGGCAAGCCGGGACGCCTGGCTCAAGTTGGTGAACCGAGCGCTGAAGGGGGCCGACTTCGAGGGGGCACTGGTATCGCGCACCGATGACGGCATCGCAATCCAACCGCTCTACGCCCGCCACCTCGACGCCACTCCGCTGCCGCGCCGCCGGATTGACGCCCCCTGGACGATCAGCCAGCGGATGGACGACCCGGATATCGAACGCGCTTTCACGCAACTCGACGCGGATCTCGCCAACGGCGCCGGCGGTGTCCACCTCCTGTCGAAAACCAGCTCATCGGCCTTTGGTATCGGCATAGACGCAGAGGCGGACAGGCTCGCAGCGAAACTGGCAGCCGCGCTTTCGGGCAAGGATATATCGCTGCGCCTTGATGGCTTTTCCCCGGCCCTTGCCGGTTCCTCCAAGCTTGCAGGCCTTCATGCGGGTCTCGACATGTTCACGCCGAGCCAGGCAACCAGCGAGCTGGCAAGCAGTTTCAAGCGCCTGCTTGACGCCGGGTTGGCCGGCACGATCCTCAATGCCGACGGCCGCGCCATCCACAATGCCGGCGGCACGGAAGCGCAGGAACTGGCTGTCGTTGCCGCTTCTCTCGTCGCGCATTTGCGGCTGCTGGAACAGGCAGGCTCGGCACCGGAAGCAATCCTGAATGCCACAAGCCTTTGTCTTTCTGCCGATCAGAACCAGTTCGTCACCATGGCTAAGGCTCGCGCCGCGCGGATGCTGTTTGCGCGGATCGCTGAAGCCTGCGGCATTTCCAATCCGCCGAGGGCTCATCTCTTCATGGAAACGAGCTACCGCATGCTGACCCGGCTCGATCCGGAAACCAACATCCTGCGCAACACCATCGCCGTCTTCGCCGCAGGCACGGGGGGCGCCGATGAGATTTCGGTGCTTCCGCATACGCTCACCCACGGCATTCCGGACCCGCTGGCGCGGCGACTGGCGCGCAATACGCAGACTGTCCTGATCGCCGAAAGCCACCTCGATCACGTCATCGATCCCGCCGCAGGTGCGGGCGGCATCGAGGCGCTGACGGAGGCACTCGCGGAAAAGGCCTGGGAGATCTTTGTCGGCATCGAGCGCGATGGCGGACTGGCGACGATGATCGCCAGCGGCCGGTTGGCGGCGATGGTGGCGGAGGCGCGCGCAAGCCGCGTGGCAAAGCCGATTGTGGGGACGACATTGTTTGCGATGAAGACGGAGCGGCCGGTTGTGGTTTTGGGAGCGCTTGGGGCTGTTACGGCCGGCATGGGATTGAGGCCGGTGCGGCTGGATGAGGTTGGGGCATGAGGGTGGTTATGGAAAGTACGGAGAGTGCGTACCCCCCTCTGTCACTTCGTGACATCTCCCCCACAAGGGGGGAGATTGGTGGGAGTTTGCCGCTCGTTTCCGCAAAACAAGCCAACACAAGCTCAACATATGCGATGCTCGTTTGGGGCAAGATGGCCCCGCGCGTTACCAATCTCCCCCCTTGTGGGGGAGATGTCACGTCAGTGACAGAGGGGGGTGGCGCAGGTACAGCATACTCGGAGGTCTCGGTCCCATGAGCCCCACCCCCGACTTCACCACTATCCCCTGGACGAAGACCAAGACCAAGACGTCGAAAACCGACGCCCCCTCCTGGCAAACCCCGGAAGGCATCGCCGTCAAGCGCGTCTACGACGCGGCGGATCTTACCAACCTGAACTTCCTCGACACTTACCCCGGCGCCGCCCCCTTCCTGCGCGGCCCCTATCCGACCATGTATGTCCAGCAGCCCTGGACCATCCGCCAATATGCGGGTTTCTCCACCGCCGAGGAATCGAACGCCTTCTATCGCCGCAATCTCGCGGCCGGCCAGAAGGGCCTTTCCGTTGCCTTCGATCTCGCCACCCATCGCGGCTATGACAGCGATCATCCGCGCGTGGCGGGCGACGTCGGCATGGCGGGCGTGGCGATCGATTCCATCCTCGACATGCGCCAGCTGTTCGACGGCATTCCGCTTGATGAAATGAGCGTTTCGATGACCATGAACGGCGCGGTTCTGCCTGTCATGGCGCTCTATATCGTCGCGGCAGAGGAACAGGGCGTTTCCGAGGACAAGCTCTCGGGCACGATCCAGAACGACATCCTCAAGGAGTTCATGGTCCGCAACACCTATATCTATCCGCCACAGCCCTCGATGCGGATCGTCTCGGATATTTTCAACTACACCAGCCAGCGGATGCCGAAGTTCAATTCGATCTCGATTTCCGGCTACCATATGCAGGAAGCAGGCGCGACGGCGGATCTGGAGCTGGCCTATACGATCGCCGACGGCATCGAATATGCCCGCGCAGGCGTTGCCGCCGGGCTCGATATCGACAGCTTCGCGCCGCGCCTCTCCTTCTTCTGGGCTGTCGGCATGAATTTCTTCATGGAAGTCGCCAAGATGCGCGCGGCGCGGCTGATCTGGGCGGCGCTGATGCGGAAGAACTTTGCGCCGAAGGACCAGAAATCGCTGGCGCTGCGCACCCATAGCCAGACATCCGGCTGGTCGCTGACGGCGCAGGACCCGATGAACAACATCATCCGCACTATGGTCGAGGCCATGGCGGCGACGCAGGGCCATACCCAATCCCTGCACACCAATTCCTTTGACGAGGCGCTGGCGCTCCCGACCGACCACTCGGCCCGGATCGCCCGCAACACGCAGATTCTGTTGCAGAAGGAATCCGGCACCACCGATATCATCGATCCTTGGGGCGGCTCGGCCTATGTCGAACGGCTGACCCACGATCTGGCGGCACGCGCCCTCACCCATATCGAAGAGGTCGAAGCCCTCGGCGGCATGGCGAAGGCGATCGAAAAGGGCATTCCGAAGCTCCGCATCGAAGAGGCTGCCGCACGTACGCAGGCCCGCATCGACAGCGGCCACCAGACCCTCGTCGGCATCAATTTCTCACGGCCGGAACAGGATATCGAAGTCGACGTGCTGAAAGTGGACAATTCCGAAGTCCGCGCCCGGCAGCTCTCGAAACTGCAGCAGTTGAAAGGCACCCGCGAGACGGCGGCGGTGGAGAGCGCGTTAGACACGCTGACCGACGCCGCGCGCAACGGCACCGGCAACCTGCTCGATTTCGCCGTCAAGGCCGCGCGCGCAAGGGCAACAGTCGGCGAGATTTCGCTGGCACTGGAAAAGGCCTATGGGCGGCATGTCGCCGAGATCAGAACCATCTCCGGCGTCTATCGCAAGGAAGTCGGCACGGCCGATCCGGTCTTCAACAAGGCCATTGCCAAGGTCGAAGCCTTCCGCAAGGCGCGCGGCGAAAAACCCCGCATCCTCGTCGCCAAAATGGGCCAGGATGGCCATGACCGCGGCCAAAAGGTCATCGCCACGGCCTTCGCCGACCTCGGCTTCGATGTCGTCGTCGGCGCGATGTTCCAGACGCCGGAGGAAGTCGCCGATGTCGCCGTGCGCGAAGGCGTCGATATCATCGGCGCCTCATCGCTCGCCGCCGGCCACCTGACGCTGGTGCCGGAACTGAAGGAAGCGCTCGCCCGCCGCCATGCTACAGGCCGCATCCTCATCGCCGTCGGCGGCGTCATCCCGCCACAGGATTTCGCAGCACTGGAAGCCGCCGGCGCCGACGCAATCTTCCCGCCGGGAACGGTGATCGCGGAGGCTGCGGTGGCGCTGATCGATCGGCTGATGAAGTAGGCAGCAACGCCGCGACTACGGTGCAGCGTGTTCGAACCGTTCATGCAGGGTTTGCTGCGTCTTGACGGCACGGCGACGGATCATCAGAAAGCGGCCGGCGAAGACGCGTGCCGGATCTTCATGCGGAATGTGCCAATGTCCTTCTATTTCACACCCATCCAGGCTTAGATGTCCTTCATAGTGGACATTGTGTGACAAGCCGTCTCCGTCGTAGAACTTGACGAAGATTACAAGGTCCTCGGTTCGCCTGCCCTCGACCGAGGCGTGAGCCTTGACGCCCCGGTGGCCGCGGCGCTGCATGATTTCGTGAATCGAGCCGGAGAACGAACTGCCGAATTCGATCAGCGTTGCGAGAAAATGGCTTTCGGGAATCTCATACTTCGCTGGATAATTATAAATCCCGTTCCAGATGCCCGTCAGGTTGAAGCTCTTATCGACCGAGCCCACACGCCCTCCCATGCTTTGCCGTCACCCAAAGCGCTCCGAACCTCTCAGATACGCCTCTCATGCTTCAAGTCATTGTTTTCGCATATCGTTGCACGATTTGGCACGACAGGCGCTAGCCGTCTCACGAACCTATTAGGCAGGTGAGAAAAAGCAAGGCGACTCTACGCCGCCACGCTCTTGAAAAACTGAATGCTCTGCTCGATTTCCGCCGGCAGGGCCGAGGTGTGGTTGCCCTGAACAGTCGCAACCTCGATCTTGACGCCGCCGGCGATAGCGCGCTTGGCAAGCAGCGCGGCACGGCCATCGAAATGGCTTTCCTCCGTGCCGTGCATCACCTTCACCGGGCATTTGAAACTATGCGCGTAGCAAAGTGGCGAACGCATCTGGAATTCGCGCGGATTCTTGGCGTTGAAGCGGATATCCTCGGGATAGCGGTGGAAGAAGGCGAAGGCATCCGGATTGCCCGAAATCGGAGCCGTGGCCCGGAAACGCTTGGTCGACATGGCCGTCAGCATCGCCAGCGTGCCGCCGACGCTGTGACCGGCAAGAAACAGGCGATGCGGATCGACGCCGGGAAGATGGCGCAGGCGATCGGAAGCGGCCAGCACGTCCGCCACCTCATCGTAGAAGCCGGAGAAATTGCCCTTCTGGCCGTTTTCGCCGCGCATCGACGGGATCATCAGGACATAGCCGGCGTCGATATAGGCTTTCGCCAGCAGCCAATGGCCCTGACCGATGGCATTGCCGCCATGCAGGAACAGCACCGCCGGTCGCGGCTTCGGCGTGCGCTCGTAGCGCGACACCCAGGCAACCAGCTCAAGCTCGCCGCCAAGCCCGCTGCGATAAAAAATCTGGTCTGCGCCGAGAGGAGCGATCAGTGGTTCATATTTGTCGGGTGCCGGACCCTTGCTTAGAAGGTCGGTGCGAAACTTGTGGCGTTCCTTGGCATAGTCGCCCGCCAGCAACGGCGGATCGGCCGGGGCGTCGGCCGTCTTGGCGACCGGAGCCTTGGGGTCTGCAGTCTTGGCATCCGCCGCCTTGGTCTCAAGGACCTTCGTGTCGGTTGCTCCAGCGATGTTGGGGGCCAGGAGGGTTGCGGCGAGACCGGCAAGAACGATGCGGCGGTTGGGGCGAAATGCTTTTTCTTCAGACGATGTCATATGCTCTGTCCAAATATGCCCGGCAAATCGATATCTGCACCGGTTGAAAGGCGAGGCCAATTCACTTTGTAGTGAGGAATCAACCTGTCCTCATTCATCAACCGCGGGAGCCTTGGCGTCAATTAGCGCCACCAAAGTTTCGAGCCGATCCGCTTCATAGGGCGGCTTCTCCGGCCGGAGGCGGGAAATGCGCGGAAATCGCATGGCGACACCGGATTTGTGCCGCGTCGAGCGGTTGATCCCTTCGAAGGCAACTTCGAGGACGAAGCCGAAATCGCGATCGGCCCGCACCGCCCGCACCGGGCCGAAACGATCGATCGTATTGTTGCGCACGAACTTGTCGAGCACTTCGAGCTCGGCATCCGTGAAGCCGAAATAGGCCTTGCCGACCGGCACCAATTGTTCGCCCTCCGGGGTCATCGACCAGACGCCGAAGGTGAAATCGGAATAGTAGCTGGAACGCTTGCCATGGCCGCGCTGGGCATACATCAGCACCGCATCGACATTGTAGGGATTGCGCTTCCATTTGAACCAAGGCCCCTTGGCGCGGCCGGCGAGATAGGCGCTGTCGCGGCGCTTGATCATGACGCCTTCGATGACGGGATCCGGAGGAGACGACCGCAGCTGATCGAGCTCCTCCCACGAGGTAAAATCGACCAGCGGCGACAGATCGAAGCGATCATGGGGTGCAGCCTCGACGATCTCCGTCAGCCGTTCACGTCGGTCGAGAAAGCCGCGAGCGCGCACATCCTCCTCGCCGTCAAACAGCAGGTCATAGGCGCGGATGAAGGCCGGATAGTCCTCCAGCATCTTTGCCGTGACCGTCTTGCGGTTCAGCCGCTGCTGCAGGTCGGAAAATGTGCGTGTCGGGCTGTTGGAACGCACTGTGCCGCCGATCAGCAATTCGCCGTCGACGACGCCCTCGAAGCTGATCGCATCGACGATATCGGGGAAAGCGCCGGAGATATCGTCGCCGGAGCGGGAATAGAGTTTGCTCGTCGCACCGGCACGCGAAAGCTGGACGCGGATGCCGTCCCATTTCCATTCGGCGGCGAAATCCTTCGGGTCGAGCCCGTCGAGATCGCCCGGTTCGACGGGATTGGCCAGCATGACGGAATGAAAGATCGCCGGCGTCGCCAGCACCGGCCGCTCTCCTTTGCCCTCCAGCCAATGGAACAGGCTTTCATAGGGCGGCTGCAGCCCATGCCACAGCGTTTCGATCTCGGTTACGTCCTTGCCGCTTAGCTCCGCCAGCGCCTGCTTGGCCAGCCGCGCCGACACGCCGATGCGCAATGCGCCGGTCGCAAGCTTCAGGAAGGCGAAGCGGCCGGACGTGTCCAGCCGGTCGAGCAGATCGCGAACGAAGCCGCGCACCTCGGTACGCCCTAGCGCATTCATGCGGCGCACGACCTCGCCGAGCCTGGGCTGCTCGCCGGGCGGGCGAACGATATCGCTTTCCTTGTCCCAGACCAGCGAGATGGTCTCGGCGAGATCACCGACATAATCATAGGAATAGCGGAACAACACCTCGTCCATGCGCTCCAGCACGAGTTCGCGCAGCATGGCCGGCTTGACGTTGCGCACCTCCAGCGTGCCGGCGATTGCGGCCAGCCCGTAACCGCGATCTGGATCGGGCGTATCGCGGAAATAGTCGGTGAGCAGCTTCAGCTTGCCGTTGCGGCTCGGCGTCAGCACCAGGCGGTCGAGAAGATCAGCGAAAGCTTTCATCAGTCGCCCTCGTCTTCATAGCCGATCAGATGCAGCGGCTTGGCCGTGATGCCCTGCAATTCGCACCAGCGCACGAGAGCTTCCTCGCGCCCATGGGTGACCCAGACCTCGCCCGGCTTCAGCTCCAAGATCGTCTCTGTCAGCTCCGGCCAATCGCAATGATCGGAGATGACCAGCGGCAGCTCGACGCCGAGCTGCTTGGCGCGCTGGCGCACCATCATCCAGCCCGAGGCAAAGGCCGGCAGTGGATCATGGAACCGCCGCGCCCAGCGATCGGAAAAGGCCGATGGCGGCCCGACGACGATGGCACCCTTGAAGATCGACTGGTCCCGGCTTTCCACGGTTGTCGGCAGCAATTCGCCGAGCGCAATGCCCTGCCCGGCATAATAAGCACACAGGGTCTCCAGCGCGCCGTGAATATAGATCGGCTTGTCGTAGCCGGCATCGCGCAACAGTCGGATGACGCGCTGCGCCTTACCGAGCGCGTAGGCGCCGACCAGATGGGTGCGCTCCGGAAACTGCCGGAGCGAGGCCAGCAGCTTTTCCGTCTCCGCCATCGGATCGGGATGATGGAACACCGGCAAGCCGAACGTCGCCTCGGTGATGAAGACATCGCAGGGAACCGGCACGTAGGCCGCGCAAGTCGGGTCCGGCCGCCGCTTGTAATCGCCCGAGACGACGATGCGCAGCCCGTCCTTCTCCACCGCGATCTGCGCGGAGCCGAGCACATGCCCTGCCGGATGAAACCGCACCTTCACGCCGTTGAGCGTCACTTCCTCACCGAAACCAACCGCCTGCTCCGATCCGGCGAAGCCGCTGCCATAGCGTATCCGCATGATGTCGAGCGTCTGGCGGGTGGCGAGCACATGGGCATGGCCGGCGCGGGCATGATCGGAATGTCCGTGCGTGATCAACGCCCGCTCCACCGGCTGCACCGGATCGACATAGAAGCCGCCGATCGGACAGAACAGCCCTTCAGGGGCGGGATAAAGCAGTTGCTCCGGTCTCATAGGGACAAGGATAGCGCGATTTCCGTGATTATGTAGCGATCATCGATGCTTTTCGACCGAATCCGCGTTCATGGTGTCGATCGGGCAGGTCGAAGACCAGGACATCCTCGCTATAGGGCTTCGCCTTGGCAACGACGACGCCGTTCGGATCGACGATGGCGCTGCTGCCATAGCTCAACCAGCCATCCTTGTTGCTGCCTACGACATCCGAGGCCATGACCCAACATCCCGTATGCCTGGCGCATACTTGTAGGCCGGAGATGCCGGGCTTATGCCACATCTCCGCCTTGTGCGGCCGCAGCATCAGATTGACGGGATTGCAGATAAGGCCGGCTCCCTTTCTGGCAAGGCGGGATGCCGTGTAGGGATATCTGAGATCGGCGCAGATATTGATGCCGAAGCGCCAATCGGCGAGCGCCCAAATTGGAAAATCCGTCCCCGGCGTACAGCCGCTTTCCAGCGGATGCGCCTTGGCGTAGACCCCCACGATCCGGCCGGCTTTCGCGACGACTGCGCTGTTATAAATCGCCTCCCCTCGCCGCTCGAAAAGGCCGATGATCGCTGTCGTTCTCCCCGAGACGCAGCGGCCGATCAAGGCATTCAGGGTGGGGTCATCGAGAGAGAGGGCGCGCCGCCTGGCAATGGCCTCGTTGTAGCTGTGGCCCTGAAGATAGCATTCGGGGAAAAGAGCGAGATCGATGCCTTGCGCATCCGCCCATGCCAGATCGCGCGCAAGCACATCGCCCACCTTATCGACGGCGTCGAATAGTGCCAGACGTTGAAAGGCCGCGATCCGCATGGCGAAGGGCTAACACGCTTCGCGAGTCGTCCACAGAGCGGCACCTGATTATTTCCGCGGCGGCGCAGGGGTAAACGAAGGAATAAGACGGAAAGCCTGTCGGTCGCTTTCGTACCAGAATGGCACAGATACGAATGGCACGTTTTCTGCTTCCGTAAGCGTTGTCTCAGGAGTTCATCATGATGCAGCGCCGCGCGTTCATCGCCTACATCGCCGCCTCGACTGCCGCCGGCCTGCTTGCGCCGCGTGGCTTTGCTGCGCCACTCGCCAAGATCGCCGGGGCCGAAATGCGCGGGCCGATCGACGCGATCGCCTACAAGACGACGCCAGGCACCAGCGATATCCGGAGCGGCAAGCTGCAAGCGATGATCGACAGCGCCGCGCGGAACAACACGCCTCTTTTCCTGCCGCCTGGAAACTACAACGTCTCGAACCTGACCTTGCCGGACAATACCCGCATCACCGGCGTGCCCGGCGCCTCGCGGCTGGTCTATGGCGGCGACGGCCATCTGATGAGCGCCGACAAGGCCAGGCGCATCGAACTCTCCAGCCTCGTGCTGGATGGCGGCAACCGCTGGCTTGCGGATTATGCAGGCGGCTTGCTGCAATTTACCGGCGTCGACGAGGTGCTGATCGACAATTGCGAGATCGCCGGCAGCCGCAAGCATGCGCTGCAAATGGAGCGCTGCGGCGGGCGGATCGAGCGCTGCCGGATATCGGGCGCCGCCGATGCCGGCCTCTATTCCGTCCAGTCGGCCGGATTGACGATTACGGACAATACCGTTGAGGATTGCGGCAATGGCGGCATCCTCATCCACCGCTGGGACAAGGGCGAGGATGGCAGCGTCGTCACCGGCAACCGCATCGCCCGCATCGGCGCCAATGACGGCGGCACCGGCCAGAACGGCAACGGCATCAACATCTTTCGCGCCGGCGGAGTTCTGGTTTCCGGCAACCGCATCACCGATTGCGCCTTCACCGCTGTACGAGCCAATTCGGCATCCAACGTGCAGATAACAGGCAATCAATGCCTGCGCTCCGGCGAGACGGCGATCTTCTGCGAGTTCGAGTTCGAAGGCGCTATCGTCGGCAACAATCTGGTGGATGGGGCTGCGAACGGCATTGCGATCGCCAATTTCGACAAGGGCGGGCGGCTTGCCAGTGTGACCGGCAACATCATCCGCAACCTGTCGCTGACCGGCCCCTATCCGCAGGAGAGCGGTTTCGGCATCGGTATCTCCGCCGAAGCCGATACGCTGATTGCCTCCAACCTCGTCGAAAACGCCCCGCTCTGGGGCCTGAAACTCGGCTGGGGTCCCTATCTCCGCAATCTCGTCGCCACTGGCAACATTATCCGCCAAACGCCCATCGGCTGCGTCGTCTCAGTGGTCGAGGGCGTCGGTTCGGCGGTGATCTCGGACAATCTGTTCCAGCAAGTGGAAAAAGGCGCGGTCGTCGGATTCCGCTGGGACAAGCCGGCGTCAGGCGATTTGACGGTGAAGGGAAGCGAAGAGTTTCCGCAGCTGACAATCGAGAAAAACAGGCGGGCCTAGCCCTTATCGCCACTTCGGCTGCCGCCGCTCGAAGAAGGCGGCAAGCCCTTCCCTTGCCTCCTCGCTCTCCCACGCCTCCACCAGTTGCTCGATAACACGGTCGATCACTTCATCGGTAATCGGCATACCGAGAGAACGGGCCAGCGCCTTGGCGCGGGCAGCGGCCTGTGGCGAGGCGGCAAGGAAGTGGCGGATTTCGGATTCGACGGCTTCATCCAGCGCATCTTCGGGAACGACGCGGGACAACAGCCCGGCAGCATGGGCCTGCCAGGCATCGATGATCCTGCCGGAGAGGAAGAGTGGGCGGGCATGCGCCTCGCCGATGCGGGCGATCACATAGGGGCTGATAGTGGCGGGGATGATGCCGAGGCGCACCTCCGTCAGGCCGAAACGGGCGGTGGCCGCGGCAATCGTCATGTCGCAGACGCTGAGGATACCGATGCCGCCGCCGAAGGCATTACCATGCACGCGGGCGAGCAGTGGCTTCGGCAGTTCGTTCAGAGCCTTGAACAGCATGGCCAGTCGCCGGGCTTCGACGATACGTCCCGCGCGGGTGGCGTCGAACTGGGCGCGCATCCAGCCGAGATCGCCGCCGGCGCAAAAACTTGCCCCCTCACCCGCAAGAACGACGACGCGCACGCGCGTATCGCCGCCGAGGTCATGAGCCGCCTCGGTGAGCGCATCGATCATCTCGGCCGACAAGGCATTATGCTTTTCCGGACGCGCCAGGGTCAGTTGCGCGACACCGCGTTCGTCGATGGCGACATGGATCGTTTGCGATGTCATGCGGCGCTCCTGAGGCTGCGGGCGAAGGCGGCGGCGTGGCTAAGTTTCTCCTCATTGAGGCCGGTCTCGAAGCCGTGTGTCGTCAGATAGTCGTGGACGGCAACGGTATCGACATTGCCCTTGGCGCCCGGCGCGAAGGGGCAACCGCCGAGGCCGCCGGCGGCGGCGTCGAACACGCGCAGGCCGCGTTCCAAGGCAACGGCGATATTGTCCAGCGCCCTGCCCGTCGTATCGTGAAAATGGCCGGCCAGCATGGCCGCCGGAAGCTCGCCAAGCACGGCTTCCAGCATCCTGTTCACCGCCTCCGGCGTGCCTCGGCCGATCGTATCCCCCAGGCTGATCTCGTAGCAGCCGAGCCCTCCCAGCAACCCGGCAACGCTGGCGGTATTCGCCGGCGGCATCATGCCTTCATAGGGGCATTCGACGACGCAACTGACATAGCCGCGCAGGGGAATACCGCGATTGCGGCACGCCTCGGCCACCGGCCGGAAACGCTCGATGCTCTCGGCGATGGAGCAGTTGATGTTGCGCATCGAGAAGCTTTCGGAGGCCGAAGCGAAGATCGCCACCTCGTCGGCGCCCGCCGCAAGCGCTTCCTCAAACCCTCGTCTGTTTGGCGTCAGCACCGCATATTTGACATTGGGCTTGCGTTTGATCCCGGCCATAACCTCGGCGGCATCGGCAAGCTGCGGCACCCATTTCGGACTGACGAAACTGGTAACCTCGATGCGCTCGAAACCGCAATCGGAGAGCATGTCCACCAGCTTGACCTTGTCGTCCGTGCTGATCTGCCGCTCTTCGTTCTGCAAGCCGTCTCGTGGCGCCATTTCGACGATGGCGACATGGTAGGGAGCACGGTCGGTCATTGCGTATCCTCCGGGCGGAGCGACAGCAGCACGGCACTTTCGCTGGTCTGGTCGCCTTCGCTGACATTCAGGCTTTCCACAACGCCATCGCGCATCGCAGCCAGTGTCAGCTCCATCTTCATGGACTCCATGACGATGAGGGCCTGCCCCTTCGCCACCGCATCGCCTTCTCGTACCCGCACGATCTTGATGAGGCCGGGCATCGGCGCGATCAGCCGGTCGCCACCGGCGGCCATTTCCGCCTCGCCATCCAGCGGGTCGAGCCGATGGAAATGATGGGTTTGGCCGTCGAGGAAAAGCGTCAGGCCATGCGGTATCCGGAAAATACTCACACTCACTTGTCGGCCATCGACCTCCACCCGGCACGTATCGTCGCTACGGTCGACAAGACGAATAGTGACGGTGCGATCGTCAAAAGGCACCGAGAAGAGACCCTGTCCTTTCGCAATCACACGGCAATTCGTCTGGCCACCGCCATGATGCAAAACGACGGGACGGCTTGTCTCGCCCCAAAGCTGCCAGGCGCCAAGCGACGCCCAAGGGTCATCGCTCAAGGAGCGCGTCAGACCACCCGCCTCGACAATGGCCGCAATGACGAGGGCGACATCGTCAGGCGGCTGCACTGACGTCAACGCCTCCACCTCGCGGTCGATCAGGCCCGTATCCGGACGGCCGGCGACGAAAGCCGGCTGCTCGCTCAAGCGGATCAGGAAATCGAGATTGCTTGCCGTCCCCGCCATCTGCGTATCCCGCAGCGCCCACGTCAGCTTGCCGAGTGCCGCTTCGCGGGTTGGGGCGTGAACGATGAGCTTGGCGATCAGCGGATCGTAGTATGGCGTGATGCTGTCACCCTGGCGCACGCCGGCGTCGATGCGGGCATCGCCCTTGGGAAATTTCAAACGCGCCAGCGTGCCGGTTGCCGGCAGGAAGCCGCGCGACGGGTCCTCGGCGTACAGCCGAGCCTCGAAAGCCCATCCGTCGATCGCCAGTTCGGCTTGCGTCTTCGGCAAGGGCTCACCGCTGGCAACCCGCAATTGCCATTCGACCAGATCGACCCCGGCAATCGCCTCGGTGACGGGGTGCTCGACCTGCAGGCGGGTGTTCATTTCCATAAAGAAGAACCGGTTCGGCAACAGGCCCTGCGAGACATCGGCGATGAATTCGACGGTGCCGGCGCCGCGATAGTCGATGGCGCGCGCTGCCCGCACCGCCGCCTCGCCCATGGCGCTGCGCATTTCCTCCGTCATGCCGGGTGCCGGCGCTTCCTCGATTACCTTCTGGTGCCGGCGCTGTAAGGAGCAATCGCGCTCAAAGAGATGCACGACATTGCCGTGACTATCGCCGAAAACCTGGATCTCGATGTGACGCGGCTGGATCAGATATTTCTCAATCAGCACGGCGTCATCGCCAAACGCCGATTTCGCCTCGCGCCTTGCCGCCTCCAAGAACGCCGCAAAATCCTCCGGCCGGTCAACGCGCCGCATGCCCTTGCCGCCGCCGCCTGCCCGCGCCTTGATCAGCACCGGAAAGCCGATCTCCGCCGCTCGCTCAGTGAGGAACGCCGCATCCTGCTTGTCGCCGTGATAGCCGGGGACGACCGGCACGCCGGCTTTCTCCATGAGCGCCTTGGCCGCATCCTTGAGACCCATGGCACGGATCGAGGCGGGCGACGGGCCGATGAAGGTCAGCCCAGCCTTCTCGACGGCTTCAGCGAAATCGGCGTTTTCCGATAGAAAGCCATAGCCGGGATGGATGGCCTCCGCGCCAGACCGCTGTGCGGCCGTGATGATCCGCTCCTTCGAAAGATAACTCTCGCTGGCAGCAGCCGCACCGATATGGATAGCCTCGTCGGCGAGCGTCACATGCAGGGCATCGATATCCGCATCAGAATAGACGGCGACTGTGCGAACACCCAAGTGCCTTGCCGTCCGGATGATCCGGCAGGCGATTTCTCCGCGATTGGCGATCAATATCTTCGAGAACATCGGTTGATCCTATTGCGCGGCGATAACCTCGACCTCGAGCAGCCATGCGGTGTCAAAAATGCCGGCGATCACCACCGTCATGGCTGGCGTCAGCGAACCAAGATATTCGGCGCGGATCTCGCGGTTCTCCATGGTGTGGTGACGGTCGGCAAGAAAGACCGTCACCTTGACGATGTCGGCCTTGCTCATGCCGGCGGCTTTCAACTGGGCATCGACATTGAGCCAGGCCTGGCGGGCTTGCGCCTTGAACCCCTCCGGAAGCGCATCATCTGATGTCATCGGAATCTGGCCGCTGACGAACAGCAATTTCTCGAAATTCTCGAGCTTCACGGCCTGGGCATAGCCGCCACGCGGCTGTGGTGCGTTCTTGGCATTGATGGCGTCGCGTTTCATCTCAATCTCCTCACATCCTGAACAAGCCAAAGCGCGTGTCTTCGATCGGCGCGTTGAGTGCGGCCGACAGCGACAGCGCCAAGACATCGCGGCTCTTGCGCGGGTCGATGATGCCGTCGTCCCAAAGGCGCGCCGAGGCATAGAGCGGGTGGCTCTGGGTTTCGAACATTTTCAAGGTCGGCTGCTTGAAGGCTGCCTCTTCCTCTTTCGTCCAGGGCTTGCCGGCGCGTGCTAGAGCCTCGCCGCGCACGGTCGCGAGCACACCTGCCGCCTGCTCTCCGCCCATGACGGAGATGCGGCTGTTGGGCCAGGTCCAGAGAAAGCGCGGCGAATAGGCACGGCCGGCCATACCGTAATTGCCGGCGCCGAAGGAGCCGCCGATCAGCATGGTGATCTTCGGCACCTTGGTCGTCGCCACCGCCGTCACCAGCTTGGCGCCGTTCTTGGCAATGCCCTCGGTCTCATACTTTCGGCCAACCATGAAGCCGGTGATATTCTGCAGGAAGACCAGCGGGATTTTACGCTGCGAGCAAAGCTCGACGAAATGCGCGCCCTTCATGGCCGATTCCGAAAACAGCACGCCATTGTTGGCGATGATGCCGACGGGGATGCCGTGAACATGGGCGAAACCGCAGACCAGCGTCGCGCCGTAGCGTGCCTTGAACTCATCGAAGCGGGAGCCGTCAACGACGCGGGCGATCACCTCGCGGACATCATAGGGCGTGCGCAGATCGGAGGGCACGATGCCGAGGATTTCCTCCGGATCATAGAGCGGCGGCTCCGGCGTGCGCAGCTCGACAGTCACCGGCCTGTGGCGATTGAGATTGGCGACCGCCTGCCGCGCCAGGGCCAGCGCATGGGCATCGTCGCGCGCCAGATGGTCGGCAACGCCGGAAAGGCGCGTATGCACGTCGCCGCCGCCGAGATCTTCGGCAGAAACCACTTCGCCGGTCGCGGCTTTGACCAGCGGCGGACCTGCTAGAAAGATCGTCCCCTGCCCCTCGACGATGATGGTCTCGTCGGACATGGCCGGGACATAGGCGCCGCCCGCCGTGCAGGAGCCCATGACCACCGCGATCTGCGGAATGCCGGCCGCCGACATATTGGCCTGATTGTAGAAGATCCGGCCGAAATGATCGCGGTCCGGAAAGACCTCATCCTGGTTCGGCAGGTTGGCCCCGCCGGAATCGACCAGATAGAGGCACGGTAGATTGTTTTCCGCTGCGATTTCCTGCGCCCGCAGATGCTTCTTCACCGTGACCGGATAGTAGGTGCCACCTTTGACCGTGGCGTCGTTGCAGACGATCATGCAGTCGCGGCCGGAAACGCGGCCGACGCCGGTGATCAGGCCTGCGCCCGGCGCTTCATCGCCATAGAGGCCATGTGCAGCCGTCGCGCCAATTTCGAGGAAGGGCGTCGCCGGGTCGATCAACCCCGCTACCCGGTCACGCGGCAGCATCTTGCCACGTCCGACATGCCGCTCGCGCGCCTGCGCGCCGCCGCCTTCCGCCGCCCGCAATGCCGCCGCCTCGGCCACGCCGATCGCTTCCAGCATGGCGGCACGATTGTCCCTGAACCGGTCCGAATGGGTGGAGGTCTCTGATTTCAGGACGGTCATGCGGCATCACCAATGTGTTGGGGTGAAATCTCGAAATCAGATGGTTTCGGCAAACAGCTCCCGCCCGATCAGCATGCGGCGGATTTCAGAGGTGCCGGCGCCGATCTCGTAGAGCTTGGCGTCGCGCAGTAGCCGGCCGGCGGGGTAGTCATTGGTATAGCCGTTGCCGCCGAGCGCCTGGATGCATTCGAGCGCCAAGGCAGTCGCCTTTTCGGCTGCATAAAGGATGCAGCCGGCGGCGTCCTTGCGGGTCGTTTCGCCGCGATCGCAGGCGGCGGCGACGGCATAGACATAGGCGCGGGCGGCGTTCATCGTCACATACATGTCGGCAAGCTTGCCCTGCATCAGCTGGAACTCGCCAATCGGCTGGCCGAACTGCTTGCGCTCGTGCAGATAGGGCAGCACGACATCCATGCAGGCGGCCATGATGCCGACAGGACCGCCGGACAGCACGACGCGCTCATAATCCAGGCCGGACATCAGCACGCGGGCGCCGCCATCGACCTGACCCAGCACATTTTCCGCCGGGACTTCGCAATCGATGAAAATCAGCTCCGAGGTGTTCGAACCGCGCATGCCGAGCTTGTCGAGCTTCTGGCCGACGGAGAAACCCTTGAACCCCTTCTCGACCAGGAAAGCAGTGATACCGCGCGGGCCGGCATCCGGCGTGGTCTTGGCGTAGACGACCAGTACTTCGGCATCGGGGCCGTTGGTGATCCACATCTTGCTGCCGTTCAAGATGTAGCGATCTCCGCGCTTTTCGGCATGGAGCTTCATCGAGACGACATCGGAGCCGGAGTTGGGTTCCGACATGGCAAGCGCGCCAACATGCTCACCCGAAATCAGCTTCGGCAGGTAGCGCGCCTTCTGCGCCTCGCTGCCGTTGCGGTTGATCTGGTTGACGCAGAGATTGGAGTGGGCGCCGTAGCTCAGGCCAACGGAGGCCGAAGCGCGGCTGATTTCCTCCATGGCGACCGTATGCGCGAGATAGCCGAGGCCGGCGCCGCCATAGGCTTCGTCGGCGGTGACGCCGAGCAGACCGAGATTGCCCATCTCCCGCCAGAGCTGCATGGGAAAGCCATTGTTGCGATCGATCTCGTCGGCAAGCGGCGCGATGCGCTGGCCAGCAAAGCGGCGCACGCTGTCGCGCAGCGCCTCGATCTCGTCGCCAAGCGCGAAATTCAGTCCCCCGTCATACATGGCTTGCTCCTCCCGCTTCTCTCCTGAACATCACGCCGCGTCGGCGGGAACGTGCTGCTTCTCCTGCGGCATTTCATAGGTCTTCAGCTTCTCGGCGATCCGCGCCATGACCTTCCGGGCGGCCTCCTCCTTGACCGGTCCGTAACCTCTGATCTCATCGAACAACGACAGAATAGCAAGGGCCTCTGCTTCATTATCCGCGCGCAGGCGGCTGAGAACACGCTCGGCGATTGCTTCATATTCGCCGATCAACCGGCGCTCGAGCCGACGTTCGGCCATATAGCCGAAGGGATCTAAGGCGGTGCCGCGCAGCCGCTTCATCGGCGCGAGCCAGCGCAGCAGCGGCAAGATCCAGGCGCCGAATTCACGCTTCCTGGGCCGGCCGTTCGGGTCTTTGCCGGCGAGCATCGGCGGGGCAAGATTGAGCGCCAGCTTGAAATCGCCTTCCATCTCATCACGCAGATGCGCCTCGAAGGCAGGATCGGTCAAAAGCCGCGCCACTTCATATTCGTCCTTATAGGCCAGCACCCGAGCATAGGTGACGGCAACGGCGAAAGGCACCTTGTCGGAAAGCTGAGCCTTGGCGGCCGCTGCCGAGGTCCGCGTGACGAAAGCGTCATAACGATCGGCAAGGGTGGCATTCTGATAGGCGGTCAAATGAGCCTTGCGATGGGCGATCAGTTCGCCGAGGCTCATCTCCACCAGTGTCTTCTTGGCGTCCGGCTCGGACATCATCTCATGTACGGATTGCGGATCATGTGCCAGCAGCCGGCCCCAATGGAAAGCGGAGAGGCTGGCCTTGACCGCCACGCCATTGAGCTCGATCGCCTTCTCGATCGCCTCCAGCGACAGCGGCAGCAGGCCGCGCTGCCAGGCGAAACCAGTAAGCAGGATATTGGTCGACATGGCGTCGCCGGTGACTTCGCTCGCAACATGGCCGAAATCGAGGAAGACAGATTTGTCGGTGACGGTCTTGGCGATCGCATGCTGCACCGAACCGACCTTGAAATCGAAATCGCGGTTGCGGACGAAATCGGCGACCGGCATCAGGCCGGTGTTGACGATGGCGGTGGTGCGAGCGGAAGAGCAGAGCGTGATCGCGTCCTTGGAGGCGCCGACCACTTCGTCGGCGGAAAGCAACAGGTCGGCGCCACCGTTAACGATGCGCGACGAGGTGACGTCGGCCTGATTGTGGCCGATGCGCAAATGGCTCATCACGGCGCCGCCCTTTTGCGCCAGGCCCGCCATATCAAGGATCATCGGCACCTTGCCGTCGAGATGAGCCGCCATGCCGAGGATGGCGCCGATGGTCAGAATGCCGGTGCCGCCGACGCCGGCGATGGCGATATTCCACGGCCGCTCGCCGATATCGGGAACCTCCGGCATTGGTACCTCGGCATCGGCATGTTCCAGCGCCTTGCGCTTGCGGCGCTTGCCGCCATGAACGGTGACAAAGGAGGGGCAGAAGCCCTTCACACAGGAGAAATCCTTGTTGCAGCTCGACTGGTTGATCTGGCGCTTGCGGCCGAATTCGGTTTCCAGCGGCTCGACGGAGATACAGTTGGACTGCACCGAGCAATCACCGCACCCTTCGCAGACGGCGGGATTGATGAAGACGCGCTTGGCCGGGTCTTCAAGGAGACCGCGGCTGCGACGGCGGCGCTTTTCCGCGGCGCAGGTCTGGACATAGACGATGGCCGAGCAGCCCTCGGTCTCGCGCAGCGTCAGCATGACCTGATCGATATTGTCGCGATGCATGACCTTGACGCCGGGCGCCAAATCCGATGCCCGATAAGCCTCAGGACTTTCAGAGAGCAGATAGATCGGCGTGACGCCTTCGCCATGCAGCTGGCGGGTGACGAGTTCCGGCGTCAGATAGCCGTCGATCGGCTGGCCGCCGGTCATGGCGACGGCGTCGTTATAGAGTAGCTTATAGGTGATGTTGACCTTGGCGGCGACGGACTGGCGGATGGCGAGAATGCCGGAATGGAAATAGGTGCCGTCGCCGAGATTGGCGAACATGTGCTTCTCGTCGGTATAACGGGCGATTGCCGTCCACGGCACGCCCTCGCCGCCCATCTGCGTGAAGGTCTCGGTCTTGCGGTCCATCCAGGTGACCATGTAGTGGCAACCGATACCAGCCATGGCGCGGCTGCCTTCGGGAACGCGGGTCGAGGTGTTGTGCGGACAGCCGGAGCAGAAGAACGGCGTGCGGTTCACCGGTGCGACATGGGTGCGGCTGATCTGACCGCGCTCGGCGAGGTAGGTGAGCTTGGCGGCGATGCGATCATGCAATGAGGAATCGAGATCGAGCTTGACGATGCGGCCGGCAATGGCTCTCGCGACCGCGCCGACGGTCAGTGCCGCCGACAGGCTGAGATAAGGCTTGTCGTGCTCGTCGAACTTGCCGACGATGCGCGGGCGGACATCGGAGCGCCAGTTGAAGAGCTGCTGCTTGATCTGGTTTTCGATGATCTCGCGCCGCTCCTCGATGACCAGCACCTCGTCCAGCCCTTCGGAGAAATGCCTGACCGCTTCCGGCTCCAGCGGCCAGGGCATGCGGACCTTGAGGATGCGCAGGCCGATCGCCGCCATTTCCTTCGGGCCGATCTCCAATTCGCGCAGCGCCTGCAGCACATCCTCATAGGCCTTGCCGGAGGAGATGATGCCGAAGCGGGCGTTGGGTACATCATGGGTGACTTCATCGACGCGATT
Organism: Rhizobium sp. AP16; assembly: GCF_000281735.1. Taxonomy (NCBI): domain Bacteria; kingdom Pseudomonadati; phylum Pseudomonadota; class Alphaproteobacteria; order Hyphomicrobiales; family Rhizobiaceae; genus Rhizobium; species Rhizobium sp. AP16. Next base: position 16,136 of record NZ_AJVM01000071.1, on the reverse strand, counting down.
GGCGCGGGCGAAGGCGATGGCGGCATAGGCTTTGTAGGTCTGCAGACGGTCGTCCTGCACCAGCGGCGGATCGGGCCAGCGCAGGTTCAGGCCACCGGGCGGCAGTTCGAAATCGGTGGGCAGCACGAATTGGCGTCTTTCGCCGGAGAGATCGACGGCGGCCGTCGTCTCGATGGTGTCGGCGATAAACTTCATGCCGACCCAGCAGCCGGAATAGCGCGACATGGCGATGCCGAGCAGGCCGTATTCGAGGAATTCGTGAATGGACGAGGGATAGAGGACCGGAATGACCGCCGACATGAAATCATGGTCGGTCTGGTGCGGAATGGTGGAGGATTTGGCGGAATGATCGTCGCCGGCAAAACAGAGGACGCCGCCATGCTTCGATGTGCCGGCGGCATTGGCATGTTTCAGCACGTCGCCCGATCGATCGACGCCGGGGCCTTTGCCGTACCAGATGCCGAGCACGCCATCCTTGCGAACGCCGGGCGATAAACCAACTTGCTGTGTGCCCCAGACGGCAGTGGCCGCGAGGTCCTCGTTGATGCCAGGCTGGAAGGTGACGTCATGCGCGTCGAGATAGGTCTTGGCTTTTAGAAGCTGCTGATCGTAGCCGCCGAGCGGCGAACCGCGATAGCCGGATATGAAGGCGGCGGTGTTGAGACCGGCAGCGCGATCGCGGCGCATCTGGGTCATAGGCAGACGCACCAGCGTCTGCAGGCCGGTCATGAAGACACGGCCCTCGTCTGCGGTATATTTGTCGTCAAGCGATACGCTCGTCGCCAGCATCTGCTCTCCTCCCGAGATCGCAGTCACCAATTGCGCATGGACTTCTTCGCCGAATGCCTCCTACCGCATCCGATGAAAACCATGAGTCGAATCTAACATGCACGGAGGCTAATTTCCGAACAAAGGAGGTGAGCAGACAGCATGATTTGCAAAGATTCCGGGTGGCTTGCAGATATTTTCGTGCTTAGTCCCGTGCACCCATCAAAAGCTTTCATCCAGATATCAGCGAACACCCCTTCCTTTCGCCAATAGCCGCCAATACCCTCGCCCCACCCAAAACACTTCGGAGACGGAACATGCTGACAATCTATGGCGTCTATCGCTCGCGTGCATCGCGCAATTACTGGATGGCGGAAGAACTCGGCATCGAGTTCAAGTCCGTGCCGGTCATTCAGGCCGGCCGCATCGCGAATCCGCTCGCCACCGATGCTCCGCTCAACACGACGTCGCCGGAGTTTCTGGCGATCAACCCGATGGGCATGATTCCCTGCATCAAGGATGGCGCTCTCGTCATGCATGAATCGCTCGCCATCAACCTCTATCTCGCCCGCAAATATGGCGGCCCGCTTGCCGGCAAGACGGTGGAGGAGGAAGGCCAGCTTTTGATGTGGACCATGTGGGCGGCAACCGAGGTGGAGCCCTATTCCGTTGCGCTCGTCAGGATCTACGACAATGGCCTGGAAGGCAGCGAGGCCGGCAAGGCCGGGATCGCGGTTGCCTGCCGCTCGCTGAAGAAGCCGCTGGACGTGCTGGAACAGCATCTTCAGAACCAGGATTATATCGTCGGGGATCGCTTTACCGTTGCCGACCTCAACACCGCCGAGGTGCTGCGCTACGCACAGACGGAGCAGCCCCTGTTCGACAGCCGTCCGAAGGTGAAGGCCTGGATCGAGCGCTGCCAGTCGCGCACCGCATACAAGGCGATGCAGGCAGGCCGGGCCAAAGAGCCGGCCTGAGGCCTGCTCACTGGAAGAGCCTCATGCTTTCTTCCATCTCCTCGCGGATCCACGCTTTGAAGGCGGTCACCTTCTTGGCTTCTCGCACGCCTTCGGCCGTGATGAAATAGTGACCGAAGCCGGTCTTGGCGCGGATGCCGAAGGGATCGACGAGGCATTGCTGTTGCAGCGCATAGGCCGCCAGCGTCTGCCAGGCGAGCATCACGCCCTGGCCGGCCATGGCGGCGTCGAGGCAGAGCGAGGCGTCGTTGAAGACATGCCGCTCTTCCATGCATCTGCCGGCAAGGCCGACCTGTTTCAGCCAGACATCCCAGGTAAACATGGCGTGCCCGTCAATCACGGCGGGCACCTTTAAGAGATCCGCCGGCTCCTTGAGCGTGGCGGCGATCTGCGGCGTGACGACGGGAAAGACCTTCTGCGCGAGCAGCAGCTCGGATTTGACACCCGGCCATCGGCCGCTGCCGACGCGGATGCCGATATCGACATCCGATGTCGCCGGATTGACCAGTTGCGTGGTGGCGTCGATGCGCAGGCGGATATCCGGATGCCGCTTGGCAAAGCGGTCAAGCCTGTGCACCAGCCAGCGGGCGGCGAGAACCGGCGCGACCGAGATAGTGAGAATGTTGTCGTCACGATACTGCGCCACGGTCACCGCCGCCGATAGCGCCTGAAACCCCTCGCCAAGCCGCGCCAGCACCGCGATACCCGCCTCCGTCACCGCCATGCCCCTCGGCGTGCGTTCGAAGACCGGCCGGCCCAGCTGCGCCTCCGCCTTGATCACCTGCTGGCTGACGGCTCCAATGGTCACGCCAAGCTCATCGGCGGCCGCCTGCAACGAACCCAGCCGGCCGACCGCCTCCAGGGCACGAAGCCCATTCAGATGAACGCTGTTGAGATTTCTCATATAGAATATCTATATCAGCATCCCGGCATTCTCAATTGAAATTCAGCGCGAAATGCGCGATCATTACAGCATAGAGTTGAAACTTGCCGCCACAGACCCACTGAATGCCCGATGGGCGCATATTCGCGGAGAGACGAGGAGGCATGCCATGTCGATACTGAAGCTTTTCTTCAATCACCTGCTGGACGAGGATCGCGAGCGCGAAGACGATCCGCTCAGTCATCCCGTACTGGAGGCCATGTCGCTGGAAGAACTAGCCGACCTGCCGCTCATGCCCGAAAATCTGGGGCGGAAAGCGGATGAGCGGGACAAGCGACCGACGGAATGTGCGTGAGTGCGTTCATGGTGAAGCCCAGTGATAGCTTTCCAGAACTCTCCTGTCGCTATCAAGAGAAATGGACCATGCCTCAAGGCCGGGAATGAGGTTTTCATACCACAATCTTTCAACGCAGGGCGTGGTACAGTTCGTATATGCGTAACCAGGATATAGCCGGTCCGGTTTTTCGCGCGCGGTCGGGCGTCCGAGCTTGGTCAGAACGACTTTTTCCGTATTGCCTACCGCAACAGTTTCAAAAGCCGCACGCCATCTTCGATCGTAGTGAAGATGCCCCTCTATAATTGACAAGAACGCTATCACGACGATGGCGTTCGCAAGTATCACTCGACCCTCTCGACTGATCGGCATATGGCTCTCTACAACGTTAGAGTTGCCTCCATATCCAATGGCTTATATTCTCTTTTGCTCGGACACAACCAGAAAGAGCATGGCAGATGGGCACTGACATCGGCAATATTCTGCAGCGCCTTTTGCGGCTCGTAACAGCAGCCCACTTGCCCGACGTCGAAACCAGTACCCATTACGGCCTGCCGGCGCTGAAAATCGGCGGCAAAGCATTCGCCTCGATCAAGAACACCAAAACCATTGTGCTGTCCCTGCCCGTCGACCGCAAGGAACAACTGATCGAGATGGCACCGGAGATCTATTTCCAATCGGATCACTATATCGGCTGGCCGTCGCTGCCGCTGCGCATCGCCGAAATCGGCGATGCCGAACTGCAGTTGCGGCTGATCGAAGCCTGGCGGTTTCGCGCGCCGAAAAAGCTGCGAGCCGCCTTCGAGACCATCTGATCAGCTCTGCTGGGCTGCAAGCGCCCTTTGCACGGCCGGGCGTTCCAGCATGCGGGCGTGATGAGCACTGACCTTTTCGAAGCGGGCCAGATCGACGCCGTCGCCGGGCAGCCAGCGCGTCAGGGTGAAGAGGTAGCCGTCCGCGACGGTATACTGCTCACCCATGACCCACGGGCCTTCCAGCATCGTCTCCTCGATCAGGGCAAAGCTCTCGCTCATGGTCTGCGGCACCTTGGCCTTCATCGCCTCGATTGCTGAGGCATCGTCAGTCCAGCGATGGCCACGCATCTTATGGGCATGATTGATATGCACGGTCGAAGCGAGATAGCTGTTGAAAGCCTGCATGCGGGCGAATTCGAAAGGATTGTCGAGCGGCGCCAGCTTTGCCTGCGGGGCGATCTGGGCGACATAGGCGAGAATCGCTACATTTTCGGTAATGACGCCCTTGTCGGTGATCAGCGCGGGAACGCGACCCTTGGGATTGATCGCCAGGTATTCCGGCGAACGCTGCTCGCCGTTGGCGAAGCTGATGGGCCGGGCTTCGTAGGCGAGACCGGATTCTTCAAGCGCGATCAGGCTTGCGAGCGCACAGGTGCCCGTTGCAAAATAGAGTGTCGGCATATTCTGTTCCTCGGTTCGACTCCGAGGAAAGCTAAAGGCATCCGGGCAAATACGGAAGTGGCTGACACTGATACTTGCCATGAAAGCTTTTGATTGATGCGGAAGGGCGTGCCCATCCCCATGACGCGACGCTGGAAACCGAAGGCCCGCACGTCATGCCATGAAGATGGGCGGCAAGTTCCTTAGGCGCAGCCAGGCACATCCTCCAGCCGATGCCAGACGGGAATGCCGCGTTCGCGGGCAATGCGAACATCATTGTCCGCACCCTTGGATTCGCCTGGCAATCTCAAAACACCCTCGCAAAGTTGCAGTAGCCGGTGGGCGGTCGGGTGGAAGATTTCCTCATAGAGATCGTCGCCGATGCTCTTGCCGCCGGCGGCGTGCCAGACCGGCAGGGCGACCCATTCGCCGATCATCGGCAGGTGCCCTGCCCTGAACAGCGCATGGGACGGCTCTTCCAGCCGCTTGAGATTTTCGGCCATCTTTTCGGGATCGTCCCCGGTTCCGGAGCGATAGGGTCCGGCAATCAAGATCAACATGTCACATCTCCTTTTTCTCCTGCCGCTTGCAGGAATTTGCACGAAAATGCATTAAATTTCTTGATTGTCGACTCATTTCTGGTAAATTCACGATACACCATGAATTATCGTGCAAAAGCAGGCAGCATGCTCACCAGTCAACGAAAGACCCTCATCCTCGATATCCTGCGCCGCGACGGTCAGGTGATCGCCAAGTCGGTCGCGGACGATCTCGGTCTGTCAGAGGACACGATCCGCAGGGATCTTCGAGAGATGGCGGCGGAAAAGCTGCTGAAGCGCGTGCATGGCGGCGCGCTGCCGCTCTCACCCGAACTACCGGATTTCTCGGCGAGGCAAAACGTGTCGTCGGAGGTGAAGCGTCAGCTCGGCGCCTATGCGGCGGGGATGGTTCGGCCGGGACAGACCGTGTTCCTCGATGGCGGCACAACGAATGCGGAAATCGCCCGCCACCTCCCCAGGGATTTTGCCTTCACCATCGTTACCCACAGCCCAACGATCGCAGGCGAACTGGAGCATCACCCGACGGCCGAAGTCATCCTGATCGGCGGCAAACTCTACAAGCATTCGATGGTGGCGACGGGGGCCGTGGCGATGGCGGCGATCTCGCTGGTGCGGCCGGACATCTTCTTCCTCGGGGTCACCGCGATCCATCCCGCCCGCGGTCTTTCGACCGGCGACTTCGAGGAAGCCGCCATCAAGCGGCATATCACCCAATGTTCGGCGGAAACCTATGTGCTGGCGACACAGGAGAAGCTGGATGCCGCCTCGCCCTGCCACATCCTGCCCATCACGGCGATTTCGGGCATGATCGTGCCGTCTAACGTTGCGGAAGGAAGTCTCGCACCCTATCGAGACGCCGGAGTGAGCATCCTCGTCGCGTAAGCCGTATCAAGCTGTCAGGACTGTCGTCGCCCTGATATCGCCGACATGAATGCGGTTCCAGTTGTTCAGCGCCTTATTGGCCATGGCCATCAAACCCGAGTTGATATCACCGCCCTTTTCAAAGAAGCGGGCGAGTGTGGCCGCCACCATGGCCTCGGCGGCGCGCGTTGTGCCATCATCGCATTTGACGGCAATCGCAACGCCCTGCTCGGGGATCGCCGCGCAGAAGACGCCTTCGGCGCCGGTCTTGGCGAAAATCCGGCCGGGAGCGATCTGCATCAGCTTCGTGCAGGCGCGATCGGTGCCGGCGACATAGAAGGGCTCGGCCATGCAGGCGTCGAACAGGCGGCGAGACGCCTTGGCGCGCAATGGCTCCAGTCCGTTACCGGTCGCCATCCTAGCAAAGCCATGCGCCAGGCTCCTGAGCGGCACGGCGTAGCTCGGGATGGCGCAGCCGTCGATGCCGCAATTGTCATGGCCCAGCGGCGTGTCCGTCAGGCTCTGCATCGTCGCGCGGATCTGCTGCTGCAGCGGATGGTCGTAGCCGACATAGCCCGTGGGATCGATGTCTTGATGAGAACAGGCGCAGATGAAACCGGAATGCTTGCCCGAACAGTTGTTGTGCAGCGCCGTCGGCTTGTCGAGAGTGCGCGCCTGATGGATAATCGTCTTCTGGTCGAAGGACCAATGCGCGCCGCATTCAAGCGTGGTCACATCACGACCGGCACGCGCAAGCATGGACGCGGCCAGCGCCACATGCTCGTCCTCGCCATTATGCGAAGAGCAGGCCAGCGCCAGCTCCTTATTACCGAAGCCATAGGCATCCGCCGCGCCGCTTTCGACCAGTGGCAAAGCCTGCATCGCCTTACAGGCGGAACGCGGAAACACGCCGTTTTCGATATCGCCAAGTGAGAAAACCAGCTTCCCGTCGCCATCGACCGCGGCGACCGATCCACGATGACGGCTCTCAACGAGATTTCCACGGGTGACTTCGACGCAGACAGGATTGGACATGATGGAAAGCGCTCTTTGATTTGCGGGATGAGGTATTGTTAGTCGCTGCTGGGAGGGTTGCCAATCGGCATATAGTGGCAGCGGCTATCTGGTTACAAAGTTGGTGCAGATGGGCGTCATTCGGGCTCTCGGCTTGAAACTGACCGTGCCCCTCCTTCAGACAGCAGCTCGAATCCTGTACGCACAACGCCGCGCCCCGAGCAGAATATGCTCCTCCCGCTCCACGCTTGCCGCCAGCGCCTCACGAAACGTCTCGAGCTCCGACCGACAGAAGCCGGCGCAGACGCTTGCGGCTGAACAGATGGGGCAGTGATTTTCCACCAGGATGACGGAGCCGTCCTCCTCCAACCAATGATCGGCCATGTAGCCTTCGCGCGTGCGGATGGCCGCAAGCGTGGCAACACGCGAAGGCAGGTCGGAGCCGATGTCGATTTCGCTGCGGTAACGCTTCAGTGTCTCCACCTCGCGGGCTGAAATCACCGCGTTGACCGCCCCCTGCCCAAGCTGGTCGGCCATGGTCGCCAGAAGCGTCGCGGTGAGGTCAGCATGGCCGTCGGGAAACTGCCGGTTGCCGGTTGCCGTCAGGTGCCAGAGCTGTCGCGGCCTGCCCCTGCCCGAGGACGCCTCCGTCACCGGCTCGACCAACCCCTCCTCCGCCATCTTCGTCAACTGCTGGCGCACCGCTTCCGACGATATGCCAAGCGCGCTGCCGAGGGCTGCTGCAAGCTGCGGACCATCGGTTTTCAACAGGATCAGGATTCGGTTGATGGGCGACTGACGCATTTTTCCAAGTTTTCTCTTGTTTTAATTCTACAGCGATGTAATTTTCCAATCTATAACTTGGAAAATAAACATTCGCCAGGGAAAATACCGAGGAACATCCGATGTCCAGCATCGACCACGCAGATACGTCCCGCTCCGACTCCATCTTCACTCTCTTCTCACCCCGGCTCCTCCCCGCGACATTGATGCTCGGTGGTGGCGTCACCCTCTATGCCGTCGAATCCTACATCACCGCGACGCTCGCGCCGTCTATCGTTCGAGACATCGGCGGCCTGGAGCTGTTTTCCTGGATGACGACGCTTTTCGTTGCGGCCGGCGTGCTCGGCTCGATCACCGTTGCGACACGGCCGAGAGGCATGGGCCTGCGCGCGGTCTATGTTGCGGCGGCGCTGATATTCGGCGCCGGAAACCTGATCTGTGCCATCGCACCCACGATGCATGTCGTGCTGGCCGGCCGCGCTGTACAAGGTTACGGCGTCGGCATGCTCGCTGGCCTCGCCTATGCCTTTATTCGCTTCGTTTACCCCGAGCCGATGTGGCGCAAGGCCTCCACGCTGTATGCGGCAATATGGGGCGTCGCCACGGTGCTCGGGCCGACGCTCGGCGGAATGTTCTCCGCCGGTCATGCATGGCGCGAGGCCTTCATTATTCTCGTGCCTGTGGCCGGTCTCATGGCCCTGTCGGCGCGATGGCTGTTGCCGAAGGTCAAGGACGATCGCGCGGAGGGGAAAACGCCGCTGGTCCAGATCGCACTTCTGCTCACGGCAGTCCTGCTAACGAGTTTTGCGAGTACAAGCGATCATGAATCCTACAAGATCCTGCTGATCGGCCTATCTGTCGCTTTCATCGCGGCCATGTTGATCTTCGAGAGCAAGGGGCAGACCCGGCTCCTGCCAAAGGGCGCCGTCACCCTCGCCAAGCCGATATCCCGGCTCTATCTGATGATGTTCACCATGATGCTGGTGCTGACGAGCGATATCTACATCCCTTACTTCCTGCAAAACCTGCACGGCGTCGCACCGCTCGCCTCCGGCTACCTCGTCGCGCTGGTGGCACTCGGCTGGACCGTGGCGGCCTTCTTCAGTGCCTCGTTTTCGGGACGGCAAGCCGTCATTGCGATCATCATCGGCTGCGTACTTGAAACCGCCTCCACCGCTTCGTTGATCCCCTTTGTCGCCAGAGACAATCCGGCCGGCCATCTCATCTGGGTCGCGCCCGCTGTCATCTCCATGTTCCTGATGGGCTTTGGCGTCGGTCTTGGCTGGGGACATCTGATCGCCAGAATCATCAGCCTTGCCGACCAAACAGAGCAGGACAAGGCTTCGGCGGCCATCTCGATGGTCCAATCGCTCGGCGGCGCCTTCGGCGCAGCGCTCGCAGGCGTCATCGTCAACAGTGCCGGGCTCGCCCATCCCGGCGGCATCGCCGGCAGCCTATCGGCGGCGACATGGCTCTATACGCTGATGGCCCTGCCCGGCCTCGTCGCCATCGCCATGTCGTTCACTCTCAAGCCAGCTTCAGCATGATCTTGCCGATGTGATTGCTGGTCTCCATCAGCCGATGCGCGTCGATGACGTCGTCAAAGGCGAAGGTCTTGTAGATGACGGGGGCAATCCTGCCCTCGTCGAGCAGCGGCCAGACCTGCGACAGGAGGTCGTCGCGGATGGCGCGTTTCTCTTCCGCTGTGCGCGGACGCATGGTCGAACCCGTCACCGTCAGGCGCTTGACCATGATCGGCTGCAGATTGGCCTTTTCGGCCACCGAGCCACCGAGGAAGGCGATAATCGACAGGCAACCGTCCTTGGCGAGCGAGGCCAGGTTCTTTTCGAAATAGGCAGCACCGATCATGTCGAGGATGATATCGACACCGTGGCCGGTTTCCGCCTTGATCACCTCGGCGAAATCTTCGTCCTTATAGTTGATCGCCCGCTTCGCGCCGAGCTTCTCACAGGCCTCGCATTTCTCCTTCGAGCCAGCGGTGGCGTAGACCGTGGCGCCGAAAGCATAGGCAAGCTGGATCGCCGTCGTGCCGATGCCGCTGGAGCCGCCATGGATCAAGACGCTCTCGCCCTCGGTGAGACCGGCCATCTGGAAAAGGTTGGCCCAGACGGTGAAGAACGTCTCCGGCAACGCCGCCGCGCGAACGGCATCATAGCCGTTCGGAAACCGCAAAGCCTGGCTGGCCGGGAGAACGCAATATTCGGCATAGGCACCGCCGTTGGCGAGACCGCAGACCTTGTTGCCGATGGCAAATTCCGTGACGCCGCGCGCGACATCGACGACTTCGCCGGCAACTTCCAACCCGAGCATGGGGCTGGCATCCTTCGGCGGAGGATAGATACCCTGCCGTTGCGCCACATCTGGCCGGTTGACGCCGGCCGCCTCGACCCGAACGAGGATCTCGCCATCTTTCAACACCGGCAGAGGCTTGCGGGCGATGGTCATGACCTCGGGCGCACCGAAGGACGGCAAATCCACAAAACGCATTTCAGACGGCAAGCGCATAGCTCGACTCTCCTCATCCCAGCAAAGCAATGGAGATAGTTTAGCGCATGCGGCTTGAAAAGAAGCGGGTATGGGAGGGCGTCAATTCGTCTCGCCCAGGCTCAGGAACGAAATGCCGATTTCGCTCTCCTTCGCCCTTGCCTTGATGCCGGCGATCGAGGTGCTGACGCGGTTGATATCGTCGATGACCAGCCCCTCGGGCAGCTCGAGAATGCCGATGGAGCAACGCATCAACGGGAACATGGCCTCGGCGCCGCTGCGGTCATGACCACGGATACGGCCGGCGGTGCGATCCTCGGGCGAATAGAACTCCAGCACATCGGCGTGGAAATCGGCAAGCAGCCTGTCGAGGATTTCACGCAGCTCTTCCACAGTCCAGCCGGAGACGCCGATGAAGAAATCATCGCCGCCGACATGACCGAGGAAATGGCGCTCGGCGAAGAAATAACGCCGCATCAGAGCGGCGAATAGCGAGATGGCGTGGTCACCAAGATGGAAGCCGTAGGCATCGTTGAACGGCTTGAAATTGTCGAAGTCGAAATAGCAAAAGTGCCTGACCTCATCGCCATCGCGGCCGGTGCTCTGCATGAAATCATGAATGGCGCGGTTGCCCGGCAGGCCGGTGAGCGGGTTCTGATCCTGAGCGACCTTGAGCTGCTTTTCGTTGATGACCTTGATCAGCGAGGCGGCCGAGACGATGCCGGCATAATGCGTGCCCTCGGTGACGATCAGGCAATCGCTGCTTTCCATATTGGCGAAGATCGCCATTAGCGTGTCGGCGTCGGAATCCAGGCCGACGATCGGCGCCATCTCGACGAAATGGGAAATCGAGCGTTCATAGACCTTGTTCTTCAGGAGGTCGCGGCCGAAGGGCTGGTAAATATATTCCTTGAGCTGGTACTCGTGGATGATGCCGCGCGGTTCGCCATTGGCATTGACGACGGGGAAATAGGCGCGACGCGGATTGCGGCGGAAGAGTTCGAAAACGCTGTCGATGCTGTCGTTCTCGCCGATGGTCGGCAGCACCTCGATCTGCTTGCGAATGAGAACCTCGTCCAGCGATTGGCTGTTGCGCGCCCTCTTGCCGAGATCCTGCAGATGCGGAAAGGCGGGCTTCAGCTCGTTGACCAGCATCGTCGGGCGGGCGATGAACCAGCCCTGGACGAGATCGACGCCGAATTCGCGGCAGGTCAAAAACTCCGCCTCGGTCTCGATCCCCTCGGCGATGACGCGGGTGCCGAGGACATGGGCGATATTGACGATGTTTCTTAAGATGTGCCGCTTGCGGGCGTTGCGATCGATATTGGCGACGAAATGCCGGTCGATCTTGAGATAATCGACAGGATAGTCAGCCAGGAGCTTCATTTCGCCATGACCGACGCCGAAATCATCGATCGCCAGCTTGAAACCGGCATCCCGCATCTTGGCGACCAGATCGGAAAACTCCGGCACGCTGGTATTGTCGAAGCGCTCGGAGAGTTCGAAGCAGATGGAGGACGGCGCAATGCCGGCCTTCTTCATATACTGCAGCAGACCATCGACCAGAACGTCGCCCTGTGGGATCAGGCGGACATCGAGATTGAGGAAAAGGGTTGCGGTGCCAGCATTGGGGAGCGTCGCGAATTTCGCCACTGCCCGGCTCGTCACCATCTGCTCCAGCCCCAGGAGCTGGCCGCTACGCTCGGCCTCATCGAGAATTTCGATCGGGCTGTCGAAACCGATCCGCTCCTGCCCGCGCATCAAGGCTTCATAGCCGAAGACCGCACCCGTGCCGGCTTCGACGATCGGCTGGAAGGCATTTTCGATCACGAGTTTGGCGAGCGTGACAATCTGGTCGCTGGCATACCGGCGCAATACGCCAGGCTCGACGGCGGCAGTCAGGGACATGCCCATCTCCACTAAAGAATTTTTGATCTAAGTTTTTGAGTAAACTTTGGATTTGTCGCGTTTTCGGCCCAAGATGGGCCACAAGCGTCAACGAAACCTTTCCCCTATGTGAAAGTTTCGTGAATGGTAAAACAACGTTAACCATAAATGCTGCCGCCACGATCCGGGGATCGACGACACCGGCTTCGCAAGATGCGAAGTCCTCGACACTCAGTTATGCCGGTGTGTTTCCGCCTCGTAATCGGCGAACATGTCGGCAACGCATCGGCTGCTCTTTACCGCGCCATCCGGATCATTGGCCGCACGCGGCACATCGCAGATCTCACCACGCTTGCGCGCGGCATCCCACATGCGCAAAGCCTCGCGCACGACCTCACTGCTCGATGCATAAGTACCTGTATCGACGGCCGCTCGGATGCCGGCAGCCTGAAGCGGAGAGATGGAAACCGTTACCATCGGCATGATATTCCTCCCTTGTAGTTCTTAAGCAGAATTTTTCGCTGGAGACCCGCTCCAGATGTGTAGCCGGAGCCTTCAGGGCGCGTCTCCATAAACACGCATGCTCTCGACTATGGCACCGAGTACTCTGTCGTTCAGTGCCGCTCCATTCCGCATGACAGCCTCTAGAGGGTAATCCCGCTCACGCCTCTTGTCAAAAAGTCGCACTTCGTTACCGCCGGTTGTACGCGCTTCTATCGCCTGAGCGCAAAGCCGAAAGCCATCAGCGTCCAGCCCTGGAACGTCAGGTCAACCGCGAGGAAAAGGCCGAGAACCCAGAGGCTGTTGACCGGCCAGCCGAGCGCAATGGCAATGCCGGCAAGCGCGGTGACCACGCCGCCGATGACGATCCAGACCCAGCCCCGCTCCGGCTTCAGCTTGCGGCCGACCCAGACGCGAAATGTACCGGCGATCAGCAGTGCGATGGCCAGAAAGAGCGTCAGCGCTTCCGAGGCGAGCAAGGGATTGGCAAAGGCAAGAATGCCGGCGAGCGTATAGAGCAGGCCGCTCAATATCCAGAACAGGATATGCTCCCATCCCCGCACCTGAAAGGCATGCGCAAGATGGATGATGCCGCCGATCAGCATCAGCATGCCGACATAATAAACCGATGCGACGGTGGCGACGAAAAGATTGCCGAAGGCGATGGCGCCGCAAACGAGCAGAAATACACCAAGCGCTACAAACCACCCCCATTTTTCGCGCATTGCAGACGGGGGAACCTCATCCAGAACATTGACCATGACTGCACCTCCTCCTCAAGAGTATGGCACAGAAATGCAACTCGGAAAGGGGTAGCGGATTTTCAGCCCATACCCAGCCGCCAAGTGATTTTTTTATTGATTGATCAGTCAATCAAAAATACACTACGGTAATCTCGGGGGTAAATGATGCCGAAAGTCGGAATGGAACCGGTGCGCCGCAAGGCGCTTGTGGACGCGGCGATGCGCGTGATCGGCGATCACGGCTCGCTGACCGTCACCATGTCCGAAATCGCCAAGCAGGCCGGCGTTTCCCCGGCGCTTGCCCATCACTACTTCGGCAGCAAGGAACAGTTGCTGATAGAGACCGTCCGTCATCACCTACAGCGGCTGCGCGACAGCACAGTGACGGCGATGAGGGCCGCAAAGACGCCGCGGGAAAAACTGTCCGCCGTCATCCATGTCAGCTTCCACGCAGATCAATTCGCGCCGGAGACGATTGCAGCCTGGCTCGCCTTCTATGCCGAAGCGCAGCGGTCCGAAGAGACCCGCCGCTTCCTCGTCATCTATGCCCGGCGGCTGCGCTCGAACCTGCTCGCAAATCTGAAGGCGCTATGCCTCTCCGACGATGCCGAGCGCATTGCCGAGGGTGCCGCCGCCATGATCGACGGGCTCTATATCCGCCAGAGCCTGCGGTCGGCGCCGATCAGCATCGAAGGGTCGATCGCGCTCACCGAAGATTATCTGACGATGCACCTGAACGCACTGGGAGGCCGATAGAATGCTGACCGTATGGGGCCGGAAATCGTCATCGAACGTACAGGCGCTGATGTGGTGCATCGGCGAGCTTGGTCTTGACTACAAGCGCATCGACGCGGGGTTCACCTACGGGGTCGTCGACACGCCGGAGTTCCTCGCGATGAACCCGAACAGCACCGTACCGGTCTTGCGTGACGGCGAGGGTGAACCGCTGTGGGAAACAGGCGCCATTCTGCGCTATCTCGCCGAGCAATATGCGGCTGAGGACTTTTGGCCGAGAGAACCTAGTCGCCGCGCCCAGATCGACAAATGGGCGGAATGGGCGAAGCTCAATGTGGCGCTGAGTTTCACCGCCCCGGTGTTCTGGCGCGTAGTGCGGGCCGCGCGGGCCTTGCGTGACGACGCTGCCATCAGTGCCGCCCTTGCCCTTCTCAGCAAAAAGTTCGACATCGCCGAGACGCAACTTGAACAGCATCGCTTCCTTGCAGGTGAGAAGCTGACGCTGGCCGACATCCAGTTCGGCCACGTTCTCTATCGCTATTTCGACATCGACATTCCGCGTCCTCCCCGTCCCCGGCTGGAGCGCTACTACCGAAACCTGACCGAACGACCTGCGTTCCAAGAGCATGTCATGGTGTCTTACGAAGAATTGAGGGTCCTATGATGCGTGCACAACCGAAAGCCTCCCATTTCATCGACGGCGAATATGTCGAGGATACCGACGGCACCGTCATTGAAAGCATCTATCCGGCAACCGGCGAAGTGATCGCCCGGCTGCATGCCGCAACCCCCGCCATCGTCGAGCAAGCAATCGCCGCTGCCAAGCGCGCGCAGCCGGAATGGGCGGCGATGAGCCCGACGGCGCGCGGCCGCATCCTGAAGCGCGCCGCCGACATCATGCGCGAGCGTAACCGCGAACTTTCGGAGCTTGAAACGCTCGACACCGGCAAGCCGATCCAGGAAACCATCGTCGCCGATCCGACCTCGGGTGCCGATAGCTTCGAATTCTTCGGCGGCATCGCGGCTGCCGGCCTCAACGGCTCCTACATCCCGCTCGGCGGCGATTTCGCCTATACCAAGCGCGTGCCGCTCGGCGTCTGCGTCGGCATCGGCGCCTGGAACTATCCGCAGCAGATCGCCTGCTGGAAGGGTGCGCCCGCGCTGATCGCCGGCAACGCCATGGTGTTCAAGCCTTCGGAAAACACCCCGCTCGGCGCGCTGAAGATCGCCGAGATCCTCATCGAATCCGGTCTGCCGAAGGGGCTCTACAATGTCATCCAGGGCGACCGCGAGACCGGACCGCTGCTGATCAACCATCCCGACGTCGCCAAGGTATCGCTGACCGGCTCTGTGCCGACAGGCCGCAAGGTCGCGGCCGCCGCCGCTGGAAGCCTCAAGCACGTCACCATGGAACTCGGCGGCAAGTCGCCGCTGATCGTCTTCGACGATGCCGACATCGACAGCGCCATCGGCGGCGCCATGCTCGGCAATTTCTATTCGACCGGCCAGGTCTGCTCGAACGGCACGCGCGTCTTCGTCAATCGCAAGATCAAGGCTGAATTCCTGAAGCGTCTGAAAGCGCGCACCGAAGCCATGCTGATCGGCGACCCCATGGACGAGGCGACGCAAGTCGGCCCGATGGTGTCCTGGGCGCAGCGCGAAAAAGTGCTGTCCTATATCGAGAAGGGCAAGGCCGAAGGCGCGACTCTGGTGGCCGGCGGCGGCATTCCGAACAATGTCTCCGGCGAAGGCTATTACGTACAGCCGACCGTCTTTGCCGACGTCACTGACGACATGACCATCGCCCGCGAGGAGATTTTCGGGCCGGTGATGTGCGTTCTCGATTTCGATGACGAAGCGGAGGTCATCGCCCGCGCCAACGACACGGAATTCGGCCTGTCCGGCGGCGTTTTCACCGCCGATCTCACCCGCGCCCACCGCGTCGTCGACCAGCTCGAGGCCGGGACGCTGTGGATCAACGCCTACAATCTCGCGCCGGTCGAAATCCCCTTCGGCGGCTCCAAGCAATCCGGCTTCGGCCGCGAGAATTCGCTGGCGGCGCTGGAGCATTATTCCGAGCTGAAGACGGTCTATGTCGGCATGGGGCCGGTGCAGGCGCCTTATTGATACACCAGGTCGCCGCATAGTGGCGGCTGGGGGTGACCAGCCG